>CAVIKW010000005.1:0-41221 GCA_963643375.1 Flexilinea sp. | reverse complement strand
AGCCTTCCCCTCGAGGGGAAGGGGGACCGCTCCGCGGTGGATGAGGTGACCTGCACACCCGCTCCCCACGCGGAGCGTTTTGAGCCGTAAAAAAGAGGCTGCCGATGTTTCGACAGCCCTTCTTTTTCACAATATCACAACCACCCGCGAAGGCCGTACACGAAATACCCAACATACTCCTTCAACGCGTTCTCCAGCGAGCGGATGTTCCCCATCGACGGGACGATGAAGTCATACGCCTTCGCCCAGGTGATCGTGATCTCATTCTCCCACTGCTCATCCGAGTAACTGTAATCGGTCGGCGCGGGGATGACCTCGAGGCCCTGTTTCTCGAACAGCGCAGCGGCGCGGCGCATGTGCATGGCGGAGGTGACGAGGATGACGCGGGTGATCCCCCGCCCCTTCAGAATCGCGGCATTGTACTCGGCTTCCTCGGCGGTGTTCAGCGAACGGTCCTGCGTGATGATGGCATCCGCGTCGACGCCGAGCATCCGCGCGAGTTCGGCGTTCTCGGAGGCGGGCGAGGTCACGGATCCGTCAACAATAGTCTCCCCGTCCCGCCAGGAAATGTAACTCCCGGAGCAGAGCATCAACGGCGCGGCGCCGTCATGCCAGAGTTTGGATGCGTAAATCACGCGGTCGCCGGCGCCGTTCACTTCAACGGTCTGGCGCGGGTAAGACTTCGAGACAGTCCCGCCGCCCAGAACGACGATGGCATCCGCGGTTTGGGTGCCGTCATAGGGCGGGTACCGCGTCTCCAGCCAACGGGTGAGATACGCGCCGGGGAGCTTATTGCCGAAGATCATAATCGCGGCGAACGCGATCCACAGCACGGCGTTTTTGAACTTCGGTTTCTTGACCAAAGCGCCGATCAACAGCAGCAGCGCCAGCAGCGCGCCGGGCGCGGCGAGGGCCGTTAAAAATTTCGATAAGTAGACAAACACAGTATTCATTGATTGTTTTATGCCTCCTTGTCTTCCCCGGAAAAGAACAGGGACAGCAAAAGACTGCCCCTGTCATTTATTCAAAAATCAATACCGTCCGCGATCAATCCAGCCCGAACAGGCGGAGGATCGGCCCGAACAGCCAGTGGAAGAAGCCGCCGAAGAACGAGCGCTGCGCTTCCGGTTCCGGCGTCGGGGTCGGGGTCGGTTCGGGGACGCTGACCTGCATGGTCACGAAGTCCGAGCGGTAGACATTCCCGGCGGAATCCTTCGCGTTCAACTGCAGCGAGAATCCGCCGCCGTTCAGCAGGTCTTCGGGGATCGACTCCACCGAGAAGTTACAGGCCGAGCTCGTGCAGAGGTCCGCGGCCTTGGTCCAGTTCATGGCGTAAGCCGGGTACAGACTGCCGTTGATATCGTACAAGTAAATGGCATATTCGGTCATGCCGGTGTAGCGCCAGGTCATCGGGATGGCGTTCTCCGTCATCTCCTCGAGCACATAGGTGAAACCCATCTGTTTGCCGGGATCCTCGGTCGGGACCGGGGTCGCGGTGGCGAACTGCGGCGCGTTGTAAGAGGAGGCCGCGGTCGGATAGACCAAATAACCGCTGTTGTAAGGCGTCGCGGTCGGGTAAGTATATTGCGGCTGCGGCTGAATCTGATAACCGGGCTGCCCCTGCGGAGGACGCTGCTGCCCCGGCTGCGGGACATTCCAGCTGTAGACCGGGTACGGCGTGGCGGTGTACCAGCGCTGCGGTTCGGGGGTGGCGGTCACCACGACATAAACCACATTCGGCTTCTGCGGTTTCTGCGTCGGCACAGCGGTCGGAATCACAGGCAGCGTGTCGGTCGGAATCACGGGCAGAATGCTCTCGGTCGGGATGACAGGAATCTCGTAGATAGGTTCTTCCGTCGGAATCACCGGGATCTCATAGACCGGCTCGGCAGTCGGCTCAACGTAAACCGGTTCGGGAGTCGGGGTCTCGGTCGGGATTTCGGGCGGGTTGTAAGTGATGCCTTCGAGGTTCAATCCCTTCGCGGAGAGCGTCTGATACAGGGCGTCGGACGCGGTCAGTGAACCGCAGTCGGCGAGGTTCAGCTCCGTCAACGGCATCTCCATCCAGTTGTCGGGGATGCTGCCGCTGAGCGTATTGCCGGATAGGTCAATGTCCGCCAAGGACGTCAGGCGGTTCCAATCCGCGGGGAGTTCACCGTCAAGGCCGGGTTCGAGATCCATGTCGGGGTATTGCTGCGGATCAAGCGTGAACGAGGCGGCGTCAACATACTCCGCCCATGTCAGCATGGTTTTGACGTCATCGTCGACGAGGTTATCGCTGATGTGGATGGTTCTCTGCGCCGGCCAAAACGCGAAGGCTTCGGGCAGTTCGGGAATCTCACCCGTGAACAGGTTGCCTTCGAGGATGAGCTCCTCGAGCTTCGGCAGCGCCGTGAAGAGGTTCTCCGGCAGCGGTCCCTGCATGAGGATGTTTTTCATCTCGAGGGTCTTCAGTTCCGAGAAGGCGAGAATTTCCTCCGGGAAGGTCGTGAAGTATCCGAGGTCCGTAAAGCTCAGCCCGGTCACGGCGCCGTTCTCGCAGGTCACGCCGTTCCACGCGCAGGGATTGTAATCTTGGAACCAGCCGGAATACGTCTGCCCGGTGTAGGTCATGGCGTTGTAAAGATTCTTCAGCAGCGCGGCCTGGGATTCATCGATGCCCTGCCACGGCGAAACGGGTTCCTCGGTCGGCTCTTCGGTGACTTCCTCGATAATTTCTTCGGTGACATCTTCCGTGTACAGATCGGCATTCGAATCGTCCTGATACTCCGTGTCGGAGAAGCCGTCCGCAGTACCTTCATCGATGTAAGTTTCCGAATCGGTGTATTCCTGTTCGACGTTGGTATCGCCTTCGCCGAGGGATGTCCCGTCGAGGTTCGGATCGACATCCTGGAACGCGCTGACGAAAATCAGCGTGCAAATCAAAATCAAAGTTAATAATGTCTTTTTCATATTCTTCACCTATGTCTCTCTGCCTCAATTCTATCATGCAGTGCTGTAAGAGAAACGAAATTCGTAAAGAATAGTTTCGCGTCAAAAGCCCTGTATTCGGCCGCGGGGCGCTTCTGTTTATAACTTCTTCTTGCCGATGCCGCTTTTCGGAGCGCGGCGGACGAGTACGCGGCGGGGCTGCTTGGATTTCGGAATGGCGGGCACGAACGGAAGGCCTTCCGTCAGCACGATTTGATTCAGGAACATGTCCACCGCCGTGGCCATAGGGATGCCGAGCCGGTCAAGCACCGCCTCGGCGTTCTGTTTTAATTCCGGGTCGACCCGCAGGTTCATTGTCGCTGTTTTTCTGTTCATAGAATTTTCTCCACAAAGTCTATTGTAACGCAAATGTCGTTACCTGTCAATTCTCCAAAAAGTGCAATCGTCCTCCATGGGCGCGAATGGTCGCGGATCGCGTCCGTCGGCAGGCGCAAAAAAACCCGGCGCGTATTTCAGCGTCGGGTTGAATTGATTTACAGCGGATTTGGAGCCGCGGCGGGATGCGGATTGCGTCCGCGCGCCGTGTTTTGGACGGGATTACTTCATCTCGGCCCAGGCATCGTTCGCAAGGTCGGCGAAGAGCTCGGTCAGCGCCTTCTTGGTGCAGTCTTCATCGATGACGGCCTTCACGGTGATGGTCGCCTTGCCGGATTTCTTCGTGACCTTGACGGAATTCGAGGAAGAAGACTTTTTCGAGGAGGAAGAGGAGGAAGAAGACGAGGAGGTGGTCTTCAGCTCCGGTTTGGCGAGCAGCATATAGATGTTGGCGCGCTTCTTCGCGGTGGCTTCGGAGTCATCGTTGTTCTTCTCGAACCAATTGGCGACGGAGGAAGCGGTGGCTTTGGTATTGCGGAGCTTTTCGGGGTAGGTCTTCTCGAGGATGTCTTCGCAGGCGGATTCATACTTGTTGTCGTTGAGCCAGTTCTTCAGGCGGGTGGTCGGCTTGTTGTCCTTCGTCATGCCCATCAGTTCCAGCGCGGGCAGGATGGTGGATTTCACGGTGTCGGCCTTCAGGCCGGTGCAGCCGGTGAACGTCGCGGCGGTGAACTTCTCCGGGCAGCTCTTCTGCAGCTTCTCGCGGATGGCCCAGTAGGATTTTTCGCTGAACTGGGGGTAGTCGACTTTCTCGTTGCCGAGGATCTTATCCAGGATGCTTGAGCCGGAGGTCGACGGCTTCTTCTTCGAGGAAGAGGACGAGGAGCCGGAGAACATATCAATGATATCCGAGGCGCTCAGTCCGCTGGAAGAGAGGGTGTTGATCGCGTCCTCGAGGATGCTGCCCTTCGAACCCTTGGAACTGCCCTTCGTGCGGGTGTTCGGGTTGCGTTTGGAAGAGAGCGAGCCGATGGTCTCTTGGATGTCGTCGACGGATACGCCCAGGCTTTTCAAGGTCTCGAGCGCGGCGTTGATGGTTGAATCACTTTTTCCTGCCATGTTTTTTCTCCTTACGCGCAGTTTCTACGCAAACCGCGGTTGTTTCTTGTATTTATTTATATCACAAGTTTCAATACAGTGAGGAGTGAGGAGTTAGGAGTTAGGAGTTAGGAGTTGGAAAGAGTGACCAGAGACCAGAGACCGGATAACATAGCGAGCTCGATATTCAAAGTCCCGCCCTAATTTCGACCGCGCCTTTACCTTCCCCTCGAGGGGAAGGCAGAAAAGCGCCCGATACAGGAAGCATATTTTCCTTTATCGGGCGCCGCTATTGACTATTGACTACTGACTATTGACTTTGGAGTTCCCAACTCCTCACTCCTCACTCCTAACTGCTTTACTTTACCTCCGCCCCGAACGGCATCAGGGAGAGTTTCGCCAGCTTGAAGCACTGCTTGCCGAAGGGGATGCCAATGATCGTCACGCAATAGATCAAGCCGACCACACCGTTCGTGACCGCCATCGGGAGACCGCAGACGGCCAGCCAGATGATATTCGCGATCAGGGACACCGCACCGCCGCCGTAGGTCACTTCCTTGCCAAACGGGCAGAGGGAGAGCTTCGCGAATTTGAAGCACTGTTTCCCGAGCGGGATGCCGATGATTGTAATGCAGCAAAGGATGCCGGCGACGATCCATTCAAGCCAGAAGACCAGCCCGCCGAAGATAACCCAAATCAAGTTCCCGATAAAAGACATAATTTCAATCTCCTTATTTTGTTTTCATTTATGAATACGCTCCGGCGTGTTCCCGGTTCCACTTTTTAATGAACTTCTAATGAATCCCCGCTACCGATGAATCGACCGTTCGGAAGAGAAGCCGTCTGGGTAGCGCTTCGCCAACTTCTCAATATTCCCACGCAATACATCGCTGAGGTTCAGGCCGAGGATCTCGCAGGTCTCGGCAAGGTACCAGGCCACGTCGCCCAATTCCTCCGCCATCTTGTCACGGTCGAGCTCATGTCCCTGAAAGAAATGCTTCTTCACCAGGTCAATCACCTCACCGGACTCACCGCACAGTCCCATCACGGCATTGCACAGCACGCGGTCCTTATCCAACTCCGGATTCAGGAAGCGCATCGCCGATTTTTGATACTCATTCGCGTCCATTGACACTCCTTATTCCACGCATTTCTGCTCGACTTCGCACGCGCTGTCCGTAATCTGTTCAATGAGGGCATCGGTATCGAATAAATTCGAGAAGAAACCGCCCTCGTCTTCCGCAAGCAGCAGCCGCGTCGCCACGGAATACTGCGCGCGGGCGCGGCTCTCCGTGCTGACCGGGCTCAAGGCGAACACACACTTCGTGTCCGGACATTCCACGGTGAAGGCCTCCCCGCCCTCGAAGCTGTACACGGACGGCTCACCGCTGTCCGGGATGACGACGAGGTCCCATTGCTGGGGGACGGTGCCCTCCACGCGGCGCCAGCCGCTGCCGAACCAGCCCTCCGCGCCCTGCTCGAAGTCCTCGTAATACTCAATCGCCGGCAGCGCGGCGTTATCAATCATGACGCCGGATTCCAAGCTCGCGGAGTCCGTTACATACGCGAAGGCGACACTCACCGTGCTGCCCGCGTAAGCGCTGAGGTCGATCTCCGCACGGACGGTGCCGTCGGATTTCCCTGTGATGCCGCAGCTGCCGTCATTCACGGCGAACGCCGGGCAGGCGCGGACGGTCTTGCCGTCGGCGTCTTTCAGCAGGATATAGAGGAAGTCATAACCGTCTTCAATCTCGTACGCCAGGTCAAAGCTGAAGACAGCCTCCCCGCTGACGCCGCTCAGGTCGAAATCATGCCGCAGCACGGCGAGGGATTTATTGACGGCGCTCGAGAGCAGGGCGTAATTCCCGCCCGAAGCGGACAGCTCCGCGGTTTCGGTGTCCGCGGCGCCGGTGACGGTGATCTCGAACGGCGCGCCGCAATCCACGCTGTAGGCATGGAAACCGTACTGCGGCAGCTCATGCGTCTCGTCGGTGCCGCATTGCAGTTCACGAAGGTCGCGGTAGATGCCTTCCTGCGGGAAGACGTACTGCCGATAGCCGCGGAACTTCGCCGGACTCTGCAGCAGCTCCGCCAGCATCGCGGCCAGCCATTCGCGATAGATTTCATCCGCGGAGACGTCTGCGCCGACAGCCTTCAACGCGGCGTCCACACCGCGCAATCCGTTCTCAGGCGACTGCATCTCGGCGCTGAGAATGTCCGCGCCGAAACGTTCATAGAGGTACATTTGGAAGAGGAACGACGAGCCGTAGTAGGCGCGTTTGCTCCCATCGGCCGGCCAGTAAATCAGCGAACGGCCGAGGTCGTTGAGATAATCCTTGACGAAGGAATCCGTGATCTTCCCGCGGGCCAGGTAGGCCGCCATCTGCGCCAGTCCCTCGTCAATGAAGTCGTCCTCGTTGGCGTCGTATTCATGCTGGAGCAGATGCTCGGTCTCGTGGGCGAGGGTATCCGACATGTCGGAGGCATCCGCCATGCCGAAAGCGTTGATGAGGACCATGTCCATGCCGTTGGAATTCGGGTTGACGCGCGGATCTTCTCCGTCCTCGGCGGAGTAATACCCCGCCAGTTCCGCGCCGATCACTCCGGTCAGCAGGACGTGAACGCGGAGGTCGTTGTCAATGCCCGCGCTCTTCTCCGCGCCGAAGACACGGCGCAGCATCGGCAGCACTTCGGTATCGTAGCGGGCGAATTCCGCCGCGGCGTCTTCGGGAACGCCGGCCGTCCACGCGTTATCCAGCCAGAAGACCGCGTTCTCTCCCGAATAGACGACCGAGGCTTCGATCGGGCGGTAGGTCGGTCCGTCGGATTGGTCCAACACATTGAAAGACTTCGAACTGCCGACCGGGTAGGCGGGCGGTTCGGATTGATCCGCTTCCGGCAGGGCGTCGATCTCCCCCAGGAAGAGGGCGGTCTGCCCGGCCTCATTCGGCAGCGGTTCCGCCGAGAGTTCCTCCGCGGAGACCGTCCCCGCGGTGAGAAGCAGCAACAGGAATGAAATCAGCCAAAGATATTTGTTCACGAATCGCACTCCTTGAGCAGGCTGCCGGCAGCGGCAATACCCGCGCTGAACCAGACATACGGCAGGGCGAAGGTGTCAAGGCTGAAGCCCTCCGGAATAAACGCGATCAGCGCGAAGCAGCCCATCCAGGCGGCAGTCCGGGCCGCGGGCAGCGGAGCGTTCAGCCGAACGGCGCTGCCGAGCAGATGTTTGAGATACCAGATGAAAAAGAACGCGAAGCCGACGATGCCGGTTTCCGCGAGGACGCGGATCCACAGGCTCTTGATGTTCAGCAGCGTGTTCGAATGATAGAGCAGGTCCTGCACTTCAATCAGGCGGTAAGCGTAGTCATTGAGCATGGTCGGCAGGTAGAATCCGGCGTGGCCGAGCCCGACGCCCGTCAGCGGATAGGCGTTGAAGACCGAGAGCCCGCCGTCCCAATAGACGAATCGGGCCGCCAGGCTGAGTTTCTCCGCAAGGTAAAGCACCGCGTCGGAGCGGCCTTTCCATTGAATGTCGAAAAGCCCCGCCATGCGGAAGTCGAGCTTCATCAGCAGGCGAAGGATGAGCCACCCGCAGAGCACGATCCCGAGGAAGACGCCGAGGTACATCCCGAACGCGGCGGCGCGGCTCTTCGCGCGGCTGCGGATCAGCCGGTGAACGAGTACCGCGGCGCAGAAGCAGACCGTCAGCAGGAACGCCATCAGCCCGACGCGGGAAAGCGTCAGGAAGAGGACGAGGATCCCCACCGGCAGGCAGAGGCGTTCAACGGTGAGGAACTTCCAACGGAAGCGGAAGCCGGAATACCCGGTCACGGACGCGGCGAACCACCACGGCAGGTAGAGCAGATTCAGTTGATGCGCCAGCCACGAAGGCTCCAACGTGAAGCCGACGAAGCGCTGGCGGTAAAGCGACCCGATCGAGACCGCGAATTGCACCGTCTTCATCCATTCGGGGTAGCGCTGATCCTTGTACCAGCAGACGGCCTGCAGAAGCGTCCACAGGCAGACCACCGCGCCGGAAATTGTCAGCAATCGGAAGGTGAACGCCAGCCGGTCGGCGCTGTCATGCCGCAGCAGGGCGGCAAGGTAAAAGCAGACCCCGATGCCGAGGGTAATGACTGCCGAGAGCGAGGCGCTCAGCGGAGAGTTGTTCTTGTATTCGGGAATGACGCGGAAATAGGAGACCGCCGTCATCAGCAGTGCCGCGAGGAAGAAGAGGATCAGCGGCAGCGCGTTATCCGGGAATTTCTTGCCGAGGATCAGCGCGGGCAGTGCCCATCCGACCAGGATCACCGGAAGAATCAGCGCGGAGGGAGCGGCGACGACATCGGACCGCACGAGCTTCACGATAATCGGGACGGACGTCAGCGGCAGGAGCAGCACCAGCAGCCCCCAGACGGCATCCCAGCCCTTCCAAGCCGCGAGACCGCGGGCGAAGTTCTTCATCCGCGTTCCTTCTTCGCGGGCAGCCAGACAACGGCAAAGGCCGCGATCAATCCGCACAGCGCGCCGAGCAGCGTGTCATAAGCCGCGCCGCGGGAGGCGGGCTTCAGCGTGAGTTCATTCGGGTTCGCCGCGCCGACACGAACCGCGGAAGGCAGTCCGTGAGAGACCTCTTCCTCCTCCAGAACGCGGGCGGCGTATTCATCAATCGTGCCTTCGTCCACCACCGGGCAGACGGACGCGGGGACATTCTCCGCGCTGTACTGCACGCAGCGGGTCAGGCCCTCGAGCTCATCCCGCAGCGCCTCCGCCTTCAAGGCGTGCGCCTGGGCATCGAGCAGCCGTTCACGCGCCGCGTCAAGCCAAGACAGCGCCAGCTTCCCCGCCAGCTCCGCGTCCCTCCCATTGACGGACAGCGTCCATACGGAATTGGTACGCGAAACCGTCGTACGGCGGAAGAAATCCGCGTACTCCGTCTCATCCGAGAGCGCGAACGGAACCGCCATGACCTCGTCGGAATGAATAATATCTTCGGAAATGCCCAGCATACGGTCCTCTTCGAGATCGGTGAGGGTGCCGGTTCGGTTGTAATCAATGCCGACCGCCAGTGTGACGGAGGCAGTGTAAGTTTTCGGCGAGAACATCCACACATGCAGCCCGATCACCCCGCCCAAAATCATCAGCAGGACGGCGCGCGGCCAATGCTTGATAAAAGTTTCGATTTGCTCCATAAATAAAAGTATATCATAGAGCCTGACAGACAGCTGAGAATTCGCGGGAATAAAAAATGTCCGACGGCCGAGGACATTTCGGACGAGGGGGTCCCCCGAAAGCCCGCCGCGGACAATCCTATTAAAGCGTGTTTTGAGGAAAAAGTCAAGGGAAAGGGCGGGCGATAATTGAAGCGAGTCTTCGATTATCGGGCGTTATTTTTAAAAAGAGACCGGAGACCAGAGACCAGATAACATTATTGGGCCGGTTTTCGAATATCGAGCATCGCTTACTTGATGCACCCGCTCGATATTTGGAGGTTCGCTCCAGCGACGTTATCCGGTCTCTGGTCTCTGGTCTCTATTCAACTCCTCACTCCTAACTCCTCACTCCTAACTGCCGCGAAGCGGCTTGCGGTGGATGAGGTGACCAGCAGACCCGCTCCCCTTCGCGAAGCGTCAAAAAAAGCGCCCGATAATGGGAGCATCGCTTCCAATTATCGGGCGCTCTATTGACTATTGACTATTGACTTAAATCTCCTTCGCGAACACCACTCTCCGGTGCGCATACCCGCCGTCGATCGTTTCATCTTCGCAGGTGATCAGCGCCAGGGAATCCTCATACTCGGACGCCTGCTCAACCACACCGGCGAAGTCTTCGGCGTCGAACTGCGCGTTGGCGTAGACCTCATAGGTCTTCATCGAACCGTCGGCCGCGGTCAGGAAGACGCGGGTGCCTTCGGCGATGGTTGAGAGGGAGAAGAACGGGCCGTAGTCGGTATCATCCAAGTGGTTGTGGCCGGCAATGAAGGTCGCGCCTTCGAATCCCTCGAGAACGCCGGCATTCGAACCGAGCCATTGTACCGGGTAGTCCCCATCCACGTACGGGACGGAGAGCAGCTCCGCCTCGAGGTTCTCGGAGGGGATCGAAATCGTCATGTTCAGCGCGGCGTAGTTCACGGACGCGGGCTTCGCCTCAAGGGCGGTCGGTTTCACGGCGGAGAAGCCGGTGCCCGGCAGCTTCTTGGGGAGCTCGCGGCGGGCGCCGTCCAATTCATAGAAGGTGATCGTGTTCGCGGGGCCTTCCTGCGGGATAGCGGTGAGTTCCTGCGTGGAGGAATAGAAGCGGATGCCGTCAATGACGACGAATTTCCGCACCTTCAGCGTGTATTCCGTTTTGCCCTTCAAGCCGTTGATCTCGGCGGTACCGTCCATGGCGGCGGAACCGCTGCCGACAGCCTGACCGTTCAGATACGCGGTGACCTCGAAGCCGTCCGCGTTGGCGTCGTCGTCACAGGTGACGCTGATGGAACCGCCTCCCGGTTCCGCGGAAGCGTTCGGGGCGGTCATGGCGTAATTCGCGATCGTGCTGAAATCCAATTCCGGAACGGTGATCGACTCCGTATCGGAGACCGCCACGGTAATGCTTTTCGTGGAAATGGCCGCGGGGATATGGCTGATCTCGAGCATGCTGTTATCCGGGAACATCTCGTGCAGGAGCAGCATGGCGCCCGCCGTCTCCGGAGAGGCGAAAGAAGTGCCGGACATCAGGGTGTAAGAATATTCAATGCCCGCGTTGCCGGTGGTGAATATCGGCAGGTTGATATACACACCCGGAGCATAGAGACTCGTGCCGGCGGAGATATCGGAGAACGGCGCGTGGACGTATTCCTTATTCACGTTAAGATAGCTCGCCGCGACGGCATACACGGAGCTGAGACAGGCCGGAGAGCACAGCGTGCCGGTTTGATACTCATTGCCCGCTGCTGCCACGACTTGAATGCCGCGTTCGTTGAACGCCTTGGCATAAGCCGCCTGTGCCGCGTATTCTTTATCGCAGTTGTCGAGCTCCTTGCCATCGCCTATGCCGAAGCTGAGGTTGACAGCGTCGATCCGCTGCCCGCTGTCCGCGAGGTCCAGCAGCCATTGATAAGCACTATACTCTTCCGACTCGAAGATGCCGTTGGCGTAACAGCGTCCGGTCGCCGCGTCAAATTGGAATTTGTAGTCTACCAATGTCTCGCAGTTTTCCTCGGTGGTTACCACATATATATCGGAGAAAGCCGTGACGCCGATGATATCCGCGGAGGGGGCAACACCGCCCTTGCCGGCGGCCGCGCCGGCGACCGCGGTGCCGTGCGTGAAGGCGTCGAGATTCGTCGCGCCGGACGGGAAGGAGGAGTCGGACTCCTCGGCGTTGTTTTCGCAGACGGAATCACGGAAAAAGCCGGAGCCAAGGTCGATCTTCGATCCAAAACAGTGCTGATTGACGACTTTGCCTTCGGTCTTGCCGGTGAATTCGGGATGTTCGAATGCGAAGCCGTTGTCAATGACCGCGATCGTCTCACCCTTGCCGGTGTAGCCCAAGTTATGAATCGCGCTGATGGTCGTCATCAGCTCGAAATTACCCTCAAGCGTCACCGCTTTGGCTTCGAGATCGCTTTCTTCGGGCTCGGGATCGTTCACATAAACAATTTCATTGTCGCGGACGGAGATCAGGTCGTCGTTGGCGGTGATGTAGTTGATCACCGCGTCGACCGAACCGTTGATGACAATTGTATCAATCAGGTCGAGGACGGAGAGGTCGGTCAAGCCGCATTCGCCGGCGTAAGCCGCCTGGGCTTCCTCGGTGCCGTCCTTGACCTTCGCGAGCAGACTGTAGCTGCGGGTGCTCAGGTCAACGGAGTTCGCGGCCATGGATTCATTGAGGAAGACGAGGAAGGACTTCAGCGATTCGCTGTGAACCTTCGCGAGGTCCTCTTCACTGATGCCCCACGCCGCTTTCGCGTCAAGTTCCGCGCCCTCGCCGACGGTCACTTTGACAATGGCGTGGGCGGAATGATTCACGGTGTCGAAATAAAGATACGCCGTTCCCGGGGCCAGCGCCGCGATCAGGCTGTTCTCAATGTCCACCTCGACCGCGAAGGGATCGCTGACGTAGACCGAGTAATCCTTGAAAGCGGTTTTCTCCGGCAGGATCGTGACGGCGTACGTATATCCCTCGCCGACCTGCAGGTTCAGTTCTTCAACATCAATGGAAATGCTTTCGGGGAAAAGCCCCTCTGTCTGCGCGGACGCGGTCATGAAGACGGCCGCCATCAGCGCGAGGATCAAACCCAAAACGCGTAAACTCTTTTTCATAAGACACCTCTTTTTCATTTCAGTCTTAATTCAACCTTATCGTTGCATTTTTTGTGCCAAAAGAGCGTGGTATAATCGGGCTCATGGAAATGAAAGTGATCGCGCGCGTCCGCAGTGATTTCCCCGCCAAGTTCGGAATCCCCCGTCAGGCGGGTTTGGCGCCGCATCTGCGCGCGCGGATCGTCTTCGAGCCCGAATACCGCAGCGCCGAAGCGCTCCGCGGACTGGAGGGCTTCGACTACATCTGGCTCATCTGGGAATTCTCCGAGAGCAAACGGGAGACGTGGTCGCCGACGGTGCGTCCGCCGCGTTTGGGCGGGAACGCGCGGCTCGGCGTGTTCGCCACGCGTTCGCCCTTCCGTCCCAACCCCATCGGACTTTCATCCGTCAAGCTGGAAGGCATCACCCGCGACCCGGAGAACGGGCCGGTGCTGATTGTCTCCGGCGCGGACCTGATGGACGGAACGCCGATTTACGACATCAAGCCGTACATCCCTTACACCGACGCGCACTCCGACGCCGCGGGCGGATTCGCTTCCGCGCCGGACAAAACGCTGACGGTCAATATCCCCGCCAACCTGCTGCCGCTCATCCCCGCGGACAAGCGGGACGCGCTGAAGGAAGTCCTGGCGCAGGATCCCCGCCCGTCTTACCGCGCGGACGGTGAACACGTCTACGGCGTATGGTTCGCGGGCTACAACGTGCGCTTCACGGTCAATGACGGCGTGCTCACCGTCCGCGGCATCGAAAAGATATGAACCGCCGCGTGAACCTTGCCGTGTGTTCCTGCGCGGCGCTTGTCTTTTTCCTCTATCTGCTGATATTTCAGGTCATCGGCGCCCTGCCGAACATCTCCGCGCTGGATAACGTCCTCGCGGGGGAGGCCTCCGTCACGGTTTACGACCTGAAGGGCGAGCCCCTGTTCGAATACGCCCCGCCGGCATACGGTGAGATGATCCCCGTGACGCTTGATGCCGTCTGCGATGAATTGATCGCCGCCACGGTCGCCGCGGAGGACCGCACCTTCTTCACCAATCCCGGCTATTCGCCGACAGCCATCCTGCGCGCGTTCGTGCAGAATCTGGTGCTGCGGCGGACCTATTCCGGCGCGTCCACCATCACCCAGCAGGTCGTCAAGAACATCCTGATCTCCCCCGACGAACGCTATTCCAGGAGCGTCGGGCGCAAGATGAAGGAAATCATCCTCTCCGCCGCGGTCTCGCGCCGCTACAGCAAGGAAGAGATCCTCTCCCTGTATCTGAATCAGATTTATTACGGCAACGGCGCTGTCGGCGCGGAGAAGGCCGCCGAGAATTACTTCGGAACCTCGGCTTCCTCCCTGAGCGAATATCAGGCCGCCTACATCGCGGGGCTTCCCCAGGCGCCGAATTACTACGCCGGCAATCCCGACGAGGCGGAGAAACGTGCCGCGGAAGTGCTTCGTCTGCTGCGGCGGGACGGCTGCGTGCAGGTGAGCAGCGGGGGGCGGATATACTGTTCGGAATAAAAACACCGTCCGACCGCGTCAGGATCCTCCGAGCCTGTTATAATAGGGTTGAAAATAAACCACATTCGGGGAGACGCGCATGAAACAGCTTTTCCAAAACATGAAAAACGGCAAAACAACGGTCAAGGACCTTCCGGTCCCGCGGCCGGGAAAGGGCTGCGCCTTGGTGCGCACAGCTTATTCGCTCGTCTCCGCCGGTACGGAACGGACCTTGGTCGAGTTCTCCGAGAAGAGCCTCGCCGGCAAAGCCGTGTCGCGTCCCGACCTGGTCAAGCAGGTGATCAATAAAGCGCAGCGGGAAGGCATCGTCAACTCCGTCACCGCCGCGTTCAACCGCCTCGACCAACCCATGTTCCCGGGCTACTCCTCCGCGGGTACGATTGTCGCGCTCGGCGAAGGGATGCAGGGATTCAAAGTCGGCGACCGCGTTGCCTGCGGCGGCGGCAATCATGCCGTCCATGCCGAATATGAAGTCGTGCCGAGGAATCTGCTCGCGAAGATGCCGGAAGGCATTGACTTCGATGAAGCCGCCTTCACCACGCTGGGCTCCGTCGCGCTGCATGGGCTGCGCCTGGCCGCCCCGCAATTGAATGACACCGTGCTCGTCATCGGGCTCGGCCTGCTCGGCCTGATGGAAGTCCAGATCGCCAAAGCGGCCGGCTGCCGCGTCATGGGTATGGACATCTCCGGGTCCAAGATCGCCTTGGCGAAGCAGTTCGGCGTGAATGCCTGCACCCGCGCCGAGATTGAAGCGCTGACGCCCGAATTCACGCGCGGACGGGGCTACGACCACGTGCTCATCTGCGCGGGGAGCAAGGACAACGACTCCATCACGCTCGCCGGGCAGCTCTGCCGCGACCGCGGACAGGTGACCGCCATCGGCGCGGTCGGCCTGACCATTCCGCGCAAGATTTACTATGAAAAAGAACTGCGCGTCGTCGTCTCCCGTTCTTACGGGCCGGGACGCTACGACAACGCTTACGAAGAAAAGGGACAGGATTACCCCATCGGCTTTGTCCGCTGGACGGAAGGGCGCAACATGGAGGCCTTCCTGGATCTCATCGCCGACGGCAAGATGAACGTCAAGGCGCTGATCTCCCACCGCATTCCCATTGAGGAAGGTGAGAAGGCTTACGAGCTGATCACCGGCAAACTCGGCGAGCCCTTCCTCGGCGTGCTGCTGCAATACGCCGATGACGAGTTCGTCCGCGAAGCCGTGCCGGTGAACACGGTGCGCGCGTCCGCGGAAGGCAGGCGCGTCATCGGCGTGCTGGGCGCGGGCAACTATGCCGGCGCGACCTTCCTGCCCATGCTCAAGGCGAACGCCTTCAAAGATCCCTACACGCTGCGCTCCATCGCTTCCGGCAACGGCGGCAAAGCCCGCCACTGCGCCGAGAAATTCGGCTTCGAGCAGGTGGAGACGGGCGGCGATGCCATTCTCGCGGATCCCGCCGTCACGGATGCCGTGCTGCTGACCCCGCACCGCGTCCACGCTTCGCAGACCATCCGCGCCCTGGAGGCGGGGAAGAACGTTTACTGTGAGAAACCCGCCGCGCTGTCGCCCGAGGATCTCGCCGCGGTGTACCGCTGCGTCAATGCCCATCCGGGACAGCTTTACATGGTCGGTTACAACCGCCGCTTCGCCCCGCTGAGCGTCAAGCTGAAGGAATTCATCGCCGGCAGCCCGGAACCCCTCGCCATGCACTACACCGTCAACGCGGGCTTCATCCCGTCCACACACTGGACGCAGGATCCCGAAATCGGCGGCGGACGCATTCTCGGCGAAGGCTGCCACTTCATCGACTATCTCATTTGGCTCTGCGGCTCCCTGCCGACCCGGGTCAATGCCTTCTGCCTGCCCGACAGCGGACGTTACAACGGCGACAACGTCTCCATCCAAATCGCTTTCGAGAACGGTTCCGTCGGCACGATTGACTACCTTGCCAACGGCGACAAAGCCTGCGCCAAGGAACGCGTGCAGGTCTTCTCCGGCGGCCGCATTGCCATTCTGAACGACTACCGTTCGCTTGAGACTTGGCAGGACGGCAGTCATCACACCGAAAAGAACATGGGGCAGAACAAGGGGCACGCCGCCTCGTGGCACGCCTTCATGAACGCCGCGGTCAACGGCGGGGAAGAGCCCGTCCCGACCGAGCAGATTTTCGCGGGCATGAACGCCTGCTGGGCCGTCCTCGCGTCCATTCAGGAGCAGGACCAAATCATCCTGCCCCCGCTGAGCATCCTCAATGAGCTCGGCACGGAGGAAAGCGAATGAACCGTGCGGAAAAAGCGCTGCGCGGCGTCCGTGAACTCGGTCCGCTGCCGGTCGCGCGGGACGCGGTCTACCGGGGACTGCTGAAGTCGGGCATTTACCGCTCGACCATGCCTTATTATCCCTGCCGCTTGGAGAAAGATCACGGCGAGTTTCATCCGCTGCCAATCCCCGCGCGGGACGAAATCCGTCCGTACCTGAGCGCGGATTCGGAGAAGGTTTTCACCGAGGCGGGCGAAATCCGCATGGGGACGTATCATCCCTTCAGCGGGAAGAAGTCCGCGGAGCTTGACCTGAACCCGATCAACGGCAGCCGTCATTGGGCCGCGAAGGTGAAGATCCCCGTCCCCGATCTGAAACTGATCTGGGAGCCGGCGCGTTTCTGCTGGGTGGATCCCTTGATGCGCAGCGAAGCCCTCAGCCGCAGCGGCCTTTCCGAAAACATTTTCTGGGACCGCCTCACCGAATTCAACCGCAAAAATCCCGTCAATTTGGGCGAAAACTGGGAGTCCGCGCAGGAAGTCGGCCTCCGCCTCATCAATATCGCCTTCGCCGCGAGCCTCTTTCTGCAGCTGCCGCAGGGCGATAAAATTTACCTGACCTCCGCGAAGCACGCCGAGGTTCAGGATGAACGGCGCGAAATGACCGCGAAGACCATCTCCGCGCACGCCCGCCGCATCATGGGAACGCTCATCTACGCCCGCTCCCAGCGCAACAACCACCTCCTCAGCGAAGCGGCCGCCTTGATGACCGCCGCGGCTGTCCTTCCCGACGCGAAGGACGCCAAGAAGTGGCAGCGGACCGGGCGGCGCGAATTCATGCGCGCGGTCAATGACCAGTTCGCCGCGAACGGCTGCTACATCCAGCAGAGCGCGAATTATCACCGCCTGGCACTTCAGCTCATCATCTGGGTCGACCGTCTGCTCCGCCTTCAGGGAGATGCCTGGCCGAAGAAGCTGCTCCCGAAGCTCGCCGCTTCGGTGACCTGGCTCAATGCCTGGGTCGATCCCGCCTCCGGGAACTGCTCGAACGTCGGGCACAACGACGGCTCGCTGCTCTTCGACTTCGGCTGCGGATACGCGGATTACCGCCCGACCCTGCAGGCCGGCGCCATGCTCTTCCTCGGGGAGAAGCTCTTCCCGGCGGGCAAATGGGACGAGCTCTCCGTCTGGATGGACGCGCGGGAACGGGAGACCGTCGAAGTCCGCGAAACGCTCGGCCCGCTGTCCCTGACGAACGGTAATTCCCGCGCCCTGATGCTCGCAGAGAACTTCCGCGGACGCCCGGCGCACGCCGACCGTCTGCATACGGAAGTGTGGATGAACGGCGTGAATGAATTGATTGACGCGGGGACGTACCGCTACTCCGGCGAGGAGAGTTGGGAGAACCGCCTCAAATCCGCCTTCTGCCACAACGTCCTGACCGTGGACGACGCGGAGCCGATGGAGGACGCGGGCAAATTCCTCTGGCTGAAGCGCGACCGCTGCAAAATTCTCTGCCGCGAGGACGATCAAATTTCCGCGGAGCACTCCGCCTATTCCGATCTGTATCTGAGCCACTGCCGCGCCATCGTTCCCGAAGGGGACGGCTTCCGCGTCAGCGACGATGTGCTCTCCATGAGCAGCAAGGGCTGCGTGGAGCATACCTGGCGGCTGCAATGGCTGCTGCCGGATCAGAGCTTCCTTTACGATAAAAACGGCGGGCTGGAGCTGGAGCGGGTCACGCTGAGCTTCAAGTCCAACTACCCGCTCATCCTGCGCGTTGTCCGCGGCGGGCGCTGCGTCTTCTCGACCGGCAAGGGCAGCGGAAATTTGAACGTCCCCACGGATGCTGTCTGCGGATGGTATTCGCCGACTTACGACGAAAAAGAGCCGGCCCTCTCCGTGATCGTCACCGCTCACGGCGCCGCGCCGTTCCGAATTGAGACCGTCATCCTTCCCAAACAATAACCAACGGAGAGACCGCATTGCACATTCTTCTCATTCATCAGGCATTTGTCACCACCGGCGAGGCCGGCGGGACGCGGCACATTGAGTTCGCCCGCCGTCTTGCCGCCCGCGGGCACCGCGTCACCATCATCACCAGCCCCGTCAGCTATCTCAGCGGCGGGAACAAACGGCAGGATTCCGCGGCGGACACGGTGGAGCAATACGCCGAAAACATCGAGATCCGTTACTGTCGGACGAGCTCCGGCATGCATCAGGGATTCATCCCGCGGCTGCGGGCGTTCTTCTCTTTCATGGAGTCCTCCTACTTCACCGCGAAGGGCGTGGCGGATGTCGACCTCGTCTGGGGCACATCCCCGAACCTCTTCCAGGCCTGGACCGCCTACCGCGTCTCCCGGCGGAAGCACTGCCCGTTCCTGCTGGAAATTCGGGATATGTGGCCGGAGTTCGCCGTTGCCATGGGCGTGCTGAAGAATCCGCTGCTGATCCGCTTGTCGCAGGGACTGGAACGCTTCCTCTACCGTCACGCCGACCGCATCATCGTCAACTCCCCGGGCTTCATCCCCTTCATCAAAGACATCTGCGGCAAGACCGCGGACCTGGTGCCGAACGGCGCCGACCCGGAGATGTTCGCCAACGCCGGGGACGGCAGCGCCTTCCGTGAGGAACACGGCTTGGGCAATGACTTCGTCGTCATGTACAGCGGCGCGCACGGCCCCGCCAACGACCTGGAAACCGTTCTGAACGCGGCGGAGCTGCTGCGCGAACGGACGGACATCCGCTTCGTCTTCGTGGGCAGCGGCAAGGACAAAGCCCGCCTCGAGCAGATCAAAGCCGACAAGAAGCTTGACAATGTCCTCTTCGTCCCGCCGGTTCCGAAAGACCGCATGGCTTCCGTCATGGCGGCCGAGGACGCGGGGCTCGCCATTCTCAAGAAGCTGGACATGTTCAAAACCACTTACCCGAATAAAGTCTTCGACATCATGGCCTGCGGCGACCCGGTGATCTGCCAGATTGACGGCGTCATCCGCGAAGTCGTGGAGTCGAACAACGCCGGCGTATTCGTGGAACCCGGCGACCCGCGGGCATTGGCGGACGCCGTGCTGAAGCTCGCCGCGGACCCGGACGCGTGCCGCGCAATGGGCGCGAACGGACAGCGGGCCATCCGCGAGAAATTCAGCCGCGATACCGCCGCGGAAGCGCTTGAACGCGTCTTCATTGAGACCGTCAACGCCAAGAAGTAAAGGAGCGCGAATGAGCAGCCGTCAAGCCGCGAAAGTCGTCCGCGTGATCGAACACATCGGCGCCAAGTCCTTCATCCTCGCCGCGGATCCCGCCCGGGGAACGGATGCCCTCGCGCCGTTCCGCGCGGGACAGTTCATCAGCATTCAGCAGCGGATCGGTGACGCCTATCCGTCCCGGCCGTATTCCATCCGCTCCGGTCCGGGCGAGGCGGAGTACGCCTTCACCCTTGAGCGCTGCCCCGACGGATTGTTCTCCCCGAACGCGCTGGACACCTGGCAGCCGGGGACGGAGGTATGGCTTTCACAGCCCGCCGGGGATTTCTATTGGGATCCCGCCCGCGATGCCGGGCACATCGTCGCCCTTGCGGGCGGCAGCGGCGTCACGCCCTTCTTCTCAATGGCCTCCGCCATTGCCGACGGCATTGAGCCGTTCACGATGACCATCCTCTACGGCAGCCCGACTTACGAACGGATCATCCTGCGTGAGGAGCTCGAAGCCATCGCCGCGCGTTCGAACGGAAAAGTGCGGCTCGTGCACGTGCTTTCGAAGGAAGCCCGCGAAGGCTGCGAATTCGGGTTCATCACCGCGGATTTGATCCGCAAATACGCGCCGAAGACGGATTACACCATCCGCGTCTGCGGACCGGGGCCGATGTATCAATTCCTGCGTCAAGAGCTGCCGAAGCTCGGACTGCCGGCGGAGCGCGTGCGCTTTGAGATCCCGGGCGAGTTCGGCGATCCTTCGCAAGATCCGTCCTATCCGAATGAAGCCGTCGGCAAGACCTTCCGCGTCACCGCCCGCGTCAACGGCGTTGACACCGTCTGCGAATGTCCGAACTACACGACCCTGCTCCGCGCCATGGAATACGCCGGCATCGCGGCCGAATCCCGCTGCCGTTCCGGGCGCTGCGATTGGTGCCGGGCGAAGCTGCTCTCCGGCGAAGTCTTCATCCCGACCGACCGCGCCAAGTCCGAGAAAGCCGGCACGATCCGTCCCTGCGTGACGTATCCCTTGAGCGATGTCGTCATCACGCCCGTCGTCTCCGAATAAATCCCTTTCGGGGCGGGGCTTTTCTTTGTTATAATCAATGCGGAAGTAAATAAACGTACACAGGAGATGCCTTTTATGGAATACAGAAGCGCGATCACTCGAATCCCATGCAGTCGGTTCGCCGAAGGATTGACTCACGGATTGCTCGGCAAGCCGGACGTTGCCCTTGCCATTGAGCAGCACGCCAAATATGTCGAAGCCCTGCGCCGCTGCGGCGTTGAAGTCACCGTACTGCCGGGCGATGACGCCTATCCGGATTCCTGTTTCGCCGAAGATGAAGCGATCCTGACCGATCACGAAGCCATCATGCCCGCGCCGTGCTTCCCCTTAAGACAGGGGGAGGAGATCCGCATGCGCCCGCTGGTGGAAGCCTTCTACCACGGCAAAGTCAGCGAGATCAAACGCCCCGGCACCCTTGAGGGCGGAGACATCTGCCGCGACGGAAATCATTACTTCGTCGGGTTGTCCAAGCGCACCAACGACGAAGGCGCCCGCCAGATGGAAGCCTTCCTCACCCGTCAGGGATACACCTGCGCCTTCTGCAACTTCCGCGAGGTCAACATCCTGCACCTCTCCACCGGCATGAGCTGCCTCAGCGGCCATACCGTGATCTGCGTGCCGGAGTTCAAAGACTTCCCCGCCTACAAGGGCTACCGCGTACTCGTCACCCCGGAGGATGAGAAATACGCCGCCAACCTGGTTGACGTCAACGGCCGCGTCATCATGGCCGCGGGCTTTCCGAAGACCCAAGCCATGCTCACCGAAGCCGGCTACGACATCATCACCGTCCCTATGACCGAATTCGAAAAGCAGGACGGCGGCCTGAGCTGCCTGTCATTGCGGATACCGAAGGCGCATTAAGCGGTTGAAGGGGAGCAAGTCTTCGATTTCATCCGCGTTTTTGATAGAGAGACCAGAGACCAGAGACCAGATAACATTATTCGGCAAGAATTTCCAAATCCGAGAATCTGATAATTTGCAGCAGCGTCGGGTATTGGAAGACCCGTCCCAATTACGTTATCCGGTCTCCGGTCTCTGGTCTCTTCATTCCGGTCTCCGGTCACCGGGCACTTCTTTTCAACCTGGCATTATTTTTGCATCTATCTATCAAAAGCAGAGAAAAAACCAATGGATCAATTCGCCTTTGGTTTTCTTAAGTTTAAGTTTTCACCTTGCAAAATTCCCGTAAAGCTTTATAATTAGGTATAAAGTGGCACGATTTCCCATGAAATCCCATTAAACGTCACGGAGTGCTTATGTTTACCGGAATTTACGAACACACAGTCGATAAGAAAGGCAGAACCTCAATGCCGGCGCGGTACCGCGCGGAACTCGGCAGCGAGGCATATATCTCTGTCGGCATCGACCGCAACCTCGTCATCTATTCCACCGAGCACTTCAACGCCATGGCCCGCGAAATCGGCAGCTTCAGCCTGGCCGACCCCACCGCGCGCATTTACCGCCGCCGTATGTTCAATAAAGCGGAGTTGATCGAGATCGACGCCAACGGGCGTTTCATCATCCCCGCCTTCCTTCGGGAAGAACTCGGCGCGGCGGACGGCGAAAAGGTCATCTTCGCCGGCTCCAATGATTACATTGAAATCTGGAACACCGCCGAATGGCAGAAGGCCGAGGAAGAGGCCTTCCGTGACGAACAGGTGACCGCGGACTTCGCGAAGCTGATGAACCGCACGGCGGAGGCAAAATGACCGACTTCTCCGCTTACTCCGACCACATCCCCGTCATGCTGAATGAATGCATGAGTCTGCTGAACCCGCAGCCGGGTGAGCAATTCGCGGATGGGACGCTGGGCGCGGGCGGGCATTCCGCCGCCATCGCGGAAGCCATCGGCCCCGAAGGCCGGCTCACGAGCTTCGACCTCGACCCGGAAGCAATCAAAATCGCCCGGGAAACCCTCGCGCCTTACACGGACCGCGTCACCATCGTCAACGACTCCTACGTCAACCTCAATCAATACGTCCCCGACAACAGCCTGGACGGATTCATCGTCGACCTCGGCGTCTCCTCCATGCAGCTGGATCACGCGGAGCGCGGCTTCTCCTTCCACCAGGACGGACCGCTGGACATGCGCTTCTCGCCGGATCAGCCAATCAGCGCGGCGGACATTGTGAACACTTGGTCCGAGGAAGACATTGCCGACATTCTGTGGAAGTACGGCGAGGAACGCAAAGCCCGCCAAATCGCCGCCGCCATCGGACGCGCCCGCGAACAGGAATCCATCACCACCACCGCGCGGCTCCGCGATGTGATTATGGCCGCAGTCGGCAACACCAAAGAGAAGATCCATCCCGCGACCCGCAGCTTCCAAGGCATCCGCATCGCCGTCAACGGAGAGCTGGACGCCGTCGAGGCTGTCCTCCCCGCCGCCGTGAAAGCATTGAAACCCGGCGGACGGCTCTGCGTGATCTCCTTCCACTCGCTGGAAGACCGCATCGTCAAGCAGTACTTCAAGACCGAATCCCGCGGCTGCCTGTGCCCGCCGGAGCAGCCCGTCTGTACCTGCGGCCACAAAGCCGTTCTGAAAGAGCTCACCCGCCATCCCGTCACCGCGGATGACGAAGAAATCCGCCGCAATCCGCGTTCCCGCAGCGCGAAAGTCCGCGCGGCCGTCAAAATCGGAACGGAGGAGGAAGCATGAACGGTCAATCCGCCTACAGACTCGCGCCGTGGCGCAAGCAGATGCAGAAGATTTTCACCATCGTGGTCATCATTCTCGCAATCGCGGTCGTGACCCTGATCTACCTCAACATCTCCGAGCGCATGACCGACGCGAAGCTCCGCATTCAGGTACTGCAGGAAGAGCGCAGCGACTATTCCCGCAAGGTCGCGGACCTCACCACCGACGAGGGCCGTTTGACTTCCTACAAGCAGATGCAGGAACGCGCGAAGAAGGCGGGATTCGTTGACATTGATTTCACCGACGACAGCGTTTACGAATACGTGATCATCGATGGATATACCGGAACCGGCATCAACACCGAGAGCGAAGAACGGGAAGCATCCGCGCCCATCGTTTCTCTGATTAAGCCGGAATACACCGAGTCATTCCAGGAATGGCTCGCCAAACAGATTTCAACCGGGATCGAGAGCTATGAAGTCGACAATTGATAAACGGTTCTCCTTCATCGTCGCGGGTTTCTGCCTGGTCTCGGTGATCATGTTCGCCCGCATCATCATGCTGATGACGGACGACAACGCCATCCGCCTGAAAGCGGAGACGGAAGACGACTACAACTACATGACGGTGGAAGTCAGCTCCGAGCGGGGCAACATCTACGACCGTCAGGGATACCTGCTGGCGGGCAACACCGTCAGCTACACCATCGCGCTGAACCTTCAGTACGCGAACGGGCACGGCGACTTCATCGCGAAGTACATCGCCCCGATCTTCGACCTGGATGAAGACGAAGTCCGCGAGGCCGCCGAGATCCCGTATCAGACCGGCAGCAGCGTTGAATGGACGCTGACGAACTACGCCACCAAGGAGCAGATTGACCAGCTGGAGATCACGAAGAACACGCTCGACCGTTCTTACTCCGGCAGGAACGACAACCCGGAGGACCTGGACGCGGTGATTTATTACCCGAACGTCCACCGCTACTATCCGAATGACGAGCTGGCGTTCAACATCATCGGGTTCTACCCGTTCATGAACAGCAACAGCTTCGCCTCCTACGGGATTGAGCAGTACTACGACGACATTCTGGAAGCCAAGACGATCAGCCACCGCTTCTCGCTGGATCCGAACATTCCGGACCGCATCCCGGACCTGCCGAACGGCGCCTCCATCGTGCTGACTATTGACCGCAAGGTGCAGGCCATCACGGAAGAGATCATCAAGAACGCGGTCGAGAACAACAAGGCGAAATCCGGCACGATTCTCATTACGAATCCGAAGACGGGCGAGGTGCTTGCCATGGCGACGTATCCTTCCGTCAACCTGAACGAGTATTGGGAAACGGCGGAGAAGTTCACGAAAGACAATAAGTATAACCCCGCCGTCATGCAGCCGTATGAACCGGGTTCCGTCTTCAAAGTCTTGACCATGGCCATCGCCATTGACACCGGCGCCGTGAAGCCCTCCACGGTCTATAACGACACCGGCACTTACAATGTCTTGGGCACCGACATTTACAACTGGGACCGCGGTGCCTGGGGTCCGCAGTCCATGGTGGGATGCCTCCAGCACTCCCTGAACACCTGTATGGCGTACCTGGCGGATCTGGTCGGCGCGGAGACATTTTATGAGTACCTTGACAAATTCGGGCTGGACGACCCGACCGGCATTGAACTGGCGCAGGAAGATTACTACCCGATCACGAAGCCGGGCGACTCCATGTGGACGCCGATCAGCCTTTCGACCGCTTCATTCGGTCAGGGTTTGATGGTCACCCCGATTCAGATGGTCACCGCCGTGTCCGCGCTCGCGAACGACGGCGTGATGATGAAGCCGCACATCGTCCGCGAGATCCGTTACAACGGCGAGGTTCAGAAAGTCGAACCCGAAGCCGTCGGGCAGCCGATCTCCGCGGAGACCGCCCGCACCGTCACCGAGATGCTTGCCACCTCCATCGAGATTGAAGCATCCGACGCGCAGGTGGACGGCATCCGCATCGCCGGCAAGACCGGTACGGGTGAAATTTCCGTCGAGGGCGAAGGTTACGTGCTCAACACGACCAACGCTTCCTTCGTCGGCTGGGGCCCCGCGGACGACCCGCAGTTCATCGTCTACGTCTGGGTGCAGCAGCCGGAAGTGAACATCTGGGGTTCCGAGGTTTCCGCCCCGGTCTTCAGCGAAGTTGTGGAAGCGGTCGCGCCGTACCTGCGCGTTCCGGACGACAACACGAGAGAATGTCTGAACACAGGCGTCTGCCCGACCGAAGAGCCGGAAGACGATGATTATTATTACTACTATTACGGATATTAGAGAGGCGGAGAAACATGTTTACATTCGACGAGATCATTCAGGCGGTGACAGGCGCGGAAGTCCATACCGGCGCGCCGGCATTTAAAGAGGCGTCCGTAGATTCACGCGCTGTCGGCGCGGGGACGCTCTTCGCCGCCATCCCGGGTGAAGTCACCGACGGACATAAGTTCATCGCTTCCGCCTTCGCGAAAGGAGCCTCCGCCGCGCTGATCGAGGAAGACGTCCCCGATGCTTATCCGGTGATCGATCTTCGTGAAGGCTTCAACACCGCCGCGGATCTCTCCGCTGTCCGTGAAGGGAAGCCGTACCTCATCCGCGTCAAGAATACCGTCGAGGCCCTGCAGCTGACCGCGAAGAAGCGCCGCGAGGACATGGCGGATGTTCAAGTCATCGGCATCACCGGCACCGTCGGCAAGACTTCCACGAAGGAAGTCGTCGGCGATCTGCTTGCCACGAAGTACCGTACGCTGAAAACCGCGGGCAACATGAATAACGAAATCGGCCTGCCGCTGACGCTGCTTCACGCGGAGGAGGGGATTGAGAAAGCCATCCTCGAGATGGGATTCTACGTCCCGGGCGAAATCACTCAGCTCTGCGATATCGGCAAGCCCTCCGTCGGCATCGTCACCAACGTCGGCATGGTCCACGCATCCCGCGCGGGCTCGATGGAAGTCATCGCCGCGGGCAAGAGCGAGCTGGTGCAGGCGCTGCCTGAGAACGGCACGGCGGTTCTGAATTACGACGACCCGTACGTCCGTCCGATGGCGGAGAAAGCCCGCGCGTCGGTGCTTTACTACGGGACGACCTCCGAGGCGGACCTTTACGCCTCCGAGCTTGAATCCGACGGCTTGAACGGCATCCGCTGCAAGCTGAACTATCACGGCGAGGTTTACAATATTGTCTCCCCGCTCATCGGCAGCCATTCCGTCTACACCGCCCTGCGCGCCGCGGCCGCGGGTATCGTCTGCGGCATGTCCCGCGAAGAGATTGAAGCCGGGCTGCGCGTCAGCCGCAACATGCTCCGCATGAACATCCTGCACACTCCCTCGGGCGCGCTCGTCATTGACGACACTTACAACGCGTCGCCCGCGTCCACCATCGCCGCGCTGAATCTGCTCGCCGAGATGAAGGGGACGAAGTACGCCGTCCTCGGCGAAATGCGCGAGCTCGGACAGTACGAAGTCAAGGGCCACGCCATGGTCGGCAAACGCGCCGCGGAAGTCTCCGACGAAGTCATCGCTGTCGGCCCGGCGACGAAGCACTTAGCGGACGCCGCTGTGGAAGAAGGCATGAGCGCGGAGAAAGTCCATTGGTTTGAGACCGTGGCCGAATCCATCGCGTACCTGAAGACGCTCCCGCTCGCGGACGGCACGGCCATGTTGGTAAAAGGTTCCAGAGGTATGCGCATGGAACAGATCATTGAAGCTTTGGAGGCGAAAGCATGAACAACAGCACAGCAATCCTCTCGGTATCCACCCTCAGCTTTCTGCTGACGATCATTTGGGGCACGCCTTTCCTGCATCTGCTCCGCCGCCTCAAGATCGGCAAACTGGTCCGCGTTGAAGGGCCGAAGTCGCATTACTCAAAAATCGGCACCCCGACGATGGGCGGTCTGCTCTTCATCTTCCCGACGATCCTTTTCAACGTGCTGCTGAACGCGGCCGAGATCATCAAGGGCGGCCGCGTGATTCAATCCTACCTGGTTCCGCTCTCGGCGCTGGTCGCTTTCGCGATCATCGGCGGTATTGACGACTGGGAAGGCATCCGCGGAGCCCGCCGCGGCCTCGGGATGCGCGCCCGCACCAAATTCCTGCTGCAGGTCATCCTCGCGGCGGTTTTCTCTTATGTCATCAAAGAGAAAATGGGCATCTCCCAATTCATGTGGATGGACCAGCCGGTCCCGATTGAAGTCGGGTATTGGTTCTACCCCATCGCGATCATCCTCATCGTCGGCATGTCCAACGCGGTCAACCTGACCGACGGCATGGACGGCCTCGCCGGTTTGATTTCGGCGACCGCCTTCGCCGCTTACGGCATCATCTGCATGATGCAGGGCGCGATCGGTGTCAGCCGCTTCTGCTTTATCCTCGTCGGCGCCCTCTTCGGCTTCCTCTGGTTCAACGTGAACCCCGCCATGATGTTCATGGGCGATGTCGGTTCGCTGGGACTGGGCGCGGCCCTCGCGGTCGTGGCGCTGATTTCGCAGCACTGGCTCATCCTGCCGATCATCGCCATCATCCCGGTCAGCGAAGCGCTCTCCGTGATGCTGCAGGTCGGCTACTTCAAGCTTACACACGGACGGCGCATCTTCCGTATGGCGCCGATTCATCATCACTTCCAGGAAATCGGCTGGTCCGAAATGCAGGTCGTGCAGCGCTTTTGGCTGATCGGACTTCTTTTCGCAATGCTGGGTGTGGGACTCGCGTCCCTCTAAAGGAGAAACAATGATCGAATTCAAAGATAAAACCGCGGTCGTCCTCGGAGCTGCCCGTCAGGGACAGGCGCTCGCCCGTTACGCTTATCATCACGGCGCGAAGGTCATCGTCACCGACGCGAAATCCTTCGAGCAATTGGAGCCCGCCCGCGAGGCGTTGAAAGATGTCAACCCCGAATGGGTCTGCGGCGGGCATCCGCTGGAGCTGCTGGACCGCGCGGACATGGTTCTCATCACCGGCGGCGCGGACCTGCGCATCCCGTTCCTGAAAGCCGCGCGTGAGAAGGGCGTTGCCATCCTGAATGACGCCTCGATCTTCCTGCATGAAGTGAAGAACCCGATCATCGCCATCACCGGTTCCTCCGGCAAGACGACCACGACCACATTGGTCGGGCGCATGGCGAACGCCTTCGCGAAAAATGACCGGGAGGTATGGATCGGCGGCAACATCGGTTACGCGCTGATGAACTTCATCGACGACATCCGCCCGAATGACATCGTCGTCCTCGAACTGTCTTCCTTCCAACTGGAATTGGTCAAGGACAGCCCGCACGTGGCGGCCATCCTGAACATCACGCCGAATCATCTCGACCGTCATGAGACGATGGAGAACTACACCAACGCCAAGGCGAACATCATGACCCATCAGAAGGCGGGCGACATTGTTGTTCTCGGACGCGACAACCCGATCTGCGCGGAGCTCGCGAAGAAAGCGCCGGGGGACTGCCTGACCTTCGGTTTCAGCGCCCCGGACGCGGATGAGCAGCGGACGATCTACCTTGAGAATGAGACCATTTACTGCCGCGACCACGGCACCGTCACCCCGATCATGAAGACGGACGCCATTCAGCTGCGCGGCCGGCACAACGTCAGCAACGTCATGGCCGCCTGCGCCATTGCCTACGCCGCAGGCTTCTCCTTTGACGCCATGCGCGCCGGTGTGGAAGGCTTCAAGGGCGTGGATCACCGCCTGCAGTGGGTGCGCAAATATCACGGCGCCAACTGGTATAACGACTCCATCGCCACCGCGCCGGAGCGGACCATGGCGGCCCTTCACAGCTTCAACGAGCCGCTGATCCTGCTGCTCGGCGGGCGCGACAAGAAACTGCCGTGGGGAGAGCTCGCGGCCGAACTGCAGAAACACACACGCTATGCCATTCTCTTCGGGGAAGCGGCGGGATTGATTGAAGACGCGCTGAAGAAAGCGCAGACCCCGAACGGACCGATCGTCATCCGCTGTGAGACGCTGGAAGAGGCCGTCAAGGCCGCCGGCGAAGTCTGCGCGGAAGGCGACGCGGTGCTGCTTTCCCCGGGCGGCACCAGTTACGACGCGTTTACGAACTTCGAGGAGAGAGGAGATAAGTTCACGGAATGGGTGAAAGCACTCAACTGACCTCCAATATCCTGAACAGGAGAAGAGACCGGGTTTCCACAGGGATGCTCGTTGATATTCCGCTGCTGCTGGCCATCTTCGTGCTGGTCGTCTTCGGTCTGTTGATGCTGTATTCCGCGAGCTGGAATTACTCCCTGCAGGCGTACGACAACGGTATGCGCATCCTGCTGCGCCAGCTCACCATGATCCTGATCGGGACCGCGGGCGCCGTGTTCCTTTTCCTCTTCGATTACCACAATCTGAAGTTCTTCGCGCCCTGGGCAATGGGCGTCGTCTTATTGGCGCTGATTTTCATGCTCATCGACCCGCTGAACCTCTCCGCGGCGACCGGCTACACCCGCTCCCTGACCGCGGGCGGTTCCGTACAGCCGTCGGAATTCGCGAAGATCATCCTCATCATCTTCATGGCGCAGTACCTCGCGAACCGCCAAGGTCAGCTGAACGATTTCACCCATGGCTTTCTCCCTCCGATGGGCATCCTCCTTGCGGTAATCGCGCTCGTCATGCTGCAGCCGGACTTCTCCGCGGGGGCGACCATCGCAGTTCTCGGTATTTTGATTTATGTCGTTGCCGGCGGCAACATGAAATATGTCGGGCTTTTGTTTTTCGCAGTCTTTATCCTCCTGCTCGGAGCCTACTTCCTTTTCGATAAAATCTCCGTCCGCTTCGCGGATTACTTCGCGGGCCTGACGAATCCGGAAGAGGCGTCATACCACATCCGCCGCGCCTATAACGCCATCCTCAACGGAGGCATCTTCGGCGTCGGCATCGGCAAAAGCTCCTCCAAGATCACCGGTCTGCCGGTTGCTTGGACCGACTCCATCTTCGCCGTGATCCTTGAGGAAACCGGTCTGGTCGGCGGGTTCTTCGTCATCAGCCTGTATACCTTCATCCTCTGGCGCGGCTACGAGATTGCCAAGAAGGCGCCGGACGCCTTCGGGAAAATGCTGGCGGCGGGCATCTCCATCTGGATCTTCATGGAAGCCGCCATTAACATTTGCGTTATGCTGAATATTCTGCCCTTCGCGGGGAACGCGCTGCCGCTGATCAGTTCCGGCGGTTCGAGCGCCATTTGTACGCTTGCCGGCTTCGGCATCCTGCTGAACATCTCCCGCGTTTCGGCAATCAAAAACTTCGAGAAAGGAAAGAGTGAACCCGATGCGATTATTGATATGCGCAGGGGGAACTGGGGGTGGCGTGTATCCCGCCCTGGCAGTTCTTCAGTCAAAAACGATTAACGACGATACGGAAGTGCTGTGGGTCGGCTCGGATGACGGCCTGGAGGGCGAACTTGTACAGCGGGAGGGCATCCCCTACAAAAGCGTCCCCGCCGCCGGACTGCACGGCGTCAGCATTGCCAGCATTCCTTCGCGTGTGATCAAGCTCGCCAAGGGCTACTTCGCCGCGAAGAAAATCGTCAAGGAATTCAAACCCGACGTGATGTTCTTCACGGGCGGGTATGTGGGTTTCCCGGTCGCCATGGCGGGCCGCGGCATCCCCTCCGTGCTGTTCGTGCCGGATATTGAGCCGGGGATGGCACTGAATGCCCTGGCGAAGTCCGCGGATGTCATCACCGTTGTCTGCGAGGATTCGAAGAATTACTTCGACGCGAAGAAGAATATGTCCGTCACGGGTTACCCGACCCGCATGGGCATTCAGCAGTGGGACAAACAGAAGGCGTTGGAGACCTTCGGTCTGAATGCCGAGCTGCCGGTGCTTTTCGTCTTCGGCGGTTCGAAGGGCGCGCAGTCCATCAACCACGCCATGCAGAAGCACATCGCGGAGCTGACGCGCGAATGTCAGGTGATCCACATCTCCGGCAAGAACAATTGGGAAGAGATGTCCGCCTTCTATGAAACCCTGCCCGCGGAAGTGAAAGCCAACTACAAGCTCTTCCCCTACCTGCATGAAGAGATGGGCGCGGCCTTCACGGCGGCCGACTTGGTCGTCTCCCGCTCCGGCGCGTCCGCTCTCGGCGAACTCCCGCTCTTCGGCGTCCCGGCATTGCTGGTCCCGTATCCCTACGCCTGGCGTTACCAGAAGACGAACGCCGATTACCTGATCTCGAAGGGCGCGGCGGAGCTGCTGAAGGATGAGGACTTGGACGAGACGCTCTCCGCCCGGGCGCTCACGCTCCTGCGCGACAAAGAGAAGCTCGCCTCCATGACGGAAGCAATGAAATCACTCGCGATCCCGGACGCGGCGGAACGCATTTTTGAGACGCTCCGTACCGCGGCGGAGAAGAAGGCATCATGACAAAAGCGCTTCGTGACATGACCATCCACATCATCGGCATCGGCGGCACCGGCATGTCCCCGATCGCGGTCGTCCTGCATGAGATGGGCGTCCGCGTGACCGGCTCCGACCGTTCGGAATCTCCCTACACCGATGAGCTAAAGGCATTCGGCATCGGGATCCGCACCCCGCAGTCCGCGGAAAACATCACCGATCCCGACCTCGTCCTCTATTCCTCGGCCATCAAGGATGACAACCCGGAATTAGCGGAAGCACGCCGCCGGGGCATCCCGACCCAAAAGCGGCGCGAATTCCTGCGCACGATGCTGGAAGGACGGAAGATCATCGCCATTGCCGGCTCGCATGGGAAAACCACGACCACGAGCATGTGCGCGTGGGTGTTCACGAAGCTCGGACTCGAGCCGGGCTACATCATCGGCTCGATCAACAAAGCCCTCGGCCGCAACGCGACCGCCGGCAAATCGGATTGGTTCATCATCGAAGCCGATGAGTACGATAACATGTTCCTCGGTCTCGACCCGACGGACGCCGTGCTGACGAAAGTCGAGTACGATCATCCGGACTGCTTCCCCACCCGGGAGCTCTACTTCGGCGCGTTCTCGAATTTCCTCGCCAATCTTAAAGAAAACGGCCTCGTCTTCCTGAACAGCTCCGACCCGAACCAGAAGCAATACCGCGGCGCGAATTCCGTGACGTACGGCAGCGCTTCGGACTGTGATTACCGCGGGGAGGACCTCCGCGTCGGGGAGAACGGCTGCTTCTCGTTCAATTTCCGCGCCGGGGAGCGCGCCGTTCCGGTGACGCTGAACGTTCCCGGCGAACATAACGCTTACAACGCCATGGCTGTCCTCAGCGTCTGCGCGAAGAACGGCCTTGACCTTGAGAAAGCCGCGGAGGCCTTGAAGAGCTTCGGCGGCGTCGGACGCCGCTTCGAGATCGTCGCGGATTGGAACGGCATCACGCTGATTGACGACTACGCGCACCATCCGACCGAGATCCGCGCCACGCTGAAAGCCGCCCGCGAATTCTTCGCCGGCCGACGCATCGTTGCCGTCTGGCAGCCGCATACCTACAGCCGCACGCAGTCCCTCTTGGACGAGTTCTGCTCCTCCTTCGAGAACGCGGACGAAGTCATCCTCACGGATATCTTCGCCGCGCGGGAGAAGTTCAGCGGTTTCGGCATCGCGGACGTCGTCCGCAACATGCGGCACGGCAATGTGAAGCAGTTCAACACGAATGAAGAAATTGCCGCCTACCTCGCGGGCTCCCTGAAGTCCGGCGATGTAGTGGTGACCTGTTCAGCCGGGGACGCGAACAAAGCCGCGCCCATGGCATTGGAGTTGATGAAGAATGCGCGCGCTTGAGCCGGAACGCTTCGGGGAATATCAAGACAAGCTCCTGCGGGACATTCCGCTGGCGCGGTACGCTTATTCCCTCTGCGGCGGCCCCTGCGCGGGAATGTTCATCACCGATAACGCGAAGTCCCTCGCCGAGTTGGTGAAGGTTTGCACCACGGACGGAATCCCCTTCCGCGTCTTCGGCGGGCTTTCGAATGTTCTCGTCAGCGACGCCGGGTTTGACGGCATCGTCCTCCTGAACCGCGGCGGTTCGATCCGCGCGGAGAAGCTCGCGGACGGGAACGTCATCGTCAGCGCCGACTCCGGCGTGCTGATGTCCAAGCTCGTCAAGTTCTGCGCCGACGAAGGCATTGCCGGGATGGAATGGGCGGCCGGGCTGCCCGGGACCGTCGGCGGGGCTGTTTACGGAAACGCCGGCGCGTTCGGAAGCGATACCGCCTCCGTCTTCCTGGACGGTGAGTTCATTGACGAAAGCGGGACGCTCCGCCCGCTGACGAAAGACGGCATGGGATTTTCCTACCGGAGCAGCGCGATGAAGCGCCGGGAGAACAAAGGCATTCTGACCGCGGCCCGCTTCGCCCTGACAAACGGCGATCCGTCGGAGATCAAAGCCGTGGGGGACGCCCACCGCGCTTGGCGGCACGAGCACCAGCCCGACACCCTGCCGAGCCTGGGCTCCGTCTTCAAGAACCCGGAAGGAATGTCCGCCGGGAAGCTGATCCAAGACGCGGGCTTGATGGGCAAGACCATCGGCGGCGCGTCGGTCAGCACGGTGCACGCGAATTTCATCACGACCGAGAAAGGCGTGATGAGCAGTGATTACAAAGCATTGGTCGAGCTGGTTCAGGCGGCCGTGCTTGAGAAGTTCGGGGTGAAGCTCATCCCGGAAATTGAAATGACAGGATTTGAAACGGAATGATGCCGCAGTCGGAAAACAGCGATAAGAACGATCGAATGTCCCGCATCCGCGAACGCCGAGGCGAGGCGCAGCAGCGCCGCGCCCCCGAACCCGTGCGCATGCAGACCTTCACGCGCGTCTCGACCGTGCAGCAGCCCCTCGAGCGCAGCCGCAAGAAGAAGTTCAACGCCCGCTGGATTTCCGGCATCCTCGCCCTGATCTTCGGCGGACTTGCCGCCGCGTACGCCTTTCTGCCGATGTTCCGCTTCAATAACATCGAGATCAACGGCGTCGAGAACATCAGCCGCGACGAGCTCATCTACTTCACCGGCGCGAAGGGACAGCCGATTTTCACCGTCCGGGCGGAGAACATCCGCGAGACCCTGCTGCAGCATTATCAGGAAGTGTCGGACGCCGAAGTGACGATCGCCTTCCCCGCGGAGATGCGGATTGACCTCGAGGAACGCGTTCCCGTCGTGGAATGGGATTTCGGCGGCAGCCGATTCTGGATCGACGCGGACGGCATCGTGCTGACCGAGAGCACCTCGCACGACAGCACCATCCACGTCTACGCCGACTCCTTCCCGGGCGCTTCGAACCGCGATGACCGCGAACTGCCGACCTACTTCAGTAAGGACACGCTGGACACCATGCTGACGATGGGGAGCTACGCGCCGCAGGACCGGCCGCTGTACTTCACCTATGACAATGGGTACGGCTGGGACACGGACGAGGGCTGGCGTGTCTTCTTCGGCAAGTCGGATTCGGACATTGAAGAGAAGATGCGGATGCTCGAGAGCCTGACGAAGTACTTTATCAAAAATGAAATTCAGCCGGTGATGCTGAGCCTTGAGTTCAAGGACGCGCCGTATTATCGATTTGTGGAGTGAGAAACATGGAAAAAACGAACATTGTCGCAATTGATGTCGGAACGACGAAAGTCTGTACCCTGATCGCGCAAGTGGAAGACGAGTCTACCATCCGTATTCTCGGCGTTGGGATCGTCCCGACGCAGGGCATCCGCAAGGGGATGGTGATCGACATTCCCCAAGCCTCCAACTCGATCGCGGCCTCCATTCAAAAAGCGGAGCGCACCTCCAACCTCGAAGTGGACAAAGCCATCGTCAGCGTTGCCGGGTCGCATATTTCCTCGATCAACAATAAAGCCACTGTCGGCATCGTCGGCGGGATGATTGACCAATATGACATCAACCGCGTGATCGAGTCCGTCAAGGCCATTTCCATCCCGGCGAACCGCACCATCATCCACACCCTGCAGCGGACGTACTCCGTGGATGGGGTTGACGGCATCCGTCAGCCGAAAGGCATGTACGGCTCCCGCCTGGACCTGGAAGCGCACATCATCACCGGCTCCGCCTCCTCGGTGGAGAACCTCCGCAAGTGCATCATGACCGCCGAAGTGGACGTCAGCCAATTCGTTCTCAACCCGCTGGCGGACGCCTCCGCGGTGCTGAGCGACATTGAGAAGCAGATGGGCGTCATCGTCTGCGATATCGGCGGCGGCACAACCGACCTCGCTATGTTCATCAATAACGACGTCTGGCACAGCAACGTCATCCCCGTCGGCGGCAACCACATCACCGCGGACATTTCGCAGGCCTTCCATCTGCCTGTCGCCCAGGCGGAAGAGGTGAAGAAGATGCACGGCTGCGCCCTGCCGAAGTTCGTCAATGACGACGAGTATTTTTACTGCCGCACCTTCGGGCAGGATGAATCCGCGAAATTCAGCCGCAAGCAGCTGGCGGAAGTCATCAACATGCGCGTGGAGGAGATGTTCCAAATGATCCTGCAGGACATCAAGCGCTCCGGCTACGACAACCTGCTCCCCGCGGGCATGGTCCTCACCGGCGGCACCGCTCTGCTCCCCGGCATCGACAAGCTCGGTTCCGAGATCCTCGGCATGCCGGTCCGCATCGCGAAGCCGGAAAACCTCATCGGCATGGTTGACCAACTCAACAGCCCGGAATATTCCACAGCGGTTGGGCTGCTGTATTGGGCAATGACGGTTCAGGAAACCTCCTCTGCCGAGCCCGCGGAAAAGAACAAGATCGTGACAGTAGGAGACACAGTTAAGAAGATTATCAAAATGATACTGCCATAAATCATTTTTTATCAATTTCGTGCATTTCTTAAATATTTAAGGTAAAATAGGGTATTGGAGAGACTACACTAAGCTTAAATATTTAAGATATAGGTTCCGTCAAACGGATCGGAATCGTAAATTTTTAAGCAAAGGTTAGATAGAAATACGTAGGAGAGAGATATGGAAAACTTTGGAGAGAGCTGCGCCCGTATCAAAGTCATCGGCGTCGGAGGCGGCGGATGCAACGCGGTCAACCGTATGATCGATGAAGGCCTGCAGGGGCTGGAATTCATTGCAGTCAACACAGATTCTCAAGATCTGATCGCGTCAAAAGCCGGCACGCGCATCCGCATCGGGGAGAAATCCACCCGCGGTTTGGGCGCGGGCGGCAACCCCGAGGTAGGCCGCACCGCCGCGGAAGAGTCCCGCGACGAGATCCGTGAAGCCCTGAACGGCGCGGATATGGTCTTCATCACCGCCGGTATGGGCGGCGGCACCGGCACCGGCGCCGCTCCGATCGTGGCGGAAATCAGCCGTGAGATCGGCGCGCTGACCATCGGCGTTGTCACGAAGCCGTTCAGCTTCGAAGGCCCGCGCAGAACAAAGTCCGCCCTTTCCGGCATTGAGAACCTCAAGAAGAACGCCGACACCCTGATCGTCATCCCGAACGACCGTCTGCTGCAGATCGTCGACAAGAAGGCTTCCATCAAGTCCGCCTTCATGCAGGCCGACGATGTGCTGCGCCAGGGTATTCAGGGCATTTCCGAGCTGATCACCGTTCCGGGCCTCATCAACCTGGACTTCGCGGACGTCCGCTCGATTATGTCCGAAGGCGGCGCCGCGCTGATGGCCATCGGCATCGGCGAAGGCGAAGACAGAGCCCGCAAGGCTGCCGAGAAGGCGATCAACAATGAGCTGCTCGACATCGCGATTACCGGTGCCCGCGGCATCCTCTTCAACATCACCGGCGGTGAGGACATGACCCTCTTCGAGGTCAACGAAGCCGCCGCCATCATCCGTGAATCCGCGGATAAGGACGTCAACCTCATCTTCGGCGCGGTCATTGACCCGTCCCTGAATGATCAGATCCGCATCACCGTGGTTGCCACCGGTTACCCGGATGCCGACTCCTATGTCGGCGGGCAGCCGATCCTCGCGCAGCAGTCTCCGCAGACGGTCCGCACCGCCATGCCGATGCAGCAGCGCGCGGCTTCCATGCAGCAGCCCCAGCGCACCGCCGCGTCCCAAGTCCAGTCCGGGACCGCGAATCCGCAGGCGAACTCCGGCGACCTCCCGGATTTCGTGAAGGACCGCCGCAAGGAACACCTGGATATCCCGCCGTTCCTGAAGATCAAGTCCCGCGAGTAAGCGGAAGTCTCACCGTAAGTATCCATACTCTCACAGAGTCATAAGACTTGAGGACCGTTTTTGAAAAATGACGGTCCTCTTTTGTTATAATTAAGCGGTGCGAATTCTATACGACAGCGAATCGACTGACGCGTTCCCATCCGTAAAACGAACACGCAAAGATTCTATTGATCCTAATCCCTGTGAGGTATTATTTTGCTGAAGTATTTAAAGAAACATTGGAAATGGGGACTGCTTGCCCCGTTGTTCATGATCGGCGAAGTGCTGATGGATCTGGTTCAGCCGGACCTGATGGCGACGATCGTGGATGAAGGCGTCCTCGGTTTGTCCTCCGGCGGCGTGGGGAACATGCAAATCGTTCTCTCCGCCGGTCTGAAAATGGTCGCGTTCGTCATTCTCGGCGGCTTCTGCGGCGTAATGTCCGGCGTGACCGCAAACCTCTGCACGAAGCGGTTCTCGAACGATGTCCGCAAAGCCTGCTTTGAGCGCATCATGAACCTCTCCTTCGAGCAGACGGATCAATTCACCACCGGCTCGCTGGTCACCCGCATCACCAACGATGTGACCCAGGTCGAGAACCTCGTCATGCAGTGCATCCGCGGCTTCATCCGCACGGGGATGCTCTTCTTCGGCGGGATCTACTGCATCATCCGTCTGGACCTGAGCTTCGGGATCCTGGCGGCCTGTTCCCTGCCGTTCGTGGCGGGCTGCATCTTCTACTTCATTTTCAAAGGCACCCCGATCTTCGGCGTGCTGCAGGACAAGTTGGATAAGGTCAACTCCGTCCTGCAGGAGAATGTCACCGGCGCCCGCGTCGTGAAGGCGTACGTCCGCGAGGATCACGAGAAGGAGCGCTTCGCCGCGGCGAATGACGACTTGGTCAACACCCAGCTCCGCGTCTCCATTCTCTTCTCTTACATGATGCCGATCGTCAACATCATCATGAATATCGTCGTCCTCGGCATTATCTACATCGGCGGCCTGCACGTGAACAGCGGAAACATGACCCCGGGCTCCATCATGGCGGCCATCACCTACACCACCCACATCCAACACAGCCTGCTGTCACTGATCGGCATCTTCCAGACCATCTCCCGCGGAAACGCGTCCGCGAAACGCCTCAGGGAAGTTCTGGACACCGAGCCGGTCATCCGCGGCGGAGCGTTCTCCGGCGAGTCCGCGGTCAAGGGCAAGATCGAGTTCCGCGGCGCGTCGTTCTCCTACAACGGCGAGAACTCCAAACAAATCCTGCATGACATCAATCTCACCATCAACCCCGGCGAGACCATCGGCATCATGGGCGCGACCGGCTGCGGTAAAACCAGCCTGATCAACCTGATCCCGCGCTTCTATGACGTCACCGCCGGCGAAGTCCTGCTGGACGATGTCAACGTGAAAGATTACGACCTCGTGGACCTGCGGGATAAGGTCGCGATCGCGCTTCAGAAGGCGGAGCTCTTCAGCGTGTCGATCCGCGAGAACATCCTCTGGGGCGACCCGAACGCTTCCGACGCGGATGTCGTCAAGGCGGCCGACATTGCCCAGGCGTCGGAGTTCATCAACCGTCAGCCGCAGGGGCTTGACACCATGGTTGCCGAGAAAGGCATGAGCCTCTCCGGCGGGCAGAAGCAGCGCGTCGCCATCAGCCGCTCCGTCCTGAAGAAGGCCGAAGTCCTGATCTTCGATGACGCCACCAGCGCCCTGGACCTCAAGACGGAAGCCAACCTCTACGAGCAGCTGGAGAAGGAATACCCGGATCAGACGAAGATCATCGTCGCCCAGCGTATCGCCTCCGTGAAGGACGCGGACCGCATCGCGGTCATTGAAAACGGCACCATCTCCGCCATCGGCACGCACAGCGAGCTGCTGCGGACCAGCCAGGCGTACAAAGATATTTACAATTCTCAGTTGAAGGGAGCGGAATAACATGGCAGATAAATCCAAATCTTCGGAAGATTTCCGCATGCCCGGAATGCGCGGAGGCAGAGGCCGCGGAATGAATGTTGAGAAGGCGGCCGACTTCACCGGTTCGCTGAAGCGCCTGCTGACTTACTTCGCGAAGGAGAAGGGCATGGTCATCGCGCTGCTTTCCGTAGTCGCGGCGTCCGTTGTCGTCTCCGTCCTCGCGCCGGATTACCAGAGCAAAGCCATCGACACCATCACGGCGAAAGAAATTGACAAGCTGCCGCGCATCTTGATCATCATGGCGGTCTTCTACGTCCTGAGCGCGCTGGGCTCCCTGCTGCAATCGCAGCTGAGCGCCCGCCTGAGCCAGCGCATCGTCCGCAATATGCGCGTGGAACTCTTTGATAAGATCGTCAACCTGCCGACCGGGTACCTCGACTCCCATCCGCACGGGGACATCATGAGCCGCATGACGAACGACGTCGAGAACATCTCGAACACGGTGTCGCAGTCCCTGGTTTCCTTTGTGTCCGGCATTCTCACCATCATCGGCACGGTTTTCATGATGGTGTATCTGTGCTGGCAGCTGGCATTGGTCTCCTGCATCAGCGTCATCCTGACCGTCATCGTCACGAAATACATGTCCGGCATGATGGCGAAGCTCTTCCTTGAGCGGCAGAACCTTCTCGGCAAGCTCAACAGTCAGGTCGAGGAAATGGTCACCGGCTACCACAGCGTCGCCGCGTACAACCGCCAGGACGAATCCATCGCCGAGTTCAACGGCATTTCCGACGACCTGACCGGCGCCGGCATCAAGGCGGAAGTCCTCGCGGGCTCCATGGGTCCGGTCATGAACGTCATCAGCAACTTCGGCTTTGTATTGATCGCGGCATTCGGCGGTTACTTCGCCCTGCACGGCACGATCTCCATCGGCGTCATCTCTGCCTTCATCGTCTACGCGAAGCAGTTCGGCCGCCCGATCAATGAAATTGCCCAGCTCTACGGCCAGATTCAGACGGCGATTGCCTGCGCGGAACGCGTCTTCGGCATTCTCGATCAGCCGGATGAGGACAAGAGCGGCACCGAGCCCATGGGCAAACAGGGCCTCGTCTCCTTCCGCCACGTGAACTTCTCCTATGTTCCGGAGAAGCAGGTGCTCTTCGACTTCAATTTGGAAGTCCCCGCCGGCAAGAAGATTGCCTTGGTCGGCTCCACCGGTTCGGGCAAAACGACCGTGGTCAACCTGCTGATGCGCTTCTATGATGTGGACTCCGGCGAGATCCTCGTGGACGGGACGAACATCAAGGACATCAATTGCAACGCCCTCCGCGACGACATCGCGATTGTACTTCAGGACACTGTGCTCTTCGCGGACACCATCCGCAGCAACCTGACCTACGCCAATCCGAACGTCTCTCAGGAGCAGATTGACGAAGCGGCAAAGATGTGCTACTGCTACGACATGATCCAGAGCCTGAAGGGCGGTTATGAATTCGTGCTGACCGAGAACGGGGAGAACCTCTCCCAAGGCCAGCGCCAGCTGCTCTCCATCGGCCGCGCGGTTCTCGACGAGCCGACGATCCTCATTCTGGATGAGGCGACGAGCTCCGTGGATACGCGTACGGAGAAGCACATCCAGCAGGCGATGGCCCGCTTGATGAAGGACCGCACGTCGATCATCATCGCCCACCGCCTCTCCACCATCCAGGACGCGGATCAAATCGTGGTCATGGACCAAGGCCACATCGCCGAAACCGGCACCCACGAGGAGCTTCTCGCGAAACAGGGGATTTATTACAATCTCTACATGACCCAGTT
>CAVIKW010000004.1:0-43351 GCA_963643375.1 Flexilinea sp. | reverse complement strand
AACATGTACATCTCATACTTCTACGGGGCGAAGATCGGCGTCATCGGCCTCAACGGTTCCGGTAAGTCCTCCCTGCTGAAGATCCTCGCGGGTGTGGATAAGGAATTCATCGGCGAGACCGTCATTTCACCGGGTTATACGATCGGCTATCTTGAGCAGGAGCCGCTGCTTGACTGCAACAAGACCGTGAAGGAAGTCGTTCAGGAAGGCGCGCAGGAGGCGGTTGACCTTCTTGCCCGCTTCGAGGAGCTCAGCAACAAATTCGCCGAGCCGATGAGCGATGATGAAATGAACGCGTTGATCGAGGAACAGGGCAAGGTCCAGGAAAAGATTGACAACATGGACGCCTGGGACATCGACGCCCGCCTTGAGATGGCGATGGATGCCCTCCGCTGCCCGGCCGGAGACACGCCGGTGAATGTCCTCTCCGGCGGTGAACGCCGCCGCGTCGCGCTCTGCCGTCTGCTGCTTCAGAAGCCCGACATCCTCCTGCTTGATGAACCGACGAACCACCTTGACGCGGAAGCTGTCGCCTGGCTGGAACGTCATCTGCAGCAGTACGAAGGCACCGTCATCGCCGTCACGCATGACCGTTACTTCCTCGACAACGTCGCCGGCTGGATTCTTGAGCTTGACCGCGGCGAAGGCATCCCGTACCAGGGCAATTATTCCTCTTGGCTGGAACAGAAGAAGACCCGCCTCTCCCTTGAGGAGAAGGCCGAATCCGCCCGCCAGAGAACATTGCAGCGTGAATTGGATTGGATTCACATGTCCCCGAAGGGCCAGCACGCGAAGTCCAAGGCGAGAATCACTTCCTATGAGAAGCTGCTCTCCGAGGATCACGAGAAGGAAGCCTCCGAGCTTCAGCTCTTCATCCCTGCCGGTCCGCGCCTCGGCAATTTGGTCATTGAGATGAATGACGTCTCCAAAGTCTTCGGCGACCGCATCTTGGTCGAGCACGTGACCTTCAATCTCCCGCCGGGCGGCGTGATCGGCATCATCGGCCCGAACGGCGCCGGTAAGACGACTCTGTTCCGCATGATCGTCGGTGAAGAACAGCCGACGAGCGGCACGATCCGCATCGGCGAAACGGTCCGCCTGGGTTATATGAACCAAAGCCGTCTCGCGCTTGACCCGGAGAAAACCATTTGGGAAACCATCTCCGGCGGCGCGGATGAAATTGTTGTCGGCGGTCGCCGCCTCAACTCCCGCGCCTATGTCGCCCGCTTCAACTTCTCCGGCACCGACCAGCAGAAGAAAGTCGGCGTCCTCTCCGGCGGCGAACGCAACCGCGTTCAGCTTGCCCAAACGCTGAAGAGCGAGGCGAATGTCCTACTCCTCGATGAACCGACCAACGACCTGGACGTCAACACCATCCGCGCGTTGGAAGAAGGCCTCGAGAACTTCGCCGGCTGCGCGCTGGTGATCAGCCACGACCGCTGGTTCCTGGACCGTGTCGCGACACATATTCTCGCCTTCGAGAACGATTCCGAAGTCCGCTTCTTCGATGGCAACTATACACAGTATGAAGAAGACCGCCGTAAGCGTCTCGGCATTGACGCGGATACGCCGCACAGAACAAAGTACAGATCACTCACCAGAGTTTGATTGAACCAAAAGGGGAAAACATACATGGATTACGCAAAAGAGTCCCTCCGCCTTCACTATGAGTGGAAGGGCAAGATTGAAGTCGTTTCAACGGTTCCTGTTGCCAACAAAGAAGACCTGTCGCTCGCGTACACGCCGGGCGTCGCTCAGCCGTGTCTTGAGATTCAGAAGGACCTCAGCAAGAGCTACGAACTGACCCGCCGTCACAACCTCTGCGCCGTCATCACGGACGGCTCCGCGGTGCTCGGTCTCGGCAATATCGGCCCGGAAGCCGGTATGCCGGTGATGGAAGGCAAATGCGTGCTGTTCAAGTCCTTCGGCGGTGTGGATGCCTTCCCGCTCTGCGTGAAGACCAACGACGTTGACGAATTCGTGAACGCCGTCGCGCTCATCTCCGGTTCCTTCGGCGGCATCAACCTTGAGGACATTTCCGCCCCCCGCTGTTTTGAGATCGAACGCAAGCTGAAAGCGAAGTGCGACATTCCTGTGTTCCATGACGATCAGCACGGCACGGCCGTGATTGCCCTTGCCGGGTTAAATAACGCCCTGAAGGTCGTCGGCAAGAAGATGGAAGATGTCAAAATCGTCATCTCCGGCGCGGGCGCGGCGGGGATCGCGATTTGCAAACTGCTGCTGGCCGCCGGTTATAAGAACATCATCATGTGCAACCGCAAGGGCGCGATTTATAAGGGCCGCGCGGAAGGCATGAACTGGGCGCTCGAAGAGATTGCCGAAGTCACGAACCTCGAACGCCGTAAAGGGTCCCTTGCAGATATGCTCGTCGGCGCGGACGTCTTCATCGGCGTTTCCGCTCCGGGCCTGGTCACGCAGGACATGGTTCGCACGATGAATCGCGACGCCATCATCTTCGCCTGCGCCAATCCGACCCCGGAAATCTTCCCCGAAGACGCGAAAGCAGCCGGCGCGAAGGTCGTTTCCACCGGGCGCAGCGATTACCCGAACCAGATCAACAACGTCCTCGCCTTCCCGGGCATTTTCCGCGGCGCGTTTGATGTCCGCGCTTCCGATATCAATGAAGAGATGAAGATTGCCGCCTCCAAGGCGCTCGAAGAACTCGTCTCTCCGGAAGAGCTTTCAGCCGACTGCATCATCCCGAAGCCGTTCGATAAACGCGTCGTGCCCGCGATTGCCGCCGCTGTTGCCGAAGCTGCGCGCAAATCCGGTGTGGCCCGCATCTGAAAATTCAAAACAGACCGTCAGAAACGGCGGTCTGTTGTTTTCACAAAAAAGTAACAAGTGTCACGTGATTCTTCGTATAAAAATAATATAGTATGCTAAAATTGTCTAATCAACAAAGAAGTTCACAACAGACAATTTACTTAGAGGTGCTTCGTGAAATTACTTGAAGATCGCATTGCGAAAGACGGTAAAGTATTACCCGGTAACATTATCAAAGTCGACGGATTTCTCAACCATCGCGTAGATATCGCGCTGATGAAGCAGCTTGCGGATGAATTCTACCGATATTTCGCGGAAGACAAGCCGACGGTTATCCTGACCGTTGAAGCTTCCGGTATCGCTCTGGCGACGATTGTCGCCGAACGCTTCGGCATTCCGCTTCTTTTCGCGAAGAAGGCCAAGTCCGATAACATTGAGGGCGGCCTTTACAAGAGCGAAATTTTCTCCTACACTTACAAAAAGACTGTCAACCTGATCCTCTCCGCTGAATGGCTTTCCGCCAATGACCGCGTCCTAGTCATTGACGATTTTATGGCGAACGGTGAAGCGCTCCGCGGTGTGATTGACATCGCCACCCAGGCCGGTGCGGAAGTTGTCGGCGTCGGCATTGCTGTTGAGAAGGGTTTCCAGCCCGGCGGCAAGAAGCTGCGCGACCGCGGCTTCAAGGTCCGTTCTCTCGCCATTATTGAGGAAGCCGACGAGAATCACATCACCTTCCGTCCGGATCCCGAAGAACAGAACTAAGGAACAAACATGGAACGAATCGTTGTACTCGATTTCGGCGGACAGTCCAACCAGCTGTTGGTGCGCCGCGTACGAAACCTCGGCGTCTTCAGTGAATTGATTCCCTGCACAGCGTCGATTGACCGCATCAAGGGCAATGCCCTCTCCGGCATTATCCTCTCCGGCGGCCCGGATGACGTGAACCGTCCCGGCGCGAAGGCCTGCACGAACGAGATTTACGAGCTCGGCGTGCCGATTCTCGCTATTTGCTACGGTATGCAATATACCGCGAAGGTCTTCGGCGGCGAAGTTGTCCGCGCCGAGAAAGCTGAATACGGTCATTCCGATATCAGCTACGGTAAAAGCGAACTTTTCGACGGCGTGGATGGCAAAGTCGTTTGGATGAGCCATACCTTCAGCGTCGGCAAGCTCCCCGAAGGCTTCCGCTCTACCGCGTCCACGGCGAACTGCCCGAACGCGGCGATGGAAAACGCGGACCGCGGTTTTTACGCGCTGCAGTTCCATCCCGAAGTGACGCATACCGAACAGGGGATGAAGATCCTCGAGAACTTCCTCAAGAAGATCTGCAAATGCAAATGCGATTGGAAACCGGGCAATCTGGTTGACGAACTCGTCGAACAGGTCCGCGAACAAGTCGGGGACGGCACGGTCGTTGCCGGTCTGAGCGGCGGTGTTGACTCTACCGTTGCCGCGGCGATCGTTCAGCGCGCCATCGGCGACCGCCTGACCTGCATCTTCGTGGATCACGGCCTGCTGCGAGAGAATGAGGCGGAGGAAGTGATTGACTGCTACCGCCGGAACCTCGGCTTCAACCTGGTTCATGTGGACGCCTCCGAGCGCTTCCTGACGAAGCTCGCCGGCGTGACCGATCCGGAACAGAAACGCAAGATCATCGGCACGGAATTCGTGCGCGTATTCGAGGAAGAAGCGAAGAAGATCGGCGGTGCCGACTACCTGCTTCAGGGGACGATTTACCCGGATGTCATTGAGAGCGGCACGGAACAGTCCGCGAAGATCAAGAGCCATCACAACGTCGGCGGGCTGCCGAAAGACATCGGCTTCAAGGGCCTCGTCGAGCCGCTCCGCTGGCTGTTCAAAGACGAAGTCCGCGCCTTGGGTGAGTCCCTCGGCATCCCCGAAGATATGGTATGGCGTCAGCCGTTCCCGGGACCGGGCCTGGCGGTTCGCGTCATCGGTGAAATTACCGAATACAAGCTCAACATCCTGCGCAAGACCGACCTGATTCTGCGCCAGGAGATTAAGAACGCCGGGCTGGAACGTTCCATCTGGCAGTATTTCACCGTCTTCACCGGCATCCGCAGCGTCGGCGTCAAGGGCGACGAACGAACATACGATTACACGATTGCAGTCCGCGCGATTACCTCAACGGATGTGATGTCCGCGGAATGGGCGGAGCTTCCGTATTCCGTTCTTCACAAGATCTCCGACCGCATCCTTGCCGAAGTCCCCAACGTGAACCGCGTCGTGTACGATATCACTTCCAAACCGCCGGGAACGGTCGAATGGGAGTAATCCGCAAAGCGAAATAACATAAGGGCGTTCCAAAACGGGCGCCCTTTTTGATTGCTTCCATAAGAAAAGCCGGGACGTATCCATGTCCCGGCTTTCATTTCAGAAGAATATAAGAGTGTGAATTATTTGATCACCTTCAGAGCCTTGCGGTCGATGGTGAGGGCAACGAAGATCAGGAAGATCACGCCCTTGATCAACTGCTGCGTAGCGGATTCGTAACCCATCATGACCAAGCCGTTGTTGAGAACGGTATACATCAGCGTACCGACGATCACGTTGGAGAAGCGGACCTTGGCACCGCCGGTGATCGGCAGGCCGCCCAGAACCAGGGAAATCAGAATCTGAGTCTCGAGCTGGTTGCCGGCGGTTGCGGTAATGGAGCCGACCTTGATGACGTTGACGAAAGCCGCCAGACCGGTCAGAGCACCGGCCGCGACGAAGACCAGGAATTTCACCAGGTCAACGCGGACGCCGGAGAAGCGGGCAGCGGTTTCACCGGAGCCGATCGCCTTGACGTCGTTCCCGATGCGCGTGCAGGAGAAGAGGAACCAGGCAATCGCGAGAACAGCGACGGTGACGCAAATCTTCAGCGTGTTGTTGTCCATGGCCTTGATCGCGGAGCTGGCGGGGACCGCCGTCTCCGTTGTCATGTAGGCACAGACGCCGCGGAAGAGGTACATCGTACAAATCGTGACGATGAAGCTCGGCAGCTTGAACTTCACATGGAAGAAGCCGTTGACCGCGCCGATAGCCGCGCCGGTGAGGATGCCGCCGATGATGGCGAGCGGGATGCTCTTGAAGGAGAGCATACTGACCACGATCGAGGCAACACCGAGGGTGGAGCCTTCGGTGAAGTCAATAGACCCCAGCGTCATGACGAAGAACACGCCGGTGGCGACGATTGCCGGATAGTAAACCTGGGAAAGCAGCAGACGCATACGTTTCGGCGTCAGAATCTTCCCTTCGGTGAGGATATTCATGACGATGACGATGACAACCAGACCGATGAATGGCAGAAGAGCTTTGAAGCGGTCGCTTTTCAGGAACGCGCCGATCCCGGATTTTTCATTGTTTTTTGCTTTGATATTTTCCATTTTTTCCGCTCCTTATACCATTTTCGCGATCAGGTCATTTTCATCCAGCGTCTCACTGCGGAAGAACTCGCCGTTGATTTTGCCGTCTTTCATGATGTAGATGCGGTCGGACATGCCCAGCAGCTCCGGAATTTCTTCCGAAATCATGATGATGGACTTGCCCTGTTTCTTCAGGTCCTGCATGAGCGCGTAAATCGCCTGCTTGACCTTCACGTCAATACCGCGGGTCGGGGAGTCGAGGACCAGAATATCCGCACCCTTGCCCATCCAGCGCGCCAGAACGACTTTCTGCTTGTTGCCGCCGGAAAGATCGGAGATGAACTGATGAACGTTGGCCATCTTCGTCTGCATGTTGTCGGCGTTATCCTTCGCGAATTTCGTCAGCTTGTTCCCGTTCAGAATGCCGTGGTCGGCCAGGTCGTCAATGGAAGGCAGCACGATGTTGTTGCGGATGGATTCATTGAGGATGATGGACTCGTTGTCGCGGTCTTTGGATGCGTAGGCGATGGAATGCTTAATCGCGGTTGGGATGTCTTTGATGGCGGTGCCGTCAGCTAAAACCACAGAACCCTTGCGGTCCCAGGACGCGCCGAAGATCGCCTTGCCGACTTCATGCATACCGCATTCGGACAGGCCGCCGAATCCCAGAATCTCTCCCTTGTGCAGCTCGAAGCTGATGTCTGAGATTTCTCCCGGGACGCTCACGCCTGAGACGGTCAGGACGACTTCATCGGAGACCGGTTCGCCGTAATCGGTGCGGTAATAGGCGTTGCCGATTTCGCGGCCGACCATCAGGCGCTTCAGATCGTCTTCGGTGACATCGGAAGCTTTGACCGTGTCAATGTATTCGCCGTCGCGGAGAACAGAGATGGTGTCGCAGTGTTCGAGAACTTCGCCGAGGTCATGGCTGATGAAGATTACCGCGCGGCCGTCATCACGGATCGCGTGCATAATCTTGTAAAGCTCACTGCGTCCGTTCTGGGAAAGGGCGGTTGTCGTTTCATCGATGACGAGAATCTTCGGCTTCATGTAGGTCGCCTTGACGATCTCGATCAGCTTGCGGTCTTCGAAGTTGTAGGCGTCAATCATGGACGCGGCGTTGATGCGGCCGAAACCGTATTCGTTCAGAAGGCGCTGGGCTTCCTTGTTCATGGCGGCCGTGTTTTTGACGATGCCCTTTACGAAGGGATCTTCGTGGCCGAGGAAGATGTTTTCCGCGACGGTCAGACCGGAGAGCGTACCCATTTCCTGGACGATGATGGCGATGCCTTCATTGTTGGCCTCCACCTGGTTGTGCGGGTGAATGTTCTTCCCGTCCAGGGTGAAGGTGCCGCCGCCGATGGAGTAGATGCCGCAAAGCATCTGGCAGAAGGTGGACTTACCGGAGCCGTTTTCGCCGATCAAGCCGCGGATTTCGCCGGCATCGACATTCAGAGATACATGGTCTACAGCGTGGGTGATATCGAATTTCTTGTCGATATCTTTGGCGATGAGTAAAGTTTTATTTTCCATACTGTACCTCGCTTATTTCACCACGCTGCCCTTAGCGCCGCGGGCGGTCAGGGTAACGATAATCAGCAGGGAGGCGCCGGTGACGACGTTCTGGATGGTGGTCGGGGCGCCGAGCGCGACGAAGCCGTTGAAGATCAGGGAGATAATGAACTCACCGACGACAATGGCGGTAATCGGCTGGCCGTACTTGCGGAACGCGAGACCGAAGAAGGTACCCATGAGCGGCTGGAAGTTGCGGCTCATGGTGCTCATGCCGGTCAGGGCGGTCATGGTCGTACCGTAGGAGACGGAGAGAATCGCCATGATGCCGACGAAGAAATGAAGCAGAACGAAACCGATCAGCTTGTATTTCTCGACGTTGATACCCATGTTCTTGGCGACGAATTCGTTGGAGCCGATCGCGTTGCAGTAAGTGCCGATCTTGGTGTAGTTCAGGATGAAATACATCAGCGCGAAGGCGAGCAGGGCAAGGATGATGTTGCCGGGAGCGCCGGAGAAGAAGCGCAGGTTCTCGGCGAGCGTCTGCTTTTCACCGCCGGCAATGTATACCGCGATGGATTCGAAGATCAGCATCAAGCCCACGGTGACGATCATGGACGGAACATTCAGTTTATTGTAAAGAATACCGATCAGTAAACCAATCAAAGCGCCGCAGCCAAGGCATCCGAGGACAAAGCCGGGATAACCGAAGTGCTCCGAAAGGATGACGCCTACGATTGAGGAGAGTACGATGTTGGAGCCGACGGCAAAGTCGAAAAGGCCCATCACAACAATGAAATAGAGCCCGCAGCCGCCTACGGCGTAAATAATTGAAGATTGCAGGTATGTATAAAGATTGGACGCTGAACCGAAGTTGCCCGGAGTCAGGATCTTGAACACACCGTAAAAGAACAGCACCATTACCAACAGCAAAATAAAGCCGTAGTATCGGCTGCTTTTGAGTTTGTTGAACTTCTCTGCCATAGAAATTTTCCTTTCTATAGGGGTCAGGGGTCAGGAGCCAGAGAGGTGCTTTGTCCGCACCTGATTCCTGGCACCTGACACCTAATTATTTTCTAAGGGAAGCCCCGCCGCGCCTGGCGGGGCTTCCACATAGGAAAGGATCAAATATTATTTAGCGTGGCGGGCGACAACGTCATCGACGGACAGGGCAGCGCAGGAAGCGGCCAGGTCGTCATAGGACAGTTCAGCCAGAGCCTTGATTTCATCAGCATAGTACGGAAGTTCGGTGCCGGTGAAGTAGGCAGCGTAGTTCGCGTAGGATTCCGGGGAATCGACGAACATGTACGGGAAGACCATGTCATAGAAGCCATCGGTCGGGACTTCGTAGTTGCCCTTGATCGCGTTGTAGACCATCAGGAAGGCATAGAACGGGTCAGCATAGTGGCCGCCGGATTCAACAGCCATGGCGCCGGTTTCGAGCTTGACATCGAGGTCAGGCAGGAAGTCGGTGGAAGCAACAGCGATCTTGCCGGTCAGGCCCATCGCTTCGATACCGGCGATAGCACCGACGAGGGTGTCGCCGCCGCCGCCCGCAACGATGAGGGCGTCGATGTCAGGATTGGCCTGGATGATGGCTTCGGCAGTGGCACGGCCGGTGTCGGTGGTGGTGCGGCCGTACTGCGGCTCGAGCATGACCATCTGATCTTCCGGATGAGCTTCGTTCCAAGCTTCAACGCCGGCCTGGTAACCGGCCCAACGGCCGAGGAACGTGGCATCGCCCGGTTCCCAACCTTCGAGACCGATCTTGCGGCAGCCCTTTTCGCCGAGGATGGTGACGAGGGTCTTACCGTTGTCGAATTCGGATTCATGAACAGCACCGACATAGTACGGAGAAGCAGAAGCCTGGGCATATTCGTCCGGGTTGGCTTCCGGGTCGATTACGCGGAAGAACTGAGCGACGTACATTTCGTTCTCGTCGGCGGTCTTGATGACGGAACCCATTTCAGCGGAGGCGGAGTTGCAGATGATGATACCATCGCAGTCAGCCAGGGCCAGGGTTTCAGCGGAAGCGGTAACCTGCTCGGAGATGTGAGCCTGGTCAACCCACTGGGTTTCAACATCGAGGGCCTCAGCAGCGGCATCGATCATGCGCTTTACTTCGGAACCGAGGGTGTCAGTGGAGCTCCAAATGGAGATACCGATTTTAATTTTGTCATCAGCGGACGCGGTAGCGACAACGCCGCACAGCAGGGACAGAGCCAGCAGCAAAACGACAAGTTTCTTCATGAGTTTATTCTCCTTATTAATGTAGGTTGACGTTAGTTTAGAGCAGGCGCGCTCTTAATTTGCGTCAATTAATGTCAGGCCGGGATTATTGGAAGCCTGACCCATTCATACAGCGGTCAATTCTGACCGTAATATGCGTTCTTTCCGTGCTTGCGCAGGTAATGCTTATCCAGCAATGCCTGCTGCATGTCCGGAAGTGCCGGGAAGAGCATCTCGGCGTGGTAATTCATCTCGGCGACGGTTTCCATCACCATCATGTTATGCACGGCGTTGAAGGGATCGGTCCCCCAAGCGAAAGGCCCGTGGGAGTGAACCAGCACGCCCGGAATGGCATCCGGATCAAGGTCACGGAAGGTCTCCGCGATTACGTTGCCGGTCTCCAGCTCGTACTTGCCTTTGATCTCGGCCTCGGTCATTGTCCGCGTGCAGGGAATGGCTCCGTAGAAGTAATCCCCATGCGTCGTGCCGAGCGGGCGGATCGGGACACCGGCCTGGGCGTAGGAGACGGCCCATTTGCTGTGGGTATGAACCACGCCGCCGATGTTCGGGAAGGCGTTGTACAGAACCACGTGGGTGTCCGTATCGCTGGAGGGCTTGTATTTCCCTTCAACCTTCTCGCCGGTTTTGATGTCCACGACGACCATGTCTTCCGGTTTCAGCGAATCGTATTCGACGCCGCTGGGCTTGATGACCATCAGGTTGCTTTCACGGTCGATGCCGCTGACATTGCCCCAAGTGAAGATCACCAGGTTGTATTTCGGGAGAAGCATGTTGGCTTCGTAGACTTGTTTCTTCAATTCCTCTAACATGCTCAGAACCTTTCAATAGCAAGTTTCTCGACGTCCAAGCAGTTCTTGTAAACCTCGATGAAGCTGTTGAAGCCTTCAACTTCGGCCTTGTCCGCCATGACGGTGGAGGATTTGCATTCGGCGAATACCTTGTGATCCAAATAGTCTTCAAGTGTTTCGTCGCGATCCTTCCACAGGGCGTAAGCAGCGAGCAGCGCCATCCCGTAGGGACCGCCTTCGCCGGCGGTTTCCATTACGGAGACAGGGGTGTTGATCGCGGCGGAGAGAATGCGCTGGCCGACACCTTCGGTCTTGAAATAACCGCCATGGCCGAAGATCTTATCAATGTTGACGTCTTCGTCCGCGAGGATATCCATACCGATCTTGAGTGTGGCAAGGGCGCTGTAGAGGTGCATGCGCATGAAGTTCGGCAGCGTGAATTTCGAATCCGCCTTGCGCAGGAAGATCGGACGGCCTTCCTGAACATCCGTGACGCCTTCGCCGGAGAAGTAGTTGTAGCTGATCAGCCCGCCGCAGTCCGCGTCGCCGTCAAGAGCGGCTTTGAACATTTTGGTGAAGAGCGTGTCTTTATCAACATCGAAGCCGTAGAGGTTCAGAATCTGCGTGAACATGCTCGCCCAGGCGTTGGTGTCGGAGGTGCAGTTGTTGCAATGGACCATCGCGACCGGGGCACCGGACGGCGTGGTGACCATATCAATCTCACGGTGACGGTTGAGCTTCTTCTCGGTGACGACCATCGCGAAGTCGGATGTACCCGCGCTGACGTTGCCCGTGCGGACACGGACAGAATTGGTCGCGACCATACCCGTTCCGGCGTCGCCTTCGCAGGGAACGACCGGGATGCCGGCTTCGAATTCACCGGTCGGATCCAAGAACAGAGCGCCCGCTTCGGTCAGCGTACCGGCGTCGGCACCGGCAGGGAGGACCTTCGGAAGGAGTTTGCGAAGGTCGAAGCCGTAGTTCTTGACTTCCTTGAGCGCGTTGAACTTCTCAATCATCTCGGCGTCGTAATCCAGGGCGTCGGAATCAATCGGGAACATGCCGGAGGCTTCGCCGATGCCCATCACCTTCTTACCGGTCAGGATGTAGTGAACATACCCGGCGAGGGTGGTGATATAGCTCAGCTTGGAGAGATGGTCTTCCTTGTTCAGGATGGCCTGATACAGGTGCGCGATGGACCAGCGCTGCGGGATGTTGAAGTCGAACAGACCGCTCAACTTCTCCGCGGCTTCACCGGTGATGGTATTGCGCCAGGTACGGAATTCGCAAATCTGATTGTCCTGCGCGTCGAACGGCAGGTATCCGTGCATCATCGCGGAGACGCCGATCGCGCCGGCGGTATTCATCGTCACGCCGTACTTTTCATGAACGTCGTGCTTCAAATCCGCGAAACAAGCCTGCACGCCCGCTTTCACTTCATCCAGCGAGTAGGTCCAAATGCCGTTCACGTAGCTGTTTTCCCAAGTGTAGGAGCCGGAGGCAAGGACCTTGTAGTCCCTGCCTACCAGAACGGATTTGATACGGGTGGAACCGAATTCGATTCCGATTACGGTTTCTTTGAGTTCCATAGCATTACCGCAGCTTCCAGACGAGATCCTTGACGAGGAGTTCTTCTTCAAGTTTCTCGACAGTCGTATCCTTGTCGATGTGGACGAATTCGATATCCATGAACTTCGCCCAGTCATGCATCATTTCCGCGGTCACATCGTAGCTCAGCACGGTATGATGCGCGCCGCCGGCAGTGATCCAGCATTCGACACCGTCGGTCAGGTTCGGCATCGCGCGCCACATGACACGGCCAACCGGGAGGTTCGGCATGGGCATAATCGGTTTCACGGCTTCGATGTCCTGAACGATCAGGCGGAGGCGGCCACCCATATCAATGAGGGAGGCGACGATACCCTTGCCGGCTTTGCCTTCGAAGACCAAGCGGGCGGGATCCTTCTCGTTCATACCGATACCCAGATGATGGGTCTCTATGCGCGGCTTGTCGGCAGCCAGGGACGGGCAGACTTCGAGCATATGAGCGCCGAGGGAATATTCATGACCCTTGACGAGATGATAAGTGTAGTCTTCCATGAAGCCGGAGGCGCCGTTGCCGTTCTCGCCCATGGCCTTGAGGATGGAGGTCATCGCGGCGACCTTCCAGTCACCTTCACCGCCGTAGCCGTAGCCCAGCGCCATCAGGTGCTGAGAGGCGATACCCGGCAGCTGTTCCATGCCGTAGAGGTCCTGGAAGGTGTTGGAGTAGGCCTTGCAGCCGTTGCGGTCCAGCATCTTCTTGATGGCAATCTCTTCGCGGGCCTGATACTTGATCGCGTCGATGTCGTCGGTAGCGATTGTGTAATTGGCCTTGTATTCGTTGAAGAGGGTTTCGATTTCCTCATCGGTAACGGCATTCATTTCCTTCACGAGATCGCCGACGGCCCAGGTGTTGCATTCCCAGCCGAGTTTCTTCTGGACCTCGACCTTGTCGCCTTCGGTAACGGCCACGTCGCGCATGTTATCGCCGAAGCGCATGACCTTCAGGTGCTTAGAGAAATCAACGCCGACCGCGACCTTCTGGAACTCAGCCAGGCGGGCGATGACTTTTTCATCCTTCCAGTAGCCGGCAACGACTTTGCGAGCCTTGCGAAGGCGGGCGCCGATGAAACCGTGTTCGCGGTCGCCGTGGGCAGCCTGGTTCAGGTTCATGAAGTCCATGTCGATCTCTTCATTCGGGATCTCGAGGTTGTACTGCGTGGCGAAATGGCACCACGGCTTCTGGAGCAGGTCAAGGCCGGTCAGCCACATCTTGGAGGGGGAGAAGGTATGGCACCAGGTGACAACGCCGAGGCAGTTGTCATCGAAGTTGGCTTCCTTCATCACGGATGTGATCTGCCCGGAGCTCATCGCGGTGACTTTGTAGACGAGCGGATAAGGGAGCTTCGTGCTGAGCCACGCGGCCATTTCTTCGGCACGTTCAGCAACGGTTTTCAGAACTTCCTCACCATAAAGATCCTGGGATCCAACAACAAACCAAAATTCTTTGCTCATAGTACGCATAACTCCTGTAAAAACTTAGATATAACTCTTGAAAGGCGGTATCAATCGTCTTTCCCGAAAACGGTATTCAAATTTATGTAAGAACGATAAAGTTGTTCGGCGCGGCCTGTGTACTCACGGAGGAGTGCATTCGCAGCGATAGGAGCCGATCAGAAATTGATCACGATGTTCCGGTATCGTACACAAGCCGCCGAAATGTAAACTTCCGACTAAATCTTTTTGCGATTCGAATAGTTCGTGATGAAGGTCTGGATGCTGATGAAGAGCAGCAGCAGGCCGCCGGTCGCGATTTTGCCCCACCAGGAAAGCAGGTTCCCGTTGAAGGTAATCAGGGTCGGGATGACGGACTTCAGCAGAACACCGACCAGGGTGCCGAGCATGTTGCCGACGCCGCCGGTGAGCAGCGTACCGCCGATAACGGCAGCGGAAATGGCTTCCATTTCACCGCCCTGAAGGGAGAGGTTCCAGCCGGATTTCACGTTGAGCGCATAGGCGACGCCCGCGAGAACGGAGCAGAAGCCGTTGAAACCGTAGACCAAAACCTTGGTGCGTCCGACGGGGAGGCCCATCAACTTCGCGGAATGTTCGTTGCCGCCGATAGCGTAGACGTTGCGGCCGAAGCGGGTGCGCTGCAGAATGAAGTAGCCGATGAGGATCATGACGATGAACATAATGAAGTTCAGGTTGATGAAGGTGATCGGCTTGATCTTCACCCATTCGCCGTCCACGTAGTGCTTGAAGTAAATCTTGAAGCCGGCCAGGGCGTCAATGAACGGATGAGCGATCGTCAGGGATTCGCGGCTGATCAGGGAGCAGACACCGCGGGCCAGGAACATACCGGTCAGCGTGGTGATGAAGGCCGGGACATTCAGGTAATGAATGGTGAAGCCCATCAGCAGGCCGAGGCCGATGCCAATCACGAAGGAGAAGAGGATGCAGATGGCCGGGTGGATTCCCATCACGCCGGTGCCGTAGGCGATGATCATGCCGGTCAGGCTGGCAACAGCCGCGACGGAGAGGTCAATACCGCCGGTGATCAGAACCATGGTCATGCCGACCGCAGAAATCCCGTAATAGGAGTTGTTGATGAACATGTTCACGAAAGTACGCAGGGTGGTGAAGCCCTTGCTGCCGTAGCGTACCGCGCCGTAAGCGTAGATGATCAGGAAAATCAGGATGGCCGCGTAGACCATGATGAAATTCGGATTGAGCAGCTTATTCCAGAATGATTGGCGTTTCGGAGCTTTTTTCTTGTTTTCCATATTACGCCTCCGTGACAACAGTGTTTTTCTTCGTGAACTTCTTCGCGAAGAATTCGCGTACCGGTTCGGACTGAAGAACAATGACGACCGCGATGATCAAGGCTTTGAAAGCCATCGTGGCTTCGGCAACGATACCGAAATAGTAAACGAAGGTCACGATCGTGCGGATGATGATGGAGCCGATGATGGTGCCGGAAAGGCTGAACTTACCGCCGGACATGTTCGTGCCGCCGATGACGACCGCCAGAATCGCGTCCATTTCATAGTTCAGACCGGCATTGTTGGAGTCGTTCGACATAATACGGCTGGAGTAGATCAAACCGGAGATCGCGGAGAGCAGCGCGGTGATAGCGTAGACGATGATGATGACCTTACGGGCGTCAATACCGGCCAGACGGCTGGCGTTGCGGTTGATACCGACGGATTCAACGAAAGTACCGAACGCGGTCTTGCGGACGAAAACCATCATCAATATCGTAACCACGATCGTGATGATGATTGGCATTGGCAAGTATAGGAAGCTTCCTTGTCCGATCATGCGGAAGGGGGAATACTGGGTCGTGAACTGCTTGCCGTTGGTAACGATCTGAGCAACGCCGCGGCCGCAGACCATCAGAATCAAGGTCGCGATAATCGGCTGAATGTTGCCGACGCTGATCAGGAAGCCGTTGAAAATACCGATGAGAAGGCAGACCGCGATCGGAACGAAAATCGCGAAGAAGAACGGCTTCACGGTGTAATCGCCCGGAGTATTATAGATACCGACATCCCAGCGCATGAATTTGAGAGCGATAGCGCCCGAGAGAGCTACCAAAGCGCCAACCGAAAGGTCGGTGCCGCCGAGGGCAATGACGAGCGTCATGCCAAGAGCGATGATGGTGATTTCCGCGGAACGGTTGATGATATCAATAATCGAACCGTAAAGCATGCCGGTCGCCGGCTGGTAGCTGATTTTGAAGAAATCCGGGCGGATAATGAGGCAGACGAGAAGAATCAAAGCTTCCGCAACAACTGCCCAGAAAATCTTGGATCTTGTCAGATCCGCTAAGTTGAATTTTTTCTTGTTCATTCGCTCTCCTATTCCGCTTCGTTCGAACCTTCGGCAATGATGTTCAGAATATCCTGCTGTGTGCAGCCTTCACCGTTAATTTCAGCGACCTTATGGCGGTCTCTCATGACTTCAATACGGTTGGAACAGCGGATGATTTCGTCAAGTTCGGAGCTGATGAAGATAACCGACTGACCTTTATCGCACATTTCCAGCATCAGACGCTGAATTTCAGCCTTGGCGCCGACGTCAATACCACGGGTCGGTTCGTCGAGGATCAAAACATCCGGCTCGGTAGCCATCCAGCGGGCGAGGATTGCTTTCTGCTGGTTGCCGCCTGAGAGTTCGCCGACTTTCTTTTCAGCGTCCGGAGTGGCAATGCCCAGGGCCTTGATGTATTTATCGGCCAATTCATCCTGTTCCTTGCGGCTGATCGGATGGAGGAAGCCTCTGCGGGCCTGCAGGGCGAGGGCAATGTTCTCACGGATGGTCAGGTCGCCGATGATGCCGTCGCGTTTACGGTCTTCCGGGCAGAACGCGATTCTGTAGGCGATCGCGTCGTGCGGCTGCTTGAAATTGACCGTGGCGTCGTTGACTTTGATCTCACCGGTTTCGGTACCCTTGACACCAAAGAGCATTTCCGCGGTTTCCGTACGGCCGGAGCCGAGCAGGCCGGCGAAGCCCATCAATTCACCCTTCTTCAGGTTGATGGAGATATCTTCCACGGAGCCTCGGATGCCGATGTGGTTGGCGGTCAGCTGATAAGGTGCTTCCGGATCGACATTCGCGCGCTTCAGGTTGAAGATCGTGTCCATATCCTTACCGACCATCTTCGTAACCAGGTCAATCTTGCTCAGTTCATCAACATTGTAAGAACCGACGAGCTTACCGTTGCGGAGAATTGTCATTCGGTCGGAGATTTCATAAATCTGATCGAGGAAGTGGGTAATAAAGATGATGCCCATGCCTTCGGCTTTCAGTTCGCGCATCACATCGAAGAGCAGCTTCACTTCGTTGTCATCCAGAGAAGAAGTCGGTTCGTCAAGAATCAGGATCTTCGCCTTGATGTCGACAGCGCGGGCAATGGAAACCATCTGCTGAATCGCGGTTGAATATACATAGAGCGGACGGGTCACGTCGATATTCATGTGGAACCGCTGCATCAGTTTTTCAGCTCGGTCATTGATCTCTTTCCAGTTGATCTGCTTGTGCTTCATCGGCTGACGTCCGATAAAAATGTTTTCGGCAACGGTCAGGTTAGGGCACAGGTTGATTTCCTGGAATACGGTTGAAATACCCATCCCAATGGCATCCTGCGGGGAGGTCGGTTCAATTTCCTTACCGTCCAGGATGATCTGTCCGGCGTCTTTATGCTCTACACCGGTCAAGCATTTGATCAATGTAGATTTACCGGCGCCGTTTTCTCCCAACAGGGAATGAACCTCACCGGCTTTCAGGAAGAAATCAACTTTATCCAGCGCTTTCACGCCCGGGAAGCTGATTTCAATCTGCTTCATTTCGAGAATATATTCGTTTGCCAAGGGGTCCTCCTTTTGAAAAATACGGAACGGAAGAGTTTTGTCCGTACAAGCGGGACTCATCCGCCCTGTATTTTGAAGCTCCCCCGCAGCCGGGGGAGCTTCAGGATGATTAGGTTAGTAGATTAGTAGAGACGGGAGTCGATGACGTCCGCGGCCTTGATGGTGGTGGTGGTGCCGCCGTCATTGTCGGTCAGGACAACGCCGCCGTCCATATCGTAGACGAATTCTTCCGGATGGACAACTTCCTTAGCGAAGGTTTCACCGGCTTCGATGCGCTCGATGAAGGATTCAACGAACGGGCCGTACAGCGGGGTGCATTCAACGGTGCAGTTCATTTCACCGGCGACGATGGCGTCGAAGGCAGCCTTCACGGAGTCGCAGCCGACGATGATGATGTCTTTGCCCGGTTCGAGGCCGGCGGCCTTGATGGCATCGATGGCGCCGAGGGCCATGTCATCGTTCTGGGCGATGAGGACGTCGATCTTCTCGAGGGACTTCAGCCAGGATTCCATGACGGCCTGACCTTCAGCACGGGTGAAGTTACCGGACTGCTGGGCAGCCAGTTTCATGAACGGATAGGCTTCCATCGCAGCGAGGTTACCTTCGGTGCGGCCAACCTGAGCGCCGGCGCCGGTGGTACCTTCCATGATGACGACCTGGATGTCTTCGCCGTCACGGCCAAGGGACTTCAGATATTCGCCGGCCCAAGCAACCTGGCGATAGCCTTCCTTCACGAAGTCGCCGCCGAACGCAGCAACGTAGTCGATCTGGTCAGCGCAGGAGGGCATGCGGTCGAGGAGGATCAACGGAATTTCAGCTTCGTTGACTTCAGCGAGGACTTCGTCCCAACCGGTTTCAACAACGCCGGTGAAGAGGATATAGTCAACACCCTGGGTGATGAAGTTGCGGAGAGCATTGATCTGATTTTCCTGCTTCTGCTGGGCATCATCGTAGACCAAGGTCCAGCCTTCGTGGCCTTCAACGGTGCTGTTGACACTGTCGGTGTTGGCAGTGCGCCAGTCGGATTCCTGACCGATCTGGGAGAAAGCGATGGTGAGGTCTCGGGCCTGGACGGCAACGCAAGAGAACGCCAAGACGACAAGCAGGACGGCAAAAACTAACTTCTTCATAATATTGCTCCTTTAAAATTCTTTTATTCTCGATCGCGAGAATATTTTAGGGTGATTTCATTGTAATTGAACCTTTTGGAAAATACAATCATTATTTTTCGCTGATTTTAGTAATATATTTAGAACAGTTCGTAGGAAAAATTGTAAAACAGATAAATATTTTCGAAAACCCGCAAAAATTTTTGATAGGGCTTTGAATACCTTTCCCATGTGCTATAATGGCAAAAATCGACTGTTTTCATTCATAAAAACGGCAGCTTATGAAATACTCGCTCAAACAGCAAATCTATCGTCTATTAATTCCGATCTTCATTCTGATCGCGGTGCTGATTATTGTCTTCAGCTTCATGGTGAACTCAATCAATCAACGCTACGAACAGGCCATGGAGAGCGCGGTGATTGCCGCGGATTTTAATAAGGAATTCAAAAGCTCGCTGGATCAGGCGATGTATGACCATGTAATCCAACCGCGGACCGACCATTCCGAAGATGATCTGCCGCTGGAGGAGCTGGAACAGGCGGAGGAAGTCCTTCATCGGCTTGAAAAGGTTACGAAGCTGCCGGATAATCAATGGCGCATTCTGAGTATGCTGTATATGTGCGGGAATCTTCGCATGTATATGTATGAAATCGCGGAAACGGAATCCTACGATACGCGGATGCAGCTTCTTGAGAAGAACATCCGGGGTGAGACAGGCCTGACGACACTCATTGTTCAATATATGCATGATTTCGTCGACGATGAAGTGCAGGAAATGGCACGGCTCAGCGTCGATATTAACAAGGAATGCTCGCTGCTGATTCTTGGCGCTGTTTTTGTGATCTCAGGTATCTATATTATTATGATGTTCACAACAATGAAAGTCATCACCGGAATCACGGAACCGATTACGAATCTTACGAAGAAGGCCCGCCGCTTCGGTACGAAAGGCTTCGATAAGGCAATCCCGATCGAGACAAATATTGAGGAGCTGAGCATCCTTGACGATACCTTCAATGAAATGACCGACCACATCAATACACTGATGAATAAGCAGGTTGAAAACGAGCGCTCGCTTTCTCGGGCAGAATTGGAACTGCTGCAGGCGCAGATCAATCCGCATTTCCTTTATAACACGCTGGATTCCATCGTCGTACTCGCGGAGTCCAACCGCGAAGATGACGTGATCAACATGATTACCAGCCTCTCGAATTTCTTCCGCAACTCACTCAGCGAAGGCGAAGACATTCACACCATCCGCGCTGAGTTCACACAGGCGGCGAGTTACCTTGAGATTCAGCAGATCCGCTACAGCGATATTCTGTCTTACTCGATCAATGTCTCCGAGGATATTCAGAATTGCCTGATCCCGAAGCTTGTCCTCCAGCCGCTGATCGAGAACGCCCTCTACCACGGCATCAAGAACCGCCGCGGACGCGGGCTGATTTCCATCACCGGTGAGCGGACCGACAAAAACATCCTGCTCGTTGTTCGCGATAACGGCATCGGGATGACGCCAGAGCAGCTCGAAAAGCTTCAATACGGTACTTATCAGGAAAAATTAGGCAGTTACGGCCTGTGGAATGTCCATCAGCGCATCAAACTGTATTGCGGCGAAGGCTGCGGCTTGACCTTCGAAAGCGTTTACGGAGAAGGAACCACCGTCACGGTGACGCTTCCGTATGATGGGGTTGAAAAACAGAAAGATAAGGAATAAATGAACAAGATGTCCCGACGAAAGAGCTTCATATTATTGACGGTATTGATGATCTTGGCGGCAGTGTTTCTCTGCGGATGCCAAGTCGCGGAGAAGGAGAACGCCGCCGGCAGTCAAACCGATTTGATCGTCGTCGGGTTCTCACAGCTGGGGTCCGAAAGTGACTGGCGGAAGGGCAATACACAGAGCATGATTGAAGCCTTCTCAACGGAGAACGGCTTCCGCCTGATCTTCGATGACGCGCAGCAGAAGCAGGAGAAGCAGATCACCGCCATCCGAAACTTCATCAATCAAGGCGTCGATTATATTCTCCTCGCGCCCAACACGGAACAGGGCTGGGATACTGTTCTCGCCGAAGCGAAAGCCGCCGGCATCCCGGTGATCATCATTGACCGCCAAATTGAAGTCTCCGATCCGGATCTGTTCACCTGCTGGGTCGGCAGCGACTTCAGAAATGAGGGCGAGATCGCCATTGACTGGATGGAGGAGCATATTCCCGAGAACGCCAAGATCGTCCACCTGCAGGGAAATCTCGGTTCCTCCGCGCAGATCGGGCGGACCGAAGGATTCGAGGCCGGATTGAAGGAACATCCGAATTGGGAGCTTGTCTACCAGGCGCCGGGGGACTTTGTTCAGGCGAAAGGGCAGGAGCTGATTGAAAATCTGCTCGATGAAGGCCTTGAATTTGATGTGATCTTCTCGGAAAACGATAACATGACCTACGGCGCGATTGAGGCTCTCGAAGGCCGAAACATTCAACCGGGCAAGGACGTGACAATTATCTCTTTCGACGCCTGCAGCACAGCGCTGCGGATGATTCAAACCGGGGAAATCAACCTCGACGTCGAGTGCAATCCGAAACACGGCCCGCGGGTTCGGGAGATTATTGAACAGATTGAGCGCGGTGAAACGCCTCAAAAATATATGTATGTCACCGAGACATACTTCGACGCGGACAACATCACTGATGACGAAATTGCGCATAGGGGATATTGATTCACGGGAAAACACAGCGCGTAAACAAAGCGGCCTTATTCATTGACTTCATCAAAGCCGATGAATAAGGCTGCTTTGTTAATAAACAACACGAAATATTCTTATGAATGCCGGTTACGGTATTCCTTCGGTGTCATCCCGATCGATTTACGGAAGACGTGGCTGAAATAATTCGGCTCATTGTAACCGACCTCCAGCGCGATGTCGGATAATTTCATGTTCGTCGTCGTGAGAAGTTCCTTCGCCTTTTCCAAACGCAGCGTCGTCAGGTAGGTAATGAACGATCTCCCCGTGGTCTGGGAAAAAACCGTGCTGAAATACGCGGAACTCATGGCTACGTGGTTCGCTACGCTGAGCAGGGAGATGTTCGGGTCGCAGAAATTCTCTCTGACGTACTGTTCCGCCCGATTGATCACATGACGGTAGCGGATGTCGCCGGTTTCCTCCGGATTCGCGGTCATGGCCTGGCGGACAAGTTCCTTCGCGGTTTGAATAAAGGTCTCTTCATTTTGCGCCGCGGTGAGAAGATCGTACCGGCTGCTTACCTGCGCCGCGATGTCCTTCTTGTCCATATTCGGGTTTGCCCGTGAGATCATATCGACGGTGATTCTTACCAGAGAAATCAGCGCGTTATAACGCATCACGCGGCTGTTGATCCGCTCGTGGGCGGTAGAATTCAGGACCTCGTCAATCAATTTCTCCGCGTCGTTCGGAGAGGATTGCAGCATTTTATTCTTGAATTCCTCGCCGAAGAGGCTGTTGCGCTGAATCACATTGGCCGAGACTTGGGCTGTGTCACTGACATTAATCACCTGTCCCGCTGCGATCACGCTGATCGTTTTCATCAAGCCGTACGCCGTCCGATACGCCTCGCAGATGTCCCCGATGCGCTGCACATCGTTGCTGATTACCGTGGTGATGACCGGGCAGACGTCCTGCAATTCGTGCTTGAGGATGCCGATAAGACGGTAGACCGATTCGGTCAGGGCTTCGGGATCGTTGTCGTAGGCGAGGAAGGTCATGCGGTCCGCGTTATTGAAATAATACATGATCGGCTGCGACTCATCGAGCGCGTTCATGACCGTGTTTTCCAACCGATGGTGGTCGATTTTCGGGGAATCAAAAGCGCATAACGCGACCAGATAATGTTTGCGGACCAAGTCGAGTTTCAGGTGAAGCATGCGTTTCAGAAGTTCGCCGGTGTCGACTTCGCCGTATAAAAGGTTGCGCATGAAATGCTGGCGGAGGGCTTTCATGACTTCTTCTTCGTCCATCCCTGCCGGCAGATCGGATTCGCGGACGGCCTTGCTCTGTTCAATACGGGCGGCCATCTCCTCAATGACGTGCACGAGATCCGCCTGGCGGACAGGCTTGAGAAGGTATTGGTCAACCCCGAGCCGGATTGCTTTCTGCGCGGATTCGAAGTCGCCGAATCCGCTGATGATGACGACTTTGAGCCACGGCATCATCGACTTGCAGGCCTTGATAAGGTCGAAGCCATCCAAAAACGGCATGCGGATATCCGTCAGCAGAATATCCGGCATCAGGTCCTGCATCATCGCGAGGGCCATTTCGCCGTCGGAGGCCTCCCCGCAAAGCGCGTAAGGGCCGTGCATATTCTCGATGACATTTCGGATGCTTTGCCGGATCAGCAGCTCATCTTCAACCACGAATATTTGATACATTTACAATTACCGCCTGTGAAATATGTACCGGAGAATGACCAAATTTCCTATGGTTTTAGTATATCACAAGAGCCAACTTCGGACCGCCCGATTCGCATGTCAAGACAATTCGTCGTATCAAAAGGTGCATAATTTCCGTCTCTTACGCGAATATCAACGTAGTCGGGCAAACAAAAAGGAGGAGGACTCGCCGACATAACGAATCCTCCTCGCTGCGTCTTTAGAAAGACGATTTATTTCTTGAAGGGAACTTCAATGCTGATGTCGCCGAGGGCGAATGTGCAGCAGGGATGGATATACCCGAACTGCAGGTCGGCAATGCGGCGGTAGTCCATGTTGTCGGGGACGAAGACTTCGCCGGAAATCAGGCGGGAATGGCAGTAACCGCATTCGCCGCTGCGGCAATGGGAAGGCGCCGCGACGCCGTTCTGCTCAAGGATCTGCAGGATGGTATCCTTGGAACTGCCGCTCACGGTTCGGACTTCATCGCGGATTTTCACCGTAATGTTGACTGTCTCCGAAGCGCAGCCGGGATAGCCGGGGATCGTCGTTGCGTCATGAATTTCGCCGAAGAGCTCATGGCGGATGTACTTTTTCGCGAGGCCGAGCTTCTCGAGCTCTTTGTCGACGAAGCGGTACATATTCTGCGGGCCGGAGAGGAACACGGAATACGGTTGATCCTTCGGCGCGTACTTCTTGATCAGCTCGGCGTTGATGAATCCGTGTTCATAGCCATCGGCTTCTTCGTCGGAGAGAACATGGACGACGTGTACCTTCTTGCAATTCGCGGCGAGGGCATCCAGCTCAGCGCGGCAAAGGATGTTGTCGTGCGTGCGGCTGCCGTAGAGGATCGTCAGATCGAAGTCCTCATCTCCGACCGCGATGGCTTTCGCGAAAGAAAGGAACGGCGTGATGCCGCTGCCGCCCGCCACGCCGATGACGTGTTTCGCGTCGCGAAGGCGGTTGTAATCAAAGTTACCTTCCGGAGCGGAGGCGTCCACCTTCGTGCCGACAGCCCAGTTGTCCAGGATGTATCGGGAAGCTTTACCGCCGGGGACGTATTTGATGATGACTTTGTAGACACCGCCGAGAGCTTCCTTCGGGGAGGAGGCAATGGAGTAAGGGCGGGTGAGCGTATCACCATCGAACGGCAGCGTGAAGCTCAGGTATTTGCCGGCGTTGAAATATGCGAGGGCCTCGGTTCCCTTTTCCCCGTCGGGCGTAAGTTCGTAGCACTTGCAGTCCGGCGCGAGCTCCGTAACCTTGCTAACGACAAGATGCTGGCAGACCGGATGAAGGGCAGCCGCGAGAGCCTTGGCGATCTCCGCTTCACGGGAGGGAACAAGGGTCATGAACTTTCTCGGGTCCAAAGTATTCAGAATAGCCATATTATTTGTCCTCCTTCAGTCCTTTCGCGACCTGCATGCCGATGAGGAAGCCGCCTCCGATGTTCGCGCTGTAACCGTCGCCGCGTTCGCTGTGAGCGCCGCAGAAGCGGAGATTCTTGAACATTCCTTCGTTCTTCACGTTCATCGTGCGGGCCATGATGCTGTCCCACGGTTTTGTCTGATAGCCGTACGGCGTGCCGTTCGGGGTGTGCAGATAGCGGGCGAATGTGACCGGCGTCGCGACTTCAATTTCCTCGATGTACGGCATGATTTCGATACCGAGCTTTTCTTCATAGGTGCGGAGAATATTCTCGGCGATTTCGATCTTCTTCTTGTTGTATTCTTCGGGCTTTACATTTTTCCAAATGTCACCGTGAACAGCGGAGGTGAAGAACATCTCGCACGTTCCTTCGGGAGTAGCGCCCGGGACCAAGATGTTATGGCAGTTGGCGATGATCCAGCCCTTGCCGCCGTAGTCGTAGCTTCGTTCGAGGACGACGTGATAATCCGTGGTCGGATACCAGAACACGGAGTAGTCTTTAATGCCGAGCTCTTCCGCGGATTTGTTGAGGCCGAGGTAGATGGTAACGAAGGAAAGGCCGAATTCGCGGGCGTTGGCAATTTTGAGGGAACGTTCCGGAATCATTTCCTTCGGCAGAGATTGCATGACGGCATTCGGGAAGCCGTTGCAGATGACGCGGTCGGCTTCAATTTCTCGCCCATCGGCAAGCTTTACGCCGTGAACGGTGCCATCGGTGATCAGCAGTTCCTTGACTTCGGAATTCGTCCAGATTTCACCGCCGTTTCCGACAATTGACTTCGTGAACGCGTATGTAAGCTCCGGAGAACGCTTCGCCGGCATCTGGGGATAGCAGACGACATACAGCCAAAGCATATAGAAGAAGTGGAATGCGTCTTCACGGTCGGGCAGAGAGCCGATATAGGGCCAATAGGTGGAGAGAATCTGCTGAGCCTTTTCGGGAATGCCGAGCGCGTCCATGCATTCTTTCGCGGAATGGGATACGAGACGCATGAAGTCAACGTGTTCCGTGGCAAGAACCTGCGGGTCAATCTTCCCCGCGGAGAGGTAAGCTGTCGCGCGGTTGGCCGCGTCCACAAGATCGAAAATGTTATGAACACTTTGACGGCAGCCGGGGAACATTTCCTCCATCTTATCGCAGAAGTGCTCCAATCCGGAGGGCATGGTAACATCATAACCGTCTTCACCGTCAACGATGACGCGGAAAAGGTGCGGATCAATCCGCCAATCAACATCTACGCCAAGCGCGGTGAGTGCCTGAAGAACGGGGCCGGGGGCTTCCTTGGAGCCGATGCCGCCGAGTTCATGCAGGGACGCTTCGAATTCAAAACGTCCGCGGCGGAAACTCTGGGCGCTGCCGCCGATGATGTTGTGGCGTTCCAGCAGAAGCGTCTTCAAGCCGCATTTCGCGCAGGCAGCCGCGGCGGCCATGCCGGCGTTACCCGCGCCGACAACAATGACATTGTATTTATCCATAAAACCTGCTCCTTTCTGAAGGCCTGCTGTTGAATCGAGTATCCAACGGCAGGTAAAGATTTTATTTATTGAAGGGAACTTCGATTACCAAATCACTCGTCGCGTAAGAAGCGCAGGGATGAATATAGCCGAATTCCTTATCCGCGGCGCGGCGTCCGTCGGTTTCCTCCGGAATGTACACTGTACCGGAAACCAGACGGCTGCGGCACCATCCGCAGACACCGCCGCGGCAGCGGTTCGGACCGGCAACGCCGGCGCGTTCGAACGCGGTGAGGATGGTCTCATTCGCGGCGCAGTCGATCTCGTATACCTTGTCGCAGATATGCACGGAAATATGGTAGGTCTTGTCCTTGCTTTCGGCAGGGTAGCCGGGCAGCGTCCAAGGTTCCTTAGAAGCGCCGAAGATTTCCTTGCGGTAAAACTTGTGCTCAATGCCGAGCTTCGCGACTTCTTTATCCAGGAAGCGGTACATCGCCATCGGGCCCGCGGCGAAGATGCTGTAAGTTCCTTCGGGAGCGTACTTGCGGATCAAATCCGCGCCGATGAAGCCGTGTTCGAAGCCTTCTTTCTCCTCATCGGAGAGAACGTGCACGACCTTGACTTTGTCGGTCTTCGCGGTGACCGCATCGAAACGTTCGCGGAAGAGGATGTCGCCTTCGGTGCGGCTGCCGTAGAGGATCGTCAGATTGAAATCCTCGATCCCATCGGCAATGGCTTCCGCCATGGAGATCATGGGCGTTACACCGCTGCCGCCGCAGACGCCGATGACATGCTTCGCGTCGCGGAACTTTTCATAATAGAAAGTCCCCTGCGGACCGGAAGTCGTGACTTCCGTGCCCTCTTTCCAGGTCGAAAGAATATGTTCGCTCAGGAAGCCGTCCGCCACACGCTTGACCGTGAGCTGAACGTGACCGTCTTCGGTGACGGAGGGACTGCATGAGAGGGAAACCGGGCGGGCAATGAGTTTGCCGTCAATCAATTCGCGGATGACGACGTACTGTCCGGCGCGGAAATAAGCGGCCTTGTTTCCATCCTTGCGGCGAAGGACGAATGTTTTGACATCCGGAGTCTGTTCAATGATCTTCTCGATGACAAAATCCTGCGTGTTCGGATGACGTTCCGCGGCTTTGATGTTGGTAGGGGAAACGGCGGCAACATCGGGCGAAACAGGTGTGTTTTGGATCATCTTTTCGCGTTCTTTGTATTTGTTTTTGAAATACAGCATTTCAAAAAGACCGCCGACATTCGGTTTGCTGCTCATCTTCCGTCCTCCTTCATTTCTTCTAACAGCAGTCTTGCTACATCGTTGCCGGACTGATAGGTCTGGCTGAAGCCGTCACCGCGGGCACCGGCAGCGCCGCAGGTCTTGAAGCCGTGGATGGGCTGATCCTTCTTGACCGCCATCAAACGGGAAACCATGGTGTTCCAATTGTTGACCTCATAACCGTATACGGTGCCTTCCGGAGTACCGAGATAGTGAGCGAAGGTCCACGGTGAAGCCATTTCGATTTCCTCGATGTGGTCGTGAATGTTGATGCCGGTCGCTTCCTCGAAGGTCTTCAGCGTGGCGGCGAAATGCTCCTGTTTCTTGGCGATGTACTCTTCCTGCGTGAAGTCCGCCCAGACATCCTCGGTGAGACAGGTGGTGAAAGTCATAATCGTCGTGCCCTTCGGGGAGGCATCCGGATTGATGACGTTGTAGCAGACCACGACCGCTTCGCCCTGCCCGCCGTACTGCTTGGAGTTCTCGAAGTTCTTTTTGTTGTCGAGTGTGTCGCGGACGAAGTAGGTGTAGCTCTTGATGCCGAGCTCTTCAATGCTGCGGTTCAGGCCGAGATAGGTGTTGAAAATGCGGACGCTGTGCTTTTCGGCGGAAATCCGCTTCATTTCGCGTTCCGGAACCTTGATGTTCTTGTCAAGCAGCTGCGTGTAAGCGGTCTGCGGATTGACATTCGCGATGACGTAATTCGTCTCAATGAATCCCGCGTTCGTCTCAACGCCGATGATCTTTCCGTTTTCATCGGCCTTGACCTTTGTCGCGCGGACATTCTGCCAAATTTCCCCGCCAAGTTCACGGAAGCGTTCGACAGCGGCCGTGGTGAGCCCGTGGGAAGTGTATTGGGTAATGGCGGGCTTGTTGGTGAGATAGGCGTAAATCATCCATGCCTGATGGACGAAGCTGAACTTCTCGTAATCCGCTCCGATGTAACCCCAATAGACATCGAGGATGTCAATGGCGTCCTCCGGCATACCGATCTTCCGCAGAATCTTGTGATATGGCTGTTCGGCAACTTTCAGGAAGTTCGGGTATTTCATCATGAAGAGCAGATCTTCGGTCTTGACGAAGCCGTCCTTCTTGAACGCGTCGAGCATATGATCGTTGAAGTACGTATAAGCAGCGTCGCATTCCTCACAAAGCGCGAAGAACTTCTCCATCGGTTCCTTGGAACCGGGGACTTCCTTTTCCATGGCGGCGATGCAGTTTTCTTTGCCGAGAGGAAGAATAAAGTCGATCTTCTTCCCGCTGCGGGCGGTACCGATCACATGGAAGCAGTCCGGTGCGTAGATCCATTTGATAGGGATTTTGTACTGCTCCATCATCAGTTTGCCGAGCATCCCCCAATTGCCTTCTTCGCCTACGCCGCAGAACTCATGCAGCGACGCGTCGAATTCAAAACGTCCGCGGATGAAGCTCGTGGAGCATCCGCCGGGAAGGTTGTGCTGTTCAAGCAGCAGTGTTTTTTTGCCGGCACCGGCAAGCGTCAGCGCGGCGGAAATACCGCCCGTGCCGGAGCCGATTACTACGGCGTCATATTTTGCCATACTCACATTCCCTCCTTGTTGATTTTCCTGCTCCCCGATAGGCGGTGGAGCGTTTCTCTGTTTATATCACAGAACATAGGGAAATTATAAAAAAGTCCAATTAAAAAGTCAATGGACATTCTCTCACGAAATGAATATGACCTATTGCGCGATTTACCCGGATACGGTAAAATTCATAAATGATATGTGATATAAACAGAATCAGGGGAAGAATATGCAATTTGATATTATTGTCTCGCCATCGCTGACGGATCTCTTCATAAGTCAAATGGAGCAGCACATCATCTCCGGCGCGATCAAACCCGGCGAAAAGCTCCCTACCGAACGGAAGCTCGCCGAGGAAATGAATGTCAGCCTCGCCGTTGTCAACGCGGGCATCCGCCGACTGTCCGAATCCGGTTTGCTCCAAATCGTGCCGCGGAAGGGTGTGTATGTTGCGGATTTTGTCCGCTGTGGGAATGTGTCAACCCTGCGCGCCATCCTGAATTACGGCGGCGCGTATTACCAGAGCGATTTGCTCACGGCGCTTGTGAATTTCCGCCGCGCCTATGAGCCGGAAGTCCTCCGCGAAGCTGTTGAGAAGTGCACGGAGGCGGATATTGAGCTGATTGTCAAACGGAAAGATGAATTCATCCAATGCGGCAATCTTTCAAAGAAGAGCGAGATCGCGTATGAGTTCCATCATGAGATCGCGATTGCCTCAAAGAATATCGTTTACGCGCTCATTATGGCGACGTTTCAATTGATTTATGTCTCGTCTTACCGAACCGTGATGAACATTCTCGGAACGCAGAACACGGTGGACCTTATGGAGCAAACCATCGAATGTCTTCGCAACAGAGACGCGGAGGGCGCCGTGGAGGTGCTGAATGCATCCATCGACCGCTGGAATAAATGCATCTCCCGCAACTTCTCCGAAGGGCAGACCTATCCCGGCCGGAGCGAAGAATAAACATTCTGCTGAACTCAAGCGGCGTTCGGCTGCTCCAAAATTATATCCGCGAAACAAAAACGAGGCTCTTTCGAGCCCCGTTTTTGTTTGACTTGAGATGATTACTCTTCGATGTGGTGCAAAACGGATTCGCTGACCGTGGAATCGCCTTCTTTGGCGTATTTCTCCACCAGTTTCGCGGATTGCGCGTTGTGGGTGAGGCATCCCGAACCGCCGACGCAGCCGCCTTCGCAGGCCATGCCTTCGATGAAGTTGACATCGAGGACGCCGGCTTGGTATTTCAGCAGCGCGGTACGGCAGGCATCCAGACCGTCGCAGGAGATCGGCTTCAGGTCGAAGTCAATATTCTCTTCCTTCAAGACTTCCTTCACGGCAGTGGCAAGGCCGCCGCAGTGGGCGAAGATACGGCCGAAGTAGGACGCGCCGTCGAGCGGAGTTTCATCCATGGCGGGGACATCCATGTCGCGGCTGTCGAAGAGCGCCTGGAGCTCTTCGAAGGTGATGACGCTGTCAACGTACGGGCTGACGGTTTCGAGCTGCATTTCTTCCTTCTTCGCGGTGCATGGACCGACGAAGACGATCAGGCAATCGTCCTCGTGTTCCTTGATGTATTTCGAGATGCGGGCCATCGGGGACAGGCAGGTGGAAATGTTCGGCGCGAGCTTCGGGAAGTTGTTGCGTACGAAGCGGACGAAAGCCGGGCAGCAGGAGCTGATCAGGAAGCCGTCCTTGGCGAGTTCCTTGCCTTCTTCCTGGGCAACCATGTCGGCACCCAACGCGGCTTCAAAGACACCGTCAAAACCGAGCTGACGAATCGCGGTGATAATCTGACCGGTCTTCGCGTAGGAGAACTGCGAAGCGATCGCCGGAGCGACAACTGCGTAGACCTTCTTCGTACCGCCGGAAGCTCTTTCTTTCAGCATGTCGATGACGTCCAAGATATAAGTCTTGTCGGTAATCGCGCCGAACGGGCACTGATAAGAGCAGTTGCCGCAGCCGGTGCACTTGGAGTAGTCAATACGGGAAACATTCTCCGCATCAATGGTAACAGCCTTCACCTTGCAGGCGTTCTGGCACGGACGTTTCTGCGCGACAATCGCGCCGAACGGACAGACCTTCGCGCAGGCGCCGCATTCAACGCACTTGGATTTATCAATCGTGGAACCGCGGCCGAGTTCATAAGTGATAGCGCCGCGTTTGCAGGCTTTCACGCAGGGATGCGCCAAGCAGCCTCGGCACACTTCGGTGACGCGGTAGCCGCCGGACGGACATTCGTCGCAGGCGATATCAATGGAGCGGATGACGTTCGCGAACTCTTTGCTTGTACGGTGATACAGCTCCATCGCGATTTTGATGCGTTTTGCCGCAACCGCGCGTTCCTTGTAAACGCAGCAGCGCAGTGTCGCTTTTTTCCCCGGAGAAACGATTTCGGGAACTTCAAGAAGGGCGGAGTCGGGAGCGTCCTTCCAACGTAATCTGGCAACTTCTCTCAAAACCTTATATTTGATCAATTGTGTATTGGTGTCGAACAATTTGGTTTCGTCAATCATAATGAATGAGCCCTTTCTAAAAAACATACCTCACAAGACTGTGATGATTTTACTTCAATTTTTTGTGAAATCGTAAACGATGTTAATTTTTGAATGAGTGAATCGGCGCGGGAATGCGGCCGCGGCGGTTTATGAACGCCTCGCAGGAGTACGTATTAACAGGCATGATCGGAGCGTATCCGAGCAGACCGCCGAATTCAACACTGTCGCCGACGCCTTTCCCGGCGACCGGGATCAGGCGGACGGCGGTCGTCTTCTGGTTGACCATGCCGATGGCCATTTCATCCGCGATAATGCCGGAAATGGTTGCGGCGGAGGTATCGCCCGGAACGGCGATCATATCCAGCCCGACCGAACAGACGCAGGTCATCGCCTCTAACTTTTCAATCGTCAGCGCGCCGCGGTTGACGGCGTCAATCATGCCTTGATCCTCGCTGACAGGGATGAACGCGCCGCTCAGACCGCCGACATACGACGAAGCCATCACGCCGCCTTTCTTGACCTGGTCATTCAGCAACGCCAGCGCCGCTGTTGTTCCCGGAGCGCCGACGGATTCCAAGCCGATCTCCTCAAGGATTTCCGCCACGGAATCGCCGACAGCGGGCGTCGGGGCGAGCGAAAGGTCGACGATGCCGAAGGGGACATTCAGTCGGGCGGATGCCTCCTCGGCAACCAGCTGCCCGACGCGCGTCACTTTGAACGCGGTCTTCTTGATCGTCTCGCAGAGGACCTCAAAATTCTCTCCGCGGACCAGTTCGAGGGCGTGCTTGACAACGCCCGGGCCGGAGACGCCGACATTGATAATCGCGTCCGCTTCGGTGACGCCATGGAAGGCGCCGGCCATGAACGGATTGTCATCCGGCGCGTTGCAGAACACAACCAGCTTCGCGCAGCCGATGCTGCCGGCGTCCGCGGTGCGTTCCGCGGTCTGCTTGACGATCTGCCCCATCAGTCGGACGGCGTCCATATTGATGCCGGTCTTGGTGGAGCCGAGATTCACGGAGCTGCAGACAAAGTCTGTTTCCGCCAACGCCTGCGGGATGGAGCGGATGAGCAGCTCGTCCGCGGTGGTCATTCCCTTCGCGACTAAGGCAGAGTACCCGCCGATGAAGTTCACGCCGACGGTTTTCGCCGCGCGGTCGAGGGTATGCGCGATGGTGACGAAGTCCTCAGGTGTCTTGCAAGCCGCGGCGCCGACCAGAGCGATCGGCGTGACGGAGATGCGTTTGTTTACAATAGGAATGCCGAATTCAGCTTCGATGTCTTTCCCCGTGCTGACGAGATTTTCCGCCATGCGGGTGATCTTTTCGTAAATCTTCTCGTTGACACGGTCGAGGTCCGCGTCCGCGCAGTCCAGAAGGCTGATGCCCATAGTAATCGTGCGGACGTCCAGATTCTCATTCCGGATCATTTCATTGGTTTCACGCACTTCATGAATATTGATCATGCGGTGACCTCTAAATTCTGTGCATCATGTTGAAGATGTCTTCGTGCTGGCAATTGATGACGACGCCGATTTCCTCGCCGAGCTTCTTCAAATCCGAAGCGATTTCCGCGGACGGTTTCGCGCATTTTGAGGTGTCGGTGATCATCATCATATTGAAATAGCCTTGGATGATGGTCTGAGAGATATCCTCGATGTTGATTTGATTCTCCGCGAGATACGTGCAGATACGCGCGATAATGCCGACTGTATCTTTTCCGACTGACGTAATAATTGTCTTTTTCATGAACCGGTCTCCTTTCGCTGGCACCATTGAAAAAGTTCTCCTTTAATTATGCCACAGACGGGGAATTTTTACGGAATCAGCCCTGAATTTATACACAGGAATGGGCTCGCCCATCGGAATGGATTACAATAGATCTGATTAAAAATGCGCGAGGTGTAAGCTATGAGCCGAGATACGAAAACAGACAAAAAACCGTTCCAAGCGCGGGGTATATTTTTCACCATCCTCGCGGTCATCCTGCCGTATATTCTGCTGATGAACGCCATTCTGATCGTTTTTACTAAGAGCTTCCTGGAACACGAATACCGTCTGCCGGATTTCCCGGCCGACCCTTACGGATTCACCCTCGAGGAACGGATCGAATACGGTAACGCCTCCGTGGATTACATCACCTCCTTTGAGTCGGATGAAACCGCCGACGCGAAGTTTGCCGCGCTGAAAATGAAGGACGGGACGCAGCTTTTCAACGAACGCGAGCTTTCACATATGAAGGATGTCCGCGTTGTGTTCAAGAACGCCCGGCTGGCACTTTTCATCATGGTGGCGTTTGTTCTCTGTACGCTTTGGCTGACCTGTCATAAGGTCGATGCCCTGCCCGGACTGTGCAATGCCCTGCTGTGGGGCGGCGGGCTTTCGCTGGGATTGATGGGATTGATCCTCGTGCTGGTCCTGACCGGGTTCGACAGCTTTTTCACGTCTTTTCATTCCATTTTTTTCAGCAGCGGGACGTGGCTTTTCTGGGAGACCGATTCCCTGATCCGCCTCTTCCCGGAGAAGCTGTGGGTGGACGGCTTCACGATTGCCGGCGGAATCGCGGTGCTCTCCTCGGTGCTCATCATTCTCATCGCGCTGTGGGGACGGAACAAAATGCGCGTCGCGCCCCGCAAAAAGCAAAAATAACGAATTTCGTTTGAGGCTGAAGAAAAGCGGGTATAATCAAAATAGTTCGCGGGCATGGTTCAATGGCAGAACAGGTGCTTCCCAAGCATCTAATAGGGGTTCGATTCCCCTTGCCCGCTCTTTTTATTTAATTGCACATCGGAAATCGGACAGACTTTTGTGGAGATAAAATGAAGGATTTCTTCCGATCGGTCATCTTTTTTATTGCGAATTGGCTCTTCAACACGCTCTGTCTTTATTTATGTGTGAAGCTCATTCCCGGTATGAAGATAATCCCGAACGACGCGGTGCCGGTTGCCATTCAATATCTTGAACCCGCGCTCGGGCTCACGGTGATGAATTCTCTCATCCGCCCGCTGCTGCTTTACCTTCTCACTCCGCTGAATACAGCCACGGTTGGGCTGTTTTCCCTGGTCGTGAACGGCTTCTTCATCCTGGTTTTGAAATACTTCTATCCGTCCTTCGTGACCGGCTCCCTGTGGGACTGCCTGAAGGCGGTTTTCATTTTCGCCATTCTCAACAGCATCCTCCTGACCCTGATCCCGATTGACGGTGATTATTTATACATTTCCAATGTCGTCAAGCACAACGCGAATACCGCCCCCGACACGAAGAAAAAGCACGGCCTGATTATGCTCGAGATCGACGGTTTGTCTTATAACCGGCTGATGAAGGCCGTCGAAAGCGGAAAGATGCCGCAGGTCCGCAGGATGCTGGAGAACGGCTGGACCGCGCGGCCGTATGACTGCGGCGTGCCTTCGCAAACATCCTCGTGTCAGGCGGGGATCCTCTTCGGGAACAACGACGACATCTGCGCCTTCCGCTGGTATAACCGGAGCGAAAAGCACGTTTACAGTTCATCAAATTTCGACGACGCGCATAAGATGGAGAGCCGTATTTTGGCCGGCGGCGCGAAGGGTATTCTGACCACAGGTATGTCCTGCGGGAACATCATGTCGGGCGGCGCGGAGGAGAGTCTCTTGACTGTCTCCCAGATCCTGCCGAAGAACGATGCCGACAAACAGAGCCGTCAGCGTGATCTCTATTATGTATCACTGCGGCCGTACCTGCTCGCGAAATCCGTTGTTTACACCCAGTTGGACGCTCTCCGCGAGGTGCTCGGTTACCTGTGGGACAAAATCAAGGGAACAACGCCGCGATTGAACCGCCTGCATGGGTTCTATCCGCTTGTCCGCGGGGCAACCAATATCCTGCTGCGGGACATCTCCACGACGGCATTCATTGACGCCGCCGCGATGGGACGCGACGCGATGTACACGACGTTTGTCGGTTACGATGAAATTGCCCATCATTCCGGACCCGACAGCGGAGAGGCGTACCGGGCGCTGAGCGGAATCGACCGCTCGATCCGCAAGATTTGCGATGCCATTGAAGACGAAGACATCCGTCCGTATGAGGTGGTGATCCTTTCCGATCACGGACAGTCATACGGCGCGACATTCAAACAGCGTTACGGATTGAGCCTGGCCGACTACATCAGCCGTCTCGCGCAGGAACATTCCCTGATCAAGAAGGCAATCTCCGTCATCGACCTAGGCGGTTCAGACGATAACGCCGTCAATGTTCTCGCCGCGTTGAAGACAATCTCAAGCGAACACAGCAGCGCGCTCATCGACAGCTTATATCAGAAGCTCGGCGAAAACATTACCGACAGCCTCTCGAATGAGACCATCGCGAAAATTGACCGTACGGCGGGGAACATTATCGTCCTCGCCTCGGGCAATCTCGCAAACGCCTACTTCTCATGTGCCGAACAACAGCTGACGTACCGCGAGATCGAAGCGCTCTATCCCGGCTTCTGCGAGGACTTGATCGGGCATGAAGGCGTCGGCCTGCTTGTCATTCGCGGAGAAGACGGTCCCTTCGCGCTCGGGAAGTCCGGCCGTCGGAATCTCGTTACCGGAGAGGTGAGCGGCATCGATCCGCTTCTGATGTACGGAGACGCGGACAAGCGCGCGGAGCAGCTGCTTCGGCTGGCTGAATTCCCGGATGTCGGCGACGTTATTGTCATTTCAACGGTTTATGAAGACGGCACCGTGGCCGCTTTTGAGGAATTGATCGGCTCCCACGGAGGAATCGGCGGGGAACAAACCGAGCCGTTCATCATGCACAATGCCGCGATCCCGGTTGACGATGAGATCACGAATTCCTGCGGCGTGAACGCGGTGCTCTGCCGCATCCGCGACGCCGAAACGCCGGTGAAGGAGCCCGCGGAGAAGGAATCCGTCAGCTTCATGGATCTGCTTCGGCAAATCGCGGATGTGAAGCATTGGCTGCCTACGCTTTTCCATTCGATGTTGTTTTCGCCGGCTGCCTTCAAGGAAGTCGTGAATGACAAACGTTACGACGGCCCGGCCGCACTGATCGGTCTGCTGAATGTCCTTTTCGGCTGGCTGATGATGAATCGTTATTACAGCAGCCCCGGTTTGGCGTTTATCGGGAATTTGGCGGTGATCCTTATCTATATGGCGATTGAATACTGTGCCTGCGTCGCGGCGGGATTCGCGCTGCGTGGGAAGTGGAATCCGCGCGGTCTGCTGCGGGCGTTCCTCTTCACGCATTATCAGTTCCTGCTCTGGGGACCGGTGATGCTCATCGTCGGTCAGCTGAGCACAATTTGGATCGTGGTCTGCGTACTCAACCGCGCGATGACGCTGACCGGTTCGACGCGGTACGCGTTCGAGATTGATCGAAAACGCGGTCTAATCCTTCTGCCGATTATTCTCATCCTTCTCGCCATCCTAACCGCGTCGGTGGTCCTGATCCGCGAGTTTGTGATTTACGTGAACACGAGATAAATCCTACGAACCCCGCGCGATGCGTTCGCGGAGAACATCGTCATCGTATTCGACATCGTAGGAGAGCTGACGGACGGCTTCGACATACGCGTCAAGACTGCCATCGGTTTTGTCCCAGGCGGATGTGATTTCTCGGTAGAACGACAGGATGAACGCGGCGCGGTTCTCAAGCTGATCGTCGTACAGCGCGTCGGGGATGTGGCGGTAAATCAGGTATTCCATCAGCCGGGCACGCGGTCCCGTAAGCTTCAGTTCGCTCACGGCGCGCTCCGTAAAATACTGCCGATAATCCATCAGCTGCTGTTCGACCTCCGTCAGCGGAGCGGACTCATCATCATTCTCATCAATCAAAATCAGACGTGCGGGCCGTTCACGAGAAAGAATCAGCCGCGCGGCTTCTTCGCATACCATGCCGAGGCCGAGCTCGATTCGATCCGACCAATAGTTTCGAAAGCGGGGATGATCCGCGCAGATTTGGCAGAGCATGCCTTCGCCGTAGGTTTTGATCATGCGGCAGAGGCCATCCTCCCGCAGGAACGGACAGCGTTCATCCGCTGACAAACGGAAGTGCAGGGCTTCGCCGGTGAAGTCGATTTCATTGCTGATTTCGGGAACAGCAGCAAATCTGCGCATAGATGCCTCGTCAATGTCGATCTCCCATCCCTGACAGCAGGTATGGCGGCATTGATCCGCGATGCAGTGAAATTCGGGATAATAATCCGGTGCGATGATTTTCAATCGGCCCTCCGATACGGCGGTGTGTATTCTCACCTTGATGATACCGCAGCTTTGCGTGTTATGCATAAGCCTCACGTAGTTTGTGAATATGTTCCCGAGGTGCTTGCTTGAATCACGTTTCTTTGTTATAATTCTAACAAAATATTAACGTTTGCAAATCAGAGAGGTTGTTACATGGCTGATCAGACTGTCATTATAGCAGTTGCAGGCAAAGGCGGCGTTGGGAAAACTTCCATCGCGGCAAATATGGTGCGTGTTCTGACCGAACAGTTCCCGGACAAGCGGATTCTCGCGATCGACGCGGACCCGGCGGTGGGGCTTTCCACGGCGCTGGGGATTGAAGTGAAGACGACGATTGACGACATCCGTAAATCCGTCGTGAACGCGGCTGAGGACGGAGACGCCCGCTCCGCGTTGGAATTGCTCGGCGAGGCGCGGTATCAGATTTTTGACGCGCTCGTTGAGAGCAACGGCTTCAGCTTCATCGCTGTCGGCCGTCCGGAAGCCGCGGGCTGCTACTGCAAGGTCAACTCTTATCTGAAGGCGGTGATCCAGATCCTCGCCGACCAATTCGATTACGTTGTGATCGACGGTGAGGCCGGCATTGAGCAGATCAACCGCCGCGTCATGGAGAAGGTCACCCACCTCTTCCTGGTCACAGACTCCAGCAAGAAGGGCACCGATGTAATCAAGACCATCAAGGCGGTCGCGGACGACCTCGTCATGTACGATAAGGTCGGCGTGATCGCGAACCGTCTGCCGAACACTGCCATCACCGATATGATGCAGCTGGGCGATTTGCAAATCGCGGCGAAGATTCCGAGTGATCCGAGCCTTGCCGAGTTTGATCTGAAGGGAGAGAACGTCTTCTATCTGCCTTCGGACGCGTCCATTGTAGAGGGAACAAGAGAGGCTCTGCGAAGCCTTCAAATCATTTAAAGCGGAGAATCAATGAGAGACTTAAAACATCTTTACTACTTCGAGAAACTGTTGGATGAGGCCAATAACGAGCTCGTTCAGCAGGGACTGGAAGATGGGAAAAAGTGCGTGGCGACGGTTTGCGAAAACATTCCGGAACCGCTTGTGAACCTTCCCGGCATCTTCTCGGTCCGTCTGCGCGCTCCTCGTACCGGCTCTATCGAGATGGCGACTTATTACATGACGAGCTTCCTCTGCGAGTATTCGCGCGCCCTCTTGGAACGCGCGATTGAGGGCGGTTATAACTTTGTTGACGCCTTGATCACTCCGGACGGCTGCACCATGCTGAACCGCTGTGTTGAGAACATGGAGCTGCTGAAGGTCCTGGGCGAAGGCAAGCCGCATTTCTTCTACCAGTACATGGAAATCCCAATGAAGGGCGACGACAACGGTCTGAACCTGTATGTACTGCAGTGCAAGAACCACATCCTCACTCCGCTGAAAGAAAAGTTCGGCATTGATGTCTCCGAAGAAGCGATCCGCAAGGCCGTCGCGGAACACAATGAGATGTGCCGCCTGATCCGTGAGATCGGCGAATTCCGCAAAGGCGAACAGCCGAAGATCACCGGCTACGAGTATCACATCATCACCCTGGCGACTTACGTCTGCCCGAAATACCTGCTGATGGATAAGCTCCGCGAAACGCTTGAAGAGCTGAAGACCCGCGAACCCGATCCCGTCGGTAAGTACCGCGCCCGCGTCGCGTTTGTCGGTTCCGAAGTGGATGACGTAGACGTCATCAAACTGGTCGAAGACTGCGGCGCGTATGTCTGCGTTGACCGTTTCTGCTACGGTTCCTTCCCGGGCCGCGATGAGATCGTTCTCAACGATGAAGAAGACGCCTTGACCCAGATCTGCCGCGCGTACATGACCCGCGGTCAGTGTCCGCGTTACATGGATCAGCCGAAAATGGTAGGCCGCCGCAAGTACGTCGCCGACCTGGCTAAGGAATACGGCGCCGACGGCATTATCTATGAACAGATGAAATTCTGCGACCCGTGGGCCTACGAACGTATGCTGGGCACGGTCATCCTCCGCGACGATTACGGCTATCCGGTCCTCGCCGTTGACAGACCGTATGCCATCGGTAATTCCGGACAGATGCGCACCAGAGTTCAGGCTTTCGTGGAGAGCATCGAGATCAAGAAGCTTCACAAGGGGGAGAAATAATGGCAAAGGAAATCGGAAAGGATAAACTCGGCTCATTCTACACGGACGGGCGCGTTCGCAAGCGCAGAGAATGGCGCGGCATCAAAGATACGCTGTACGATTATTCCCGCTGGCTTCACATCATGGGGACGCTCGCGAAGTTTGTTATCAAGCCCCGCAACGTCAAAGCGATGTTCCGCTACCGCTGGATGGCGAACTATCTCGCCGTTCCGATGATGGTGGACCGCTTCTCTCAGGGTCTGCGCGGTGAGTATCTTCGTATCTGCCACCTTGAACAGGATCTGATTATTGAAGACGTCGCGAAGCTGCTTGACAGCCTCTTCCGCGGCGACCACCGCTTCGGCAATGACAAAGAATTCAACAAGAGAGTCTGCCTTGTTGATGAAAATGAAATGACCGCCGTGCTCATGGGCTTCCCGACCGTCAAAGGTCTGAGCCGCGAAACACCGGCGACTTACATCCCGGTACTGCTGAACCAGTACGCCGCGGTGCATTACATCGACGTCGCGCAGGAATACGGTCTGCCGGGCGATGTCTGCCCGATGCCCGAAGCCGAATCCGGCGTCTCCATTGAAGACGACTACCCGGTTCTCGGTGCCTGCGCCGTGCAGTGCAACACCACCTGCGACGGCTCCCTCCTCGGCAACGGCGTCATCAGCAAGCGCCTCGAGCTCGAGGAAGGCATCCCGGTCTTCCAGCTGGCTGCCCCGCTCCGCCATCGCGAAGATGACGTCCAGGAATACGCCGCGCAGGAAATCCGCAACGCCATCGCCTTTATTGAGAAGAATACCGGCGAGAAGTGGGATTGGAAGTATTACTTCGAATGCGCCAAGCGCGTCAACGAATCCACCCGCCATCGTATTGACTGGCTGGATATGAACAAGACCGATTATCCGCAGGTCTTCGGCGGCAACCTCGCGCTCTATACCGAAACGAACTACATGGCCATCTGCGGCAAGGTTCAGGACTTCGTTGAAGCCGACCGCAAGATCTCCGCGCTGGCTGAACAGGCTTACAAGCAGAAGAAACGCGCCGCGAAGGAATACCGCCACCGCGCGATCATCTGGGGCGTTCAGTCTCATTATTACTTCGACTTCCTCGTCTGGCTGCTGAACTGCTGGGGCATCGTCCCGCTCACGGATATGCTCTCCATGATTTCGACGAAGATGATTGCCGAAGAAGATACGCCGGAAAACCGCGAACAGGCTTATTACGATATGGCTTGGCTGACCGAGAACATGATCATGCGCAACCGTACCCACGGCGGCTACAAGGTCCTGCTGGATGAGCTTTGGGACATCGTTGAGGAATTCAACGCCGACATGGTCATCCTTTGGGAGCACATGAGCTGCAAGGCCCTTTCCGGTATGCACGGTCAGTTCGAGGAAAAAGCCCGCGAGAAGGGCATCCACCTCGTTTGGGTGACGCACGACCTCTTCGACCCGCGTGTTGTGTCCCGTCAGGGCGTCCGCGACCAGGTCAACCGCTACATGCGGACGGTCATGCGTGAAGAGCCGATCGACCCCAGTCTTGAAATTTTGCCGGATGAACATTCCTGGTAAAGCAATAAAGTTTATCGCGTAAACAATTAAGGAGAAAATAATGAAATATTTTGGCGGATGTGACTCCGGCAGTACTTACACCAAGTGCGTTATCATGGACGAAAATCAGAAGATCGTCGCGGAAGTGACGTTGAAGAGCCGTATCAACGCGGTCCTCTCCTGCGAGGAATCCCTGCAGGCGGCCGTTGACCAGGTTCCCGAACTGAAAACCCCGGAAGACCTGACTTACCTCGTCGGTACCGGCTACGGCCGCAACAAGGTTCCCTCCGCGGACGAGAACATTTCCGAAATCAGCTGCCACGCGATGGGTGTTCATGTTGTCGACCCGACCGTGAAGGCCATCATTGATATCGGCGGTCAGGACGTGAAGGGCATCGCCGTTGACAAAGACGGTACGGTGCTGAACTTCGCGATGAACGATAAATGCTCCGCCGGTACCGGCCGCTTCTTTGAAGCCATGGCCCGCGCTTTCGAGATGGATCTGATCGACTTCAGTAAACTGTCTCTGACTGCCAAGAACACAATTCCGATCACCTCTCAGTGCACGGTCTTCGCCGAATCCGAAGTCATTTCCCTCGTTGGCGAAGGCAAGCCGATGGACGAAATCGCCGCGGGTATTGAACTCTCCGTCGCGAAGCGCTGCTTCGTCATGGCGAAGAAAGCCGGCGCGACCGACTCCGTTACGCTGACCGGCGGCTGCGCGAAGAACGACGGCCTGAAGGCCGCCATTGAGAAGGTGCTGAATATCCAGGTCAAAGACCTCCCCGTGGATCCGCAGCTGATCGGCGCGATCGGTGCCGCGGAATTCGCCCGTCAGAAGGGTATGGCAAAAAAGGCGGAATAATATGGACGTCATTCTCAAGATTTTACGCATCATCGTAATCGTCGCGGGTGCCTTTTTCGGCATTACTTTCCTCGTCTATTTCTTCAATCTGGACATGAAGCTGACGAGCGCGCTCTTCCCGCTGATCGATAAGAACTACGACAAGGTCAAAAGGGATAAGCATCTCTAATGCGCCTCTACGATGACGAGATTCGCAATTGGCGGACGTTGTGCTCCGGCGGGATGGATCTGCCGGTAAAGTCGGAACCCGATTGGCCGGACGCCGGTTCGCATCAGATGATCCTCCGCGGCGATATGGCGTATGAACTCGGCGGCTCGACCCCGTCCCTGTACGCGCTCGGCGGCACAGCCCTGACGGAGAACGCGGAATTCGTGCCGGGAGATTCAATCAAGCTCATCGGCCCGGATCTGAACGCGGTCAAGGCTGATACTTCGTACGCCCGGCTGACGATTGCCTTGGTGAACAGCCTGCGGACCGATAACAAAGACGCCCTTTACAATTCGGTGAAGCGGATTGAGAACGTCCGTTACCACGTCCATCCGGAAGGCTTCATGACGCGGGTTTCGTCCGTATACGGCCGCGAAAGCATCCGCGTATCAAAGGACGCCATCGCGAAAGGAATCAGCTTCGCCCACGTTGGCAACCTGATGCTGAATCTGCTGCATAAGAATCCGGATGTGAAAGCCGCGGCGGTAATCTTCATTACCGATCCGAATTTCGACTTCGCCGCGCTTGAGCAGAGCGTCAAGAAGACCGCCGGCATCACGGCAGCCATTGACCACATCTTCAAAAACGTGATGACGGACTGCAAGACATGCAGTCTGCAGAAGGTGTGCGATGAGGTCGAAGGGCTGCGTGAGATGCACTTCGGAAAAAAATAAAATCAGACTTTGGAAACAATCCCCGAACAGGGGATTGTTTGATGTTAAAATAGAGACGGAAAATAATAAGGAGAGAAGCATGATCAAAATCTACGGAATGCCTTCATGCCCGGATTGCGCGTATATTAAGCCGCAAATCGAGGGTAAAGCTGAATATGAATACATTGACATCGGTTCGCACGTACGCAAGCTCAAGGAATTCCTCCGCCTGCGCGACAGAAGTGACGTCTTCGCCGAATGCCGTGAAAAAGGGACGGCCGGCATCCCCTGCTTCGTTCTTGAGGACGGTACGGTGACGCTTGTGCCGGAAGAAGCGGGGTTGAAATCCCGTCCGGAGGAGGAATGCGTTCCTGAGTCCTGTCCGAT
>CAVIKW010000003.1:0-53169 GCA_963643375.1 Flexilinea sp. | reverse complement strand
GAACAAGGATGACAAGGGCAATGCTGAAGCCAAGAGTCAGGTTGAACAGGACCTTGTCAACGCCGCGGCGGGCAGAGAAAACGGAACCCGGTTCACCGCCGGCGATGGAACCCATACCGACGCCGCGATTCTGCAGGACGACAAGCACTACGGTCGCGATAGATGTAATGATGAGCGCGATGTTAAAGAATGTTTTCATTTCGAATTACCCTCCCGGTTTTATCAACTTAATGATTATAATTACATGAGGCGGATTCGTCAATAACTTTCGCGAGTTCTTGTGACTGAATTGTTAAGATATGGAAGAAATCACCTGCTCTCTTCATAATTATACAAAGTTTTCCGGCGTGAATGAGCTGTCGTATTACGACATCGCTCAATCCGCCTTGGAATGCGGCATTGACGCGGTGCTCACATCCGACCGCAACGTGTCCGTGAAGGGACTCAGCGGATTTTTCTACAAGTCCGGAAAACGGACGCTCTTTCTCAGCGGAACGGAGAACTTCGACCCGCTTGACAGCTCCGTCCCGCGGACGCTCTCCGTAGATTTCTCCGCGGCGGACACGTACGGACGGGAGCGGAAGTCCCTCAAAATCTGCGAATATAGCAAAGAGACGGAAAGCGCTTTTTACGCGCAGGCACCGTCCCATAAAGAACTGTTCACCACCCAAGACCTTCTCAAGCGCGGCTTCTATCCATCCATAGAGGAGATCCATAAACGCCTCGCGGCCGTTGACAAGCTGTGGAATGACGACCGCCGCCCGGTGATTCTCGCCGGGAACTGCAGTGCCGCTCTGACCGAGCCGATCCGCTACCCGGAACTTTTCTCCTCGGTATCGAATCATCTCTTCATCCCGAACGCGCTCTCCGGTGAGCTCGACGCGGACGCGGCCGTGCTTTACGACGCGTTGAAGGCCGGGCGGCTGTTTATCGCGTTCGACGGCCTGCGGTCCGCGAAGGGATTCTGTTTCCACGCCGTGGGGGATAATGATGAGGAGCCGGCTTATCCGGGGGAGACCATCCTCCTCCGCAACAGTGTCACGCTGAAGATCCGCGTCCCGGAGAAATGCCGCTGCCGTCTGATTTATAACGGCGAAGTCCTTCGTGAATGGGTCAACGCCTCCTCAATGCCTTACACCGCTTACGAACCCGGCGTCTATCGCGTCGAATGCGCGGTTGAGCATAACCGACGCTGGCTGGATTGGATCTTCACGAACCCGATTTACGTAGTCAGGGGATGATCATGCGGAAAAAGATTCTCTGCGCGTTCCCCTTCATTATATTCATCGTCATCTGCGTCCGCTTTCAATGCGCGCCTTCATGGGCTGTCGGCGCGGCGTTCTGTCATCAAATGACGGACCGCTCACCGATGTTCGGGACGGCGCAGCTGCCGTTCTGCTTCCGCTGCGCGGGGCTTTTCGCGGGCATTCTCTGCGCGCTGCTGTATTCGCTGCTCCGCCGAGAAGATGAAGCAATGTTTTCCGCCCGCTCGATTGTCTTTCTCGCGGCAGCGCTGCTTTTTTACGGCATCGACATTCTGAACGCCACGACGCTGCTTGACATCACGATTTACCCGGATCAGACGCATACCCGCTTCCTGAGCGGATTCGCCGCCGGGGCCGGGATCGCGGGATTCAACCTGCCGTTGTATCGGAACATATTTCATATTGAAGGCAGCCGCAAGCCCTCGCTGCTCCTTCGTCTTGGATTCCTGCTCGTCTGCGCGGCTCTTTTCCACGCCGCGATGTACAGCAATTCAACCGTGGTCGAGCTCCCGCTGCGAATCATCCTCTGCCTTTCGGCGGTGACATTCCTGATTCAACTGTACAGTCTCCTCATCAAAGCCATCGCGTCGGTAAGAGAAATCCCTTGCCCCGCCAAGTCTGTTTACCTTCCCGCGGCCGCGTTCGCCTTGCTGCAGATCGACCTCCTGAGCTTCGCGCACCTGCAGCTCACCGCCTCCGGTCTGATTCAATTCTGATTCAGCCGGCGGCATGAATTATCGAATATAATGAATACTATGAACAGACCGTCATTCCGAATTATCCCGGTGTTGGCTCTTCTCGCGCTGAGCCTGGCTTTATGCGCCTGCGACTCGCGGCGGAACCGGATCCTCAGCAATCTGATCAGCTCACCGACCGTCACATTCACCCCCGAACCGCCGACCGCCACCCCGACAGCGGTTCCGACCAAAACACCGGTCCCGACCCCGACGACCTCCCCGATTGAGTCCATGGAAGAGCTGCGGATCGGCGACTTCGACATGGCATACAAGGATATCAATGAGCGCGTTGAGAGCGCCGAGAACGCGCTTGAGGAATTGAAAGCCGAGGCGGACCGCATTGAACTGAATTACGCCAAAGAGGAATACTCCGCCTGCGTCCGTCACGCGAACAGCCTTTCCGAATACACGGAAAACCCCACCGATGAGGAGAAAGCCGTCCTCGCGAAGGCGTACTACATCGCCGCGCAATGCGCCTCCGAAGAGAGCCGTTACAAGACGGAGATTGACTTCCTCACGAATTACCTCGGCTATCGAAGCGATTCGCCCATCGCGTCCGACATTTATTACCAACTCGCCTGCGCCTATCAAAACCTCGGCGACAACGAGCTTTTCCGTCAGAACATTGACAAGATGAAGGAGCTCAATCCCGACTCCGTGGGGGATTACACCAATCTGGATTACGCGCTGTCCTATGACGACACGGACAAAGACAGGGAATCCGAGCTGCTGCTCGCGCTGTTTGACACCACCACGGACGACAACATCCGCGCCGCGATAGACTATTATCTCGGCAGCATCTATGACGCGCAGGGGCGCCGCGAACAGGTCATTTCGCGTTATCAGGAAGTCGTCAACAACTATCCGCAATCTTATTACGCCTACCTCGCGCTGCTGTGGCTGATCGACAACAATCAGACCGTCAGCGACTACCAGCGCGGTTTGATCAACTACTACGTCGGGCAGTATTCCCTCGCCAATGACGCCTTCCGCCGCTATATCAAGTCCGAACCCGGCAACGACGGCTCGTCTTGGTATTTCATCGGCCTCTGCAATGAATACCTCGCGGAATACGACGAAGCCGTCACTGCTTTCCAGAAGCTGATCGACGATTACCCCGAAAACAAATATTACGTCTCCGCCTGGGACGAGATGGCTTACGTCCAGTGGGCATACCAGAGCAAGCATAAGAAAGCCGCGGAAACACTTCTCGATTACGTCAAGCTCCACCCGGATCAGCCGGACGCGGCGTCCTTCATCTATGAAGCCGGGCGCATCCTTGAACGCGGCAATTACCTCTCCGACGCGGCGAAGCAATGGAGCCGCCTCATCGACGAATACCCGCTCTACGAACAGAGCCGCGACGCCCTGTTCTCCGCGGCGATTGCCTATTACCGCGTCACGGATTACGAATCCGCGCTGTCGCTGCTGAACCGGCTGCTGATCGTCAGCGCCGTTCCCGAAGATCAGGCGCAGGCGAATCTCTGGATCGCGAAGATTTACGAGAAGAAGAAAGACAGCTACAATTACCGCAAATACCTCGAAAAAGCCGCGGAGCAGTCACGGACGGGGTATTATTCCCTGCGGGCTGCGGAGCTGCTGGAAGGCAAGGATTACATGGAGCCGCCTTCGTCCTTCTCGTTCGATGTGGATTTCGAGGGCGAGAAGCAGATCGCCGATCAGTGGCTGATGCTGACATTCAGTCTGACCGAAAACGCGCTGACGGACGGCTCGACTTACATGATTATGGATGATTACAAGCAGGGCGTTGAGTATTACACCCTCGGCCAATATCAGCAGGCGGTGATCTGCTTTGACAACGTCCGCGAGGCTTTGGTCGGCCTGCCGGCGCAGGAATACGTGTTCCTGAATGAGATGTACGAGAAAGGCCTCTACCGCGAATGCGCGCTGCTCAGCCGACAAATCCTCTCCGACGCGGGACTGCATGAGGACGACCGCACGATGGAAGTTCCGAATTACTTCAATCATATGCGCTTCGGTCCCTGGTACCGCTATTATGTGGAAGAGTCCGCCTCAATGTACAACATCTCGCCCGCGATCCTTTACGCGGTCATGAAGCAGGAAAGCATGTATAACCCGTGGTCGGGCTCCTCCGCGGGCGCCCGGGGCTTGATGCAGATCATGCCGGAGACCGGCGCGGAGATCAATAAATCCCTGAACTGGCCGAAAGACTACACCGACGCGGATCTTTACCGCGTCCCGGTCGCGGTCAACTACGGGGCGTCGTACCTCTCCCGCATGAACACCTACTTCGACGGCTCAAACATTGCCATGATCTCCGCCTACAACGGCGGTTCCGGCAACACGCTCAAATGGCAGGCCGCCGCGGGGGATGACCCGGACCTGCTCTATGAAGTGATCCGCTTCAGTGAGACGCGGAACTACATCCATAATGTCTATGTCAATGAAAAGATTTATGAATGGCTTTACGCGGACACTCTTTAACCTCGCGCTGCTGACCGCTGTCCTCTGCCTCTCCGCGTGCAATCTTCCCTCCGCCTCAAACGGATCGGCCGTCCCGGCCCCGACGGAGAGCTCCGTCCTGTGGGATTTGACCTCGAATTACTCAACCGACGGCATCGCCCCGGACATCGCGGAGGGCGTTATCTCCGTTCAGCGTACGCCGACCCCGCAGCTGTATTCATCTATTGATTTCAACGCGGCCTTCAATTCCTCCGTCCCGGTCTCCGCGGCGCAGATTTCCTCCGACGCTGCCGCGGTTTCATCCGCGTCATCCGTTTCCGTTTCGGGCGGGGAGGACAGCGCGGCTTGGCTTTACTTCGACCCGGTGGAATACTCCACGGGCAGCATCACGACCCTTTACGCCGCGTTCCAAAACAACGGCAGCAGTACGTGGACTTCGGACTATTCGCTGGAGTTCTTCGCGGGGAAGAACCCCGCCGGCAATGCCGACCTCACTCTGAACGCGTCAGCCGCGCCGGGGGAGAAAGCCACCTTCGCCATCCCGATCACGATCTCAGACAGCAGCTGGAAATCCTGCTGGCAGGTGCTCAACAGCGCGGGCGAAACCTTCTATGAATTCTGCTACAACCATGGCGACGGAACCAATTCGTTGGACTCGTCATCAAGTTCAGGCGAATCGTCTTCGGGCAGCTCGGATGACAGCGGCGTGTTTTATGCCTTCGTCAAGACGGAAGGCTCCGCGCCCGCGCATTACAGCAGCGATGAACAAGCCGCGTCCTTCTCATCCATCAACCCCGCCGATGGGAACACCTTCTGTGCCTACGACCACACGGAGAACGTCTCCGTCACCTTCACGAATGAGGGCAGCGAAGCTTGGGATTCGTCCTACACGCTGAATTTCTACTCCGGCTATAACTGGTTCCACACCACGTCCGTTTTCGTCCCGGGAACGGTTGAACCCGGCGAAAGCTGTACCTTCACCATGCCGATGGAGATTTTCGAGGATAACGACAATTGGGTGACCTGCTGGTATCTCGCCACGCCGGAGGGCAATAATCTCGCGGACTTCTGTTTCAACTACCACACCCGCGGGTGCTGAATATAAAAAAGAGGAGGCTCGGTTTGAGTCTCCTCTTTTGTTCTCCGCGGATTACTCGGCGGTCTTCATTTTATTGATGTCGTTCAGACGGTTCAGCGCTTCGTACAGCGTGGAGTCCATCTTCGCGTAATGCAGGCGGATGATGCCTTCGCCGCCTTCACGGAAGAATGAGCTGCCGGGAACCGCGGCGACGCCGAGGCGGCGGGTCATCTCTTCGCAGAACTCGAGATCATTCTGTCCCGGGCGCATGTAGGGACGGATGTCGGCGAGGACGAAATAAGTGCCCTGCGGCTCGGTGAAAGGAATGCCGATGGAGCGCATGCCGGAGCAGAAGATGTCCTTCATGTGGGCGTAATGCTGTTGGAACTCAACGTAATAGGAATCCGGGAATTCCAAGCCGACGACAGCGGCTTCCATCAAGGGAGAGGGGCAGCCGACAGTGTTGAAGTCATGATACTGCTTGATGCGGTTCATGATCGGTTCCGGTGCAATCGCGTAGCCCAAACGCCAGCCGGTGACGGAATATGTCTTCGAAAGGCTGGAGCAGCTGACCGTGCGCTCCCACATGCCGGGGAGGCTGTTCATGTAAGTATGGACGTTGTCGTCGTAGATGATATGTTCATAAACCTCATCCATGATGGCGAAGACGTCGTACTTCTGACAGAGCTGGGCGATGAACTCAAGCTCCGCGCGGGTGAAGACCTTGCCGGACGGGTTGGACGGGTTGCAGATGAGTATCGCCTTCGGGTCCTGTTTGAAGGCGTCTTCCAAAACGGCGGGATCGAAATTGTATTCCGGCGGCACGAGCGGGACGAAGATCGGTTCGCAGCCCGCCATAATCGTCTGCGCCTTGTAGTTCTCAAAATAAGGCGAGAAGATGATGATTTTGTCGCCGGGGTTCGTCAGCGCGAAGATGGTGTCCACCATTGCCTCTGTGGAGCCGATCGTCGCGACGACTTCGGTCTCCGGGTTCAGCGTGCGGCCCATCCATTTCCCGCACTTCTTGCAGACCGCCTGTCGGAAGTTCGGCGCGCCCATCGTGATCGGATACTGATGCGGGCCGATTTGGCTGATTTCTTCAAGACGGTCGGTCATCTCTTTCGGCGGGTTGAAATCCGGGAATCCCTGGGCAAGGTTGATCGCGTTATTGGCGATGGCGACGCGTGTCATTCGGCGGATCACGGAATCCGTGAATCTACTGTTCTTCGTACTCATTTCTTTCATAGCTGCACTTCCTTGAGATCCGATACGCATCAATCATATATTTTGATTGATCGGGTATAGTTGGATAAAGATTTTTTTATTATAGTACGCGCGGCAAAGGCGGAGCGATTTTCAGTACATTGAAGTACATTGAAAGAAAAACAGATGATATTCGAAATCCGTAAAATTTTTCCGCGTTTTGCTGTTATAATTAATCAGTCAATATTTTTAACATTCGTTATCATTGATAAAGATGTTTTGAGGAGCAGGGAATGAGTAATATCGATCCAAAGAAACTATTTCTGGGCAAATTATACGACTCGAACAATAAAGTCACCGACGAGAAGATGTTTTATGATCCGGCGGACTTGAACACCCACTGCATCATCACCGGCATGACCGGTTCCGGCAAGACCGGCCTCGGCATCCTGATGCTTGAGGAAATCGCGCTGAAGAAGATCCCGGCGATCATCATTGACCCGAAGGGCGATCTTACCAACCTGCTGCTTCACTTCGAAGACATGAAGGGCGCCGATATCGAGCCTTGGCTCGATGCCGAAGCCGCTGTCCGCGAGGGGAAAGAGCTCCGCGACTACGCGGATGAGAAGGCTGCCGCCTGGGTTGAGGGGCAGAAGCAATGGGGTTACACCAACGAAGATATCCGCCTGCTGTCGGATGTCGACTACACGGTCTTCACGCCCGGCTCCACCATCGGCAACCCAATCAACATCATGGCCTCCTTCGCCGCGCCGGATGAGGATTACATCACCGACGAGGAAAGCACCCGCGAGGAGATTTCCACTTCCGTCACCGCGCTGCTCGGCCTGCTCGGCTACACCAACATCGACCCGTTGAAGAGCCGCGAACACATTCTGCTTTCCAACATCATCGAGCATTATTGGAGCATCGGCAAGTCGGTCTCCCTCGTTGACCTCATCAACGCTGTCAATGAACCGCCGTTCGACACCCTCGGCGCGCTCCCGATCGACAAACTGTACCCGGCGAAGGACCGCTTCTCCCTGGCGATGCTCATCAACAACGTCCTCGCCTCCCCGACTTTCAAGTCCTGGAACGAAGGCCCGAGCCTTGACATCGCGAGCCTGATCAAGAATAAGGACGGCAAGCCGCGCTTCAACATCTTCTACCTGCAGCACCTCAGCGACCAGGAAAAGATGTTCTTCGTGACCATGCTTTATTCCCAGGTCGAGTCCTGGATGCGCACGCAAACCGGCACCGGCAACCTGCGTCTGGCAGTCTACTTCGATGAAATGGCCGGCTATGTCCCGCCGACTTCGAACCCGTCTTCCAAGAGTGTCATCATGCGCATGATGAAGCAGGCCCGCGCCTACGGCGTCGGTCTCATTCTCGCCACGCAGAACCCGGTCGACATTGATTACAAGGGCCTCTCCAACGCGGGCACTTGGTTCATCGGCCGCCTGCAGACCGAACAGGACAAGAACCGCCTGCTCGACGGTTTGACCACCACCGACGGCAGCATCAACCGTTCCGACGCGGATAAACTGATCTCGCAGCTGAAGAAGCGCGCGTTCCTCTGCATGAACGTGCACGAATCCGGCTTGAAGGTCATGAGCACCCGCTGGACGCTGAACTACCTGTCCGGTCCGCTGACCCGCAACCTGATCCCGAAGCTCTATTCGCTCGGCCTCAGCGGCACTTACTCTGCCGATGACGCCAAGGCAGCGAAGCTCGCGGCCGCGAGAGACTACGCCGAGGAAGACGAAGAAATTGTGGATGAAGCCGTTCAGGAAGAAGGGACCGCCCTTCCCGAAAACGCCGAAGAATGCAATGCTGAAGACAGCAATAATGAGGAGATTGTAACCATGGAAGAAACCAAGAACGAAGGCAAACGCCCTGAAATCGCCGCGACCATCAATGAATACTTCATGCCGACCGCGGGCCGTCCCGAAGGGACGATCACTTACATCCCGTCCTGGATTGCTCAGGCCGAGGTTCGCGCGGAAAAGGAAAAGTACAGCTTCTCCCTGCGCACTCAGAAGGCTTATGAGATTGAAGACGAGAACATCCGCGGTACCTCCATCCGCTGGGATGACTACGCCGTCGACCCGCTCGACCTCAACGCGCTGATGAACAAACCGGAAGACGACGAAGCCGTCTACCAGACTCCGCCGGCTTGGATGATGGACGCGAAGCTCGCGAAGACCTATGAATCCGATTTCGTCGATTACCTCTACCGCGACGCCAGCATCATGGTCCTCGCGAATGAGAAACTCGGCGTCTACGCTGATTCCGATGACACCGAAGCCGACTTCGACACGAAGTGCCGTGAAAAGATCGACTCCGCGGTCGAGGCCGAAGTTGAGAAGATCAGCAAGGCCTACAACGCCAAGCTGGAAAAGCTCAACAACAAGGTCGAGAAAGCTCAGCTCATCGTCGAGGAAAAGTCCGCTCAGGTCAAGCAGAAGAGCGTCCAGACCGGCGTTGCCGCGGTTGAACTCCTCGTCGGCCTTTTCGGCGGCCGCAAGCGCTCCGCTTCCACCTCCGTCAACAAGGGCAGCCAGGCCTTGAACGCGAAGTCCGCTCTCGAAAAGGCGCAGCTCGATCTCGAGAACCTGAACGAAGAGATTCAGACCTTGAAGGATGAACTCGACGCCAAGACCGAAGAGATCAAGGATAAGTGGGAAACCCTGCTTGACGCCAAGAAGGAAGTCAAGATCACCGTTGCCAAGAAGGACATCTTCGTCGACGCTTTCGGTATCTGCTGGATGCCGTACTGCATGAACGAAAACGGCAAGCTGGTCAAAGCTTATTAATTCCTAAGCCCCCGAGAACCGGGCATACCGAAAATATGCCCGGTTTTATTTTTGCGCAGAAGTCATGTACACATACCTTCCGGCAGCAGCCGTTCCCCCAACAGACGAACAGAGCCGTGAGCTCCGCAGCTTCCTCAAGAAGCGCAAGATCACTTATCTCACCCACTTCACGCGGATCGAGAATGTGCGCTCTGTTCTGCGTTACGGGATCCTGCCGCGGGCGGTTGTCCGCGGGAACAAGGCAATGACTTCCGTGAAGACGTACGACCGCGGGCTGCCGATTCCGTGGACGAGGCTGGTTCCGTTCAATCTCTCGCTGCCGGATTACAAGCTCTTCTCCGAGCTTGAGGGCACCGACCTGAGCCATTGCGCCGTCCTGCTCATTGACGCGAAAGTGCTCTGCGATTTTCCGTTTTACTTCTTCACGGACCGCGCCGCGGAGTTCATCAACGCCGCGCCCATGCCCAACATGTTTTTGACGGAAGGAACGCGGTTCAAGGATTTCAAGGCGCTGTTCGATGACGCGGGGGAGGTCAAACGGAATACGCTGGACTTGGAGAGCTTCTATCCCACCAACCCGCGGAGCGAGCTCCTCAGCTTCTTTCCCATCCCGCCGTCGTACATCCGGCAGGTCTGCTTCATGAATGAATACAAGTTCAATCAATGGTTCCTCCACAACACGGAGTTCACCCTGAGCGTGAAGGCCAAAGACTTCTGGGCCTGCGGGATTCAATACTTCTCACCGCGTTACGACTCCGCCGCGTGGAAAACCCGCGGCAGCCGTTCCGTGAAATGAACCGTTCAGCGGTTATAATTAATCTATCAGCTAAGCTATTTTAGGAGGGTTCCTATGTCCATCGTATGCAGCGGTTCGGTCGCCTTTGACTATTTGATGAAATTCCCCGGCTATTTCAAGGATCACATCATCCCCGATAAGCTGGATAAAATCAGCCTTTCATTCCTTGTCGATGAAATGACGCGCCGCCCCGGCGGCACCGCGACGAACATCTGCTACAGCCTCGCGCTGCTCAAACAGCATCCGTATCTCTTCGCGGCTGTCGGCGAGGACTTCGGGGAATACCGCGAACGTCTGGTCGCCTCCGGCGTGAACTGCGACTACGCGAAAGTGATTCCCGGCAAGTTCACGGCGTCATGCTTCATCAATACCGACATCTCGAACTCCCAAATCGTCTCCTTCTACACCGGCGCGATGGCGAACTCCGGCGAGCTGAAGCTCTCGGATGTGATTGACGCCGGCGTCTCGGTTGACCTTTTCCTCATCTCCCCGTCCGACCCGAAGGCGATGATCGACTACGTCCGCCAGTGCGAGGAAGACAGCATTCCTTACGCCTTCGACCCTTCGCAGCAGCTCGTCCGCATGACCAAGGACATGATCCGAACCGGCATCCGCGGCGCGAAATTCCTCTTCTGCAATGAGTACGAATACGATCTCATCAAAAAGCACGGCGAATTCACGGACAAGGACATTCGGGACTTGGTTTACTGCCGCGTCACGACGCGCGGGAAGAGCGGCGCCGTCATTGATGTTGAGGGCAAAGAGTACAAGGTCCCTGTCTATCCCGCCCGCCGCAGAGCGGATCCCACCGGCGTCGGCGATGCCTTCCGCTCCGGTTTCCTCTCCGGATACATGCACGGACTGGATTGGGAAACCTGCGGCCGCATGGGCGCGCTGGCGTCGACTTACGTTCTCGAACAGAACGGCCCGCAGTCCCATAAATACACGCCGAAGCAGTTCGTGGACCGCTACCGCAAGGTATGGGACGATCAAGGCGCGTTGGATCAATTCCTCAAAGACTGATCCGTCAGCAAAAATAAACAGAGGAGACTTCCGAGTCTCCTCTGTTTTTTCTTATCCCATCAGGAAAGATTTCTCCTTCGGCTTGATGTCAATCCGCTCGCGGGTCATGTGATCGATCCGAATCGGCTCTGTCCGGTTCAGTCCGGCGAGCACCGCCTCGATATCCTCCGGCAGTCCCTGCATCTCGGCGCAGACCGTGCCGTCATCTTCATTCTCGGCCCAGCCGGTCACGTGATGGGCGTTCGCGAATCCCTTCGCGGTGAAACGGAAGCCGACACCCTGAACACGTCCCTCGAAGACGAAGCGTTCGCGAACGGTCCCCGCCGGCAATTCCATATTGATTTTTCGGAAAACCACACCCATAATCCACCTCTCCTTTCCGTCAAACGGCATCCGCCGTATCTTTTCGCTGCCTTTTCGGGAATTATATCACGGAGCGCCGGCGCCGCGGCGTTCGTTTTTTTGCATAAAGCGGTGCGAATTGATTTACGTATGGCAAATATGGGGGTAAAATATTCATTACCGATTCAGTAAGAAGGAGTTTTCCCAATGCAAAGTTTTGAATATGTTATCAAAGACCCCATCGGCCTCCATGCCCGCCCCGCCGGCCTTCTTGCCAAAGAAGCCAAGAAATACCAGAGCAAAATCACGCTCAGCTGCAACGGCAAATCCGCCGAAGCCGCCCGCCTGATGGGAATCATGGGTCTCGGTGTCAAGAACGGCCATACCGTTGCCGTCACCGTTGAAGGCCCGGATGAAGAAACCGCCTTCGCTGCGATCAAGGAATTCTTCGAAGCCAATCTCTAAACCCGTCAATTTTGTACGCCGCTCGGTTTTCCGGGCGGCGTATTTTTGTTTAACCGCTTCGTTGGTAAGCGCGGAACAATTATGAAATTCATCCCCCGAACCCGGCGGGATGCGGTACAATTATTGTGTATTTCCCGGCAAAAGACGCGAATCCGAGAGCTGTCCGGTCGTTTTCAATTTCGCGCGGAGAAATAATTGTTATTCTAAAAGGAGATTTCTTCCAAATGATCACGATCCAGGGTAAGGGCGTATCCGCCGGCATCGGCATCGGCCCTCTTTATTTCTTCAAACGCGGCAAAATTGAAATCACGCACGAAACCGTCAACGACACCGAGGCCGAATGGAACCGCTTCAAAGCCGCGCAGGCCGCCGCGATTGAACAGCTCAATGACCTCGCGGAGAAAGCCCGTGTTGAGGCAGGCGACGACGCCGCCATGCTTTTTGAGACGCACGCCATGATGGCGGAGGATTTGGATTACGAAGAGGCGATTGAAGGCTTGATCAAAGACGACAAGCTCAACGCGCCCGCCGCTGTCTCCGAAGTCTCCGCGCAGTTCCAGGAAATGTTCGCCAGCATGGAAGACACCTACATGCAGGCCCGCGCCGCGGACGTGAAGGACGTCTCCAACCGCATTCTCGGCATCCTCTGCGGCAGCGTTCAGGGCGGCATCAACAGCGCCGTCCCGGTTCTTTTGGCCGCGGATGACCTCGCGCCGTCGGAAACCATCCAGCTTGACAAGACGAAGATCCTCGGCTTCGTGACCTCCGCGGGTTCCGGCTCAAGCCACACAGCCATTCTCGCCCGCACCATGGGCATCCCCGCCATCGTCTCCATCGGCGACCAGCTGCTCCCGGAATACGAAGGCCGCAACTGCGCCATCGACGGCACCACCGGTTCCGTTGTGATCGAGCCGGACGAGACGACCTTGAATCACTTCATTGCCAAAGCCAATGAACGCGCCGAAATGCTGCAGCTGCTGGAAGCCCTGAAAGGCAAGCCGAACGAGACAAAGGACGGCAAGACCGTCCGCGTTTACTGCAATATCGGGTCGCCGGAAGATGTTCATAATGTCATCGCCAATGACGGAGGCGGCATCGGCCTCTTCCGCTCGGAATTCCTCTATCTCGGCTGCGACGACTTCCCGACCGAGGATTATCAATTTGAGGCTTACAAGAAAGTCCTCTCCGAAATGGGCGGACGCGAAGTCGTCATCCGCACGCTGGATATCGGCGCGGACAAGCAGATCGCTTACTTCAACCTCCCGCATGAAGAGAACCCCGCCATGGGCAACCGCGCGCTGCGCATCTGCCTGAGCCGTCCGGAGATCTTCCGCACCCAGCTCCGCGCACTGTACCGCGCGTCCGTCTTCGGCAAGCTGCTGATCATGTTCCCGATGGTCACCTCCGTCTGGGAAGTCCGCGAAGCCAAGAAGATGTGCGAACAGGTCAAGGCCGACCTCCGCAAGGAAGGCATCGCCTACAGCGAGGATGTCCAAGTCGGCATCATGATTGAGACGCCGGCCGCCGCGATTATGAGCGACCGCCTGGCGAAGGAAGTTGACTTCTTCTCCTGCGGCACCAACGACCTCACGCAATACACCCTCGCCTGCGACCGCCAGAACAGCGACCTCGGCCGCTTCTATGACCCGCATCATCCCGCCGTCCTGCGTCTGCTGAAGCTTGTCGCCGACAACGCGCATAAGAACGGCATCTGGGTCGGCATCTGCGGCGAACTCGGCGCGGACCTTGAAATGACCGAGACCTTCCTCTCCATCGGCATCGACGAACTTTCCGTCAGCCCGCGCGCCGTGCTTCCGCTGCGCAACGCCATCCGCAGCAAGAACACCATGGAGTTCAAGGACCGCGTCCTCGAGGAACTCGCGAACGAACGGAACCGTATCTGATCCGCGTTCAATTAAAACCAAAGCGGCGGGAGTACTTCCCGCCGCTTTTCGTTTAATTCGTCTCTTTCCGTTTGTAGACCGCTCCGATCTCATCATTATCAACGGTAATCGCGTACACCTTCTCGTACGCGTCCCGGTCAAGATCGGTCGAAGGCACATCGTCGCGGCAGACGATGTAATAATCCGGGCTGTCATCCTCATCGTACGTCAGCTCCAGATACTGCCGCTGCTCTTGCGGCAGCAGCCCGCGGTTGATGCTCCCCGCCTGCGAATGCGCGTGATTGATCAGCAGCATCCGCTCCGGGTCGGAGTCCACGATGTATTCAAGCAGCGCCCGCGAGGACACGCCCCAATAGTCGCCGGAGAAGTCGGATGCGCTTCCGCGGAAGAGCGGGGCGAAGTAGACATACTCGAAGGGATGATTCGCCGCGATCCACCCGGCGTTGTAAAGCATGCACAAGCCCACGAGCCCGACGCACACTTTCCGCGGAATAGGTTTCTTCAGCGAAGTAAGGCCATACACTGCGAAGAAGAGAATACACGGATAGCAGAAATAGCAATGCCGCCAGCCGTTGTAAATCGTCACATGCCGGAGGATAATATACCCCGCGGCGGCAAATCCGCTGATGAAGAAAATCACATCCGCGGGAGCGATTGCCTCGAACTTCCCTTGCAGGACATCCTTCCCCGAACGGAAGAGCCACCCGATCGTGCCGAGCAGCGAGAACAGCAGGAACACCGTCGGGATGGTAATCGCCATCCAGGTCGGGATGAAAGTCAAGGTCCGCGCCGCGTCCACGAGCGTGCCCTTGAACAGGTTGCCGTCGGAGCCGTGATTCGGGTGATGCATATTGAACTGCAGCGTCTCGATCAGCGTGCCGAAGGGATCTTCCCAGAAGTTCGGCGTGATGATATAGAAGAAGAGCAGGAACAGCACGAAGACGAGGACAAAGTTCAGCCACCGGACCGGCTGACGCTTGCGGTTCGCGAACGCCTCGCAGATGAAAAGGAGCGCGAATACAGGCAGGAAGACGATGGCATTGAAGCGGGTGTTGCAGCTGAGCGCGAGCGCCCCCGCCAGCAGCACCGTCCGCTTGAGGTCCTTCTTCTCGAACCAGCGCGCCATGCAGCAGGTCGTGATGATGTACCAGGCGGTGAAGATCACGTCTTTATTATTGTAAAAGCTCTCCGCGAAGAAGCGCGGCGTCAGGATCAGCATTCCCGCGCCGAGCAATCCCCACAGCCGGGAGCCGAAGCGTTTCGAGAGCAGGCGGTAAAAGCATACCGCGCCGACAAAGAAATTCAGGAAAGTATAAAAATGCCGCATGCCGTAAAACTGCGACGGCTCCAACGTGAAGTGAAAAGCCGCCTCGATCAGGACCAGAGGCGTATGCAGCGCCGTTCCGTAATAGCGGTCGCGGTACTCCTTCAGATTCGGCAGATATTCCATCCAGACGGCGTTGCGCTCGTCCACGGGGAGGTTCAATTTTTCGAGCGCGTAGCGGTAATTGACCAATGACGTCTGCCGTTCCATCCCTTCATCGGGACCGCAGCCGTAATCATCGAACAGGAACAGGCCGAGGATGAAATACGCCGCGAACAGCAGTACTGCCAAAGTCTTGAGCTTTTTCTCTCTTCGGTCGTCATTTTTATTAATATCCATGTTTACCATTATAAAAGCTTTTATTTTTTGCTATAATTGATAAAGAGAAAAACAGGAGGGAAAAGATGAAAAACGACCTTCAAGCTGTCATCAACTCTTACGAGAACTATCAGGAAGATTTTCGTCTTCAGTCAGACAACAGCCATCGTTTGGAATACCTGACGACGATTGCCTACATGGATAAATATCTGCAGCCCGGGAGCAGCATTCTGGATGTCGCCGCCGGCACGGGTATTTACGCGCTGCGTTACGCCGCCCGCGGGCACGAAGTCACCGCTCTTGACATTACGCCGAAATACATCGACATCATCAACAAGAAAGCCGAAGCCTCCGGCCTGCAGATCGACTCCCGCGTCAATGACGCCCGCGACCTTTCCATTATCCCGGACGCCTCCGCGGATAACGTCTTCTGCATGGGGCCGATTTACCACCTGACCAAAAAGGAAGACCGCGACGCCGTCATGCGTGAATGCGTCCGTGTTTTGAAACCCGGCGGCCTGCTCTTCCTCGCCTACATCAATAAGTTCTTCATCTTCTCCCAGTTCGCGCTCAGCAGCCGCCATTACATGACCGAGAAATTCTATCAGAAGATCATCGTCGAGCAGACCGTCGACTCCACGGACGAAGACGCCTTCTGGACGGATTCCTGGTTCACCACCCCGGATGAGATTGAAGGCATCGCCGCGGCTTCCGGATTCAAGAAGGTGAATCATATCGCTCAGGACGGTGTCGGCCGTCTGAAATCCGAAGAAGTTGACGGCATGACCGACGAGAACTTCAAGCTGTGGGCCGACTTCCATCTCCGCACCTGTGAAGAGCCTTCCATCCTCGGCATCAGCAATCACGGACTGTATATTGGGAAAAAATCATAATTTTCCCGAATTTCTTTGAATTCTTAAAATTCTATGGTATAAAATTAACATGCTTACGAAAACTCTTGGTAACGGAATGATGATGCGCGACCGCCGGATGGGGCGGTTGAGCTTTGCGTTACCAAAATAAGAAAGACCATATAAGGTTAAACCCTCTATATTAAACTACGCGGAGCTCTTTATTATTGAAGAGCTCCTTTTTTTTGAGGTTGAGAAGATGATAGAAATCAATGATCTGAGCAAAACTTTCCAAACCGGAGGCACCTCCTTCAAGGCCCTCGAAAATGTCTCCCTTCATGTCGAGCCGAATGACATCTACGGCATCATCGGCATGAGCGGCGCCGGCAAAAGCACCTTGATCCGCTGCATCAACCTGCTTGAGACGCCCACCACCGGCGAAGTCATCATCGACGGGAACTGCATCTTCCGCCATTTCCCGGATGATCCTTCCCGAGGCGGGGACTGCAAAATCTCCGGCAAAGAGCTGATCGACCTGCGCAAAGAGATCGGGATGATCTTCCAGAGCCCGAACCTGCTGATGCAGACCACCGTTGAGAAGAACATCGCCTTCCCGATGGAGATCGCGGGCAAGTCCAAGGGTGAGATCAAAGACCGCGTCGCGGACCTCATGGAGCTGGTCAACATCTCCGACAAGGCGAAGAATTATCCGTCCCAGCTTTCCGGCGGCCAGCGCCAGCGCGTTTCCATCGCCCGCGCCCTCGCCAACAATCCGAAAATCCTGCTCTGCGACGAACCGACCTCCGCGCTGGATACGCTGATCACGAATCAGATTCTCGACCTGCTGTGGGACATCAACCAGAAGCTGAACGTCACCATCGTCCTCATCACGCATGAGATCCGCGTCGTCAAAAAGATTTGCAACAAGGTCGCGGTCATTGACCAAAATCACATCGTTGAACAGGGCGACATCGGCACCGTCATGATGAACCCGAGTCAGGAAATCACCAAGCAGTTACTCATCGGCAGCAAAGGATAAGAAACAATGGAAGGACTTACCGCTTTTTTCAACACATTCAAGGAATTTGCGCCGCTTTTGGCTGAATCATCCGGGCAGACCCTTTACATGGTCCTCGTCTCAACGGCGATCGCCTACCTGTTCGGCATTCCGCTCGGCATCCTCGTCGTCATCACCGCGCCGAACTCAATCAGCCCGAATAAGCTCGTGCACGAAGTTCTAAGCTGGGTCATCAACGTCGGACGCTCAATCCCGTTCATCATCCTGCTGGTAGCGCTGCTGCCGTTCACCCGTTCCGTAGTCGGCACCACGATCGGCGCGACGGCGACCATCGTCCCGCTGACGGTCGCGGCCGTTCCGTTCGTCGCCCGCATGATTGAGCAGTCCCTGCTTGAACTGGATGGAGGCGTGGTTGAAATGGCGCAGGCCATGGGCGCGAACACTTGGCAGATCATCCTCAAGGTCTTCCTGCCCGAAAGTCTGCCCTCCGTCATCCGCAGCGTATCCATCACCATCATCAGCCTCATCGGCTACTCCGCGATGGCGGGCGCCGTTGGCGGCGGCGGCCTGGGCGACCTCGCGATTCGTTACGGTTACTACCGCTACCAATCCGATGTCATGCTCATGACCATCATCCTGCTTGTCATCATCGTCCAGATCATTCAGATGATCGGCGACTCGATCTCAACGAAGATCGACAAAAGAAATATTCGGTAATCCGGTCTGAAAAGGCTTGAAATCTAATTAAGGAGAACTTATTATGAAAAAGAGTGTTGTTTTATTTGTTGTGCTCCTTGCACTTGTCTCCGTCTGCTGCGCTTTCGCCGCTGACACCGTCACCGTCAAGGTCGGCGCTTCTCCCTCCCCGCACGCGGAGATCCTCGAAGCGCTGAAGCCGATCGTCGCGGAAAAGGGCATCGACCTCGAGATCGTTGAGTTCACCGACTACGTTCTGCCGAACACCGCTCTTGAAGACGGCTCCATTGACCTGAACTTCTTCCAGCACACTCCGTATCTGGAAGACTTCAACGCCAACTACAAGGAAAGCAATTCCAACTGGATCGACCTCATCCCGCTTCTCAAGGTCCACTTCGAGCCGATGGGCATCTACGGCGGTAAATCTTCCGACCTGAACAATATCCCCGAAGGCGCCAAGATCGCTGTCCCGAATGACACCACCAACGAAGCCCGCGCCCTGCTGCTGCTCGAGTCCCTCGGCGTCATCACCGTCAAGGAAGGTGTCGGCCTTGAAGCCACCGCGAAGGACATCGTCGACAACCCGAAGAACATCGAGCTCGTCGAGATGGAAGCCGCCCAGCTGCCGCGCATTCTGCCCGATGTTGACTTCGCTGTCATCAACGGCAACTACGCCCTGGATGCCGGTCTGACCGCCGACGACATGCTCTCCGCCGAATCCACCGATTCCGAAGCCGCCCAGCTCTACGGCAACGTCATCGTCGCCCGTGAAGACCTGGCCGAGACCGAAGCTTACAAGACCATCGTCGAAGCCATCCAGTGCGACGAGATCCGCAGCTTCATCGAAGAAAAGTACAACGGCGCCGTTGTCCCGATGTTCTAAACATCAAACCGTCGAACGCAATCAATAGAAATCAAACAGGCACCCGAAATTCGGGTGCCTGTTTTGTTTTCTGTGTTTTATTTCAGCCGGTCCGTCAGCAATGCTTCTGCCGGTGGATACTGAAAATCGCCGTCATAACGAAGCCCACCGCCAGGAACCAAAAGCTGTAAGGTGTCGCGTATTTGATATATTTGAAATGTCCGATGAACCCGTGAAGCCCGATGATCACCCCGATTCCCCAGCCGAGGTTCCAGGTCAAGCCGTTGATCACGACGAGAATGAACCCGGCCAAGACAAACCAATAACTGTAAACCGAGACGAATTCGAAGTATTGATAATGCGCGCAGATGCCCCAAACGCCGAGAATTACCCCGACAAGCCATCCGATATTCAGGGATGTGCGGATCGTCGTGAAGCTGAACGATACGATCACGAGGAATATTAATATGCAAGGCAAATATCTCAAAACAGGACCGGACATGGCATCCTCCTTAGGTCGACGTAATTTCTATATCCAATTAATTATTTTGCAGAAATTATGCCAACTGGCAAACGAATTCTTCCGTGGAGGCAATATTGAAGTCCGGATCGAGGATCAGGGTCCGCAGGTTGAGGGATTCTTTCGTCAGTTCCCCTGTAATGAACGACAGCGGCCGTTCATCATCGTAGTCTCTTGAGGTAATCAAATGCCCGGGATTCGCGACGACGGTATGCCCCAGCTGCCGGACGGAGGGATAATGCGAATGACCGAGGATGCAGAGATCGAAATCCGCGTAATCGGGCTCCAGCGCGTTCAGACGGAAGCGGTCCGGTACGCGGCCGCGGCGCTTTTCGTTGAAGTCGTACGCCTTAATCCCCAGATATTGATGAATCCAACCTTCGCCATGGGTCATTTGAACGCGGAATCCGTCAATGTCAAGCTCCATCGAGCCGGGCAGTTTGAACCAATCCCGCAGGTCCCTGTTCCCGCGAACGCAGTACACCGGGGCGAATTTCCGCAGCGGTTCGAGCTCGGAAAGCATACAGATATCGCCGCAATGCAGGATCAAGTCCGCCTGTTCCACTTCACGCAGGAAGACCTCCGGCCAGACCGGATTCGGGTGATAGATGTGCGTATCGGAAAGGACGAGGAATCTGAACGGATATCGTTCGGGGAGTATGCGAATCTTCATAAAAAATATTATAATTAAGAAAAAGATTTTACATGGAGGTATTTTATGGAAACCATTATCAAAGTTGACGGCATGCATTGCGAACACTGCGCAAAGAGAGTCAAGAAGGCTGCCGAAGCCGCCGCGAATGTCTCATCCGCCGTGGTCAGCCTTGAAGACAAGAACTGCGTCGTCACCCACGAGAACGCGGACATCAACGGCATCATCAACGCCATTAACGAACTCGGTTTCACCGCTTCGCTTTAATCCCTACCGAGGAGGGGACTATGTCGGACCGCTACATTCTTTTGATCACCCGTCCGCTGAATGAGGACTTTACCGCCTTGGAGCCGGAATTCAAGCTCGTATGCCTCAATGAACTGAGCGCGGATGAGCGAAGTGTTTTGTATTCCGACATACTCCCCAACACCGAAGCCATTCTCGCCACCGGCAGAGTCCCGGCGGAGCTGATCGCGAAGGCATTGAAGCTGAAGGTCATTGTTGTCAACGGCTCCGGCTACGATGACATTGACGTCGCCGCCGCGTCCGCGCTGCACATCCCTGTCTACAACATCCCGGATACCATCGCGAACAATGTCGCCGAAGTGGCTCTGTCCATGATCCTGGACCTGTCCCACCGCGTCACCGAACTCGACCGCCGCTTACATGACGAGCCGAAGAACCGCGAGAAGCTCTTCACCGTCGGGCTCAACCCCGGGCATACGCTCTCCGGCAAGACGCTCGGCATCATCGGCATGGGGAACATCGGCTCCCATCTCGCCCGAAGCGCGACCGCCCTCGGCATGAACATCGTCTACTATCAGCGCACGCAGCTGCCGCTCGCCAAAGAGGGCTCCATGCGCTACCTGCCTTTCTACAATCTGCTCTCCGTCTCCGACTTCGTCTCGATCCACTGTCCACTCACCGAAAGCACGGCCGGCATGTTCGACGAGAAGGCGTTCCGGTACATGAAGCAGGGCGCCTGTCTCATCAATACCGCCCGCGGCGAGATCGTGGACCAGGATCAGATGATCCGCTTCCTGGGCGCCGGGCGTCTCGGCGGCCTCGGCCTTGATGTCTATCCGAATAATTCCGATATCGACCCGCGGCTGTTCGACTTCCCGAATGTCATTCTGACCCCGCACATCGGCAGCAATACGCTCGAGACCCGCGCCGCCATGGCGGACCGCATGTGCCGCATCGCCCGCTCCGTCTGCAACGGCGGAAAGAAAATCGACGGCCACTTGGTCAACCCGGATGCCGTCCGCCCCGAGAAAGATGAACAAGACGCGTAACCTGCTCCTATTCCTGCTTGTATTCCTGCTGACGGCCGCATCCGTTTCCGCGCAGTCGTCGGATATTACCTTGATGGGGGAAGTCTCCCCGCTGTACACGCTCGAGAGCCCTTTCGCCGAATACGCCTCCACCGCGGACGGCGATCAGGTCGTGATTCAGGTCGATGACATTGTCTCCGAAGCGGACCGCCTGCTGATCCGCTTCTTCGTGTTCGACCTTCCCGAGGGCTGGGAGGAGAACGTCACCGACGACGAGCGCCTTTACGGATCGTATCTGCCCATCGCGGAGGTCATCCCCGGCGACGGCAATACGCTGACGCCGTCATCCGCCTCCCGCTACACCCTGCTCAATTACAACGGCGAAACCGCCGTTTCCGGGCTGCTTGTGATCCCGACCGACCTTCAGCTCAACGCGTTTTGGCTGAATTTCAATCAGCTGCCGTTCGATACGCAGCCGCTTTCGGAAGGCGTCTCACGGCTCGTCAACCTCGTCGAAGGCGAGAGCGACCCGCACGAAGGCAAGGCGTTCGCGGAGGACTGCGCCGACGGGCTCTGCTTCACGCTGAACGCCTCCGCGCAGACGGGGAAATTCACCATGCTGCAGCCGGCTGTCCGCATGGAAGACGAACACGAAACGCTCTCGAAATTCGGCTGGATCACGATTACGGATGCCGAAGGGCATAAATACGCCGTCACCCGCGGCAACCTCTACGGCTTCAACCTGACGGATGACGAAACTTGGTCGCCCGCGCATTCCTACGTCTTCGCGCCGAGCGGCTCGGGCAGTCCGCTGACGATGCGCATGAACGGTGCCTACGTCCGCCGCGTGCTGGATGAACCGGAGACGCTGAAGCTTACCATCGGCGAACCCGATTCGCCGCGGACTTCGGAGCATGTGAAGGTGAATTCGTGGTTCTATGATGAGACTTCGCAGACGCTGCGGCTGTACTTGGCGATTGATGACTACGCCGTTTCGGATATTGCCTTCACCTATCCCGACATTCACACCGCGGAGACGCCAGCTTCATTCTGCGGCATCGACCCCGCGAATGAGGAATTCGCCTGCGACTTCTACCTTTCCCACATTCATCTCGAGGACAATACGCTGTCTCTGAGCATCGGGGAATTCGAGTATTACAATGACACGGAGTGGGCCGTCACTTGGACACCCGCGGAAATTGCCGTCGAAAGTGAAACCGCCGCGAGCGGGTATGATTCGACCGACCGTTACAACCGCTTCCTCGAGCCCGATCCCGCCCTGCTTGAACCGGAACTGCGTGACATTATCGAGAAGGTCTCCGACTTCGGGAAGAGCATCGCCGACAGCGGGAAATGGATCATTGAGCGCCGGGAGCTGAACTACCAAATGGCCGAATCACCCATGACGGATCTGATTGCTGTCGACCAATACGCGCTCTACACGACGCATTACATCACGGAGACCGCCTCCCACCTCTCCGAATCGGGCGCGGTGAATGAAATCATCACCCTCACCCGTGACACAGACTCCGGCGAGCTGCTCTCCGCGATCCTGCAGCGTGATTACATGGAGGTCGACCTCCTTCACGGCCTGCAGTCCGAGAACGATCTGACGCTCGGCAGCTGGGATTACGAGGAGGATTTGATCTCCCTCGCGGAGATGCCCGGCCTTTATAAAAGCTCCGAAGACTGCGGGGAGAATCTCTGCCTGACGTTCGAGCAGTCCCTCGCGGGCTCCACGACCAGTGGATACCAGTTGATCACGTATCGGCTGGACCCGGACAGCGGCGAGGTGCTTTCCTCCACGGTCGATTACGACAACGGCACATTGCTGCTGACGAAAACGCTGCTGGAGATTACCGCCGCGGATTCCCTGCCGCGGGATTTCGCGGAACTGACAGAAGGTTTGATCCTGCAATGATCTCGGCCGCGTACAAATTCCCGAAGGGCTTCCGCTGGGGTATCTCCCCGGTCCGCGGCAGCGCGTCCATCAATCTGACCGCCGACCGTAATTATTCGAATATCCTCTACCGCATGCAGGAACGGCGGTTCTCTTCGCTGCTGCTGCGGCTGTCATGGAAGTCCATGGCTCCCGACAGGGACGCGCTCAACACCGCCATGCTCGGGCAGTACCGCGCGTTCCTCTCCCGTATGCGGGATCTGAACATCGAGCCGGTGCTCTACTTCGATAACACCGATCGGCCGGAATGGTTCGAGAAGGACGGCGGGTGGAAAGCCGTTGACGCGGAGAACCTTTACTTCAATTTCGCCGCCAAAGTCATCGATGAGACGGCTCCCTTCGTCACGCGCTGGGTGACGCTCTGCCACGAGCCGAAGCCGGGGCTGTTCGTCAAGGACAAGCTCACCGACACTTACACGGAGCTCGCCGCGCGGCTGCGTACCGCCGCGCCGAAAGCGGTCTGCTGCGCCGCGGTAAAAGTCCCGCAGAACGGGAAGTTCTCTTCCTTCTACCGCAATACGCTCGAATCCTTCCTCAAGAACGCGACGCCCGACAATCTCTGCCTGATCCCGGACCGCATCGACAATTACGGCCTCCTGCGTGAATTCGGCAGTCTGGGATTGCCGCTCTATATTCTCTCCGACCGGCTGAACGAGATCCCGGAAACAAAAAAGTCCGAAGCGCTTTCGGACTCTGTTTATCATTTGTGGCTGGCATACCAGCAGGGGATCGACATCCGCGGGTACATGGCGGAACTGGACATCTTCGAAACCGACAGCCGGGCGAATAAGCTCTACTCCCGAATCGGGACGGCGAACGCCTTCGAGATTTCCACGGAAGACGAACTGCTGCCGGAGAAATGGCTCCGCTTCCTCAAAGACTGACTCAGCGTTTATCGTAATACAGGTGGAAGATGCGGTTGTAAAGCCCCAGCAGGACTTTCTTCACCGCGGGCACGTCCGCCAAAGTCTTCTTTTTCTCGACATCCTTCTGCTTTTCCTGCACCTTGACGGAGTCATCCAGCGTGTTGCTCATGTTCATCGCGCACGGCTCCTCGGTCATCAGGCGCAGATACCCCTTCTCGTTGATCCGCGTATCCAGTTGGCGAACCTGCCCCATCGGGCGGTCCATGCGGAACGGCAGGAATTCCTGCAGGGTCTTTTTGTACGCCGTGAACTGCCAATGGGAGGCGCCGACCATAGCGCTGACGCCTTTATAAGTCAGGCGGTGATCGGTCGTCTCGGCGTAATGCTTCGCGATCTCCTCTTCGGACTGGCCGAGGCTGAGGTCAAACTCACGGAAGACATCAAAGGCAATGAGGTCGCCCTGTTCGTGCTTCACCTCGTCATTCGCGTCCGCCCACGCCAGCGTGTTCGTGTAAAGCTCGGTGTTCGTGCGGAAGGGACGGGCGGTCACCATCCCGACATTCGGGAAGGTCTCGAGGATCTCCACGGATTTCTTCAGCCATTCGGGTTTGAACAGGCAGTCGTTGTCGGTATAGGCAACGATCTCACCGGGCGCGCCGTCGAAGATAATGTTCCACGCCCCGCCCTTGCCGAGGTTCTTCTCGGAGAGCATCAGGTATTGAATGCGCCCTTCGGCCTGTTCATTCAGCAGGAACTGCTTGATCTCCTCGCAGCTGCCGTTATCGAAGACGTAGACGTCAAACGGCTCGTCGATCTGCGTGGCGTAGATTGAGTTCAGATTCGCCTTCAGCACCTGATCCATCTCGGCATAAAAGCCGCTCAGGAACGGGATGTAGTTCAAGACGGCGACCGTAATGCGCGCCGGTTTCGCGACATCCTTTACAAATTTCGCCGGGTTCTGTCCGATTCTTGTCATTTTTGTTTCTGTCCTCGTTTCACGAAGCGATGTACGAAATTGCCGAGTTTCTGCGACTTCAGCTTCAGACGGCAGAAAATCTCAACCTCGCGGATGAATTTCTGCCCGGTCATCGGCGCCTTGCGCAGGGTACGGTCCGCGCCGTAGACATAATTGCAGTCGTCCGGCTGGTAAATGTTCTGCTTGCCGCCCGCGGCCGCGACGTTCTCCGCGGATTCCGGCTGTCGGTGATGGGAAAGGCCGTTCGGCAGATGGGCGTAGTCGTGGTTCTGATGAACGATATTGATGGAGCCGGTACAGTCGACCAATTTCCATCCCTTCGCGCGGGCTTCGTAAAACATCCAGTTGTCCCAGCCGCTGCGGCCGATGGCGAATTCCGGGATCTCGGTATAGATATCGCGGGTAAAAATGAAATAGTCGCTGCCATTGAAGGAATGCCAATTCCCCCGCTCCGCGACCTCCGCGTCAAGCTTCTCTTCCCAATCCGGGCCGAATTCCATCTCCGTTTCAACATCCAGGTCGAAGCGCCGCCCGACCAGAAGGAATTGCTTCTCCTTTTCGTGCATCTCGCGGCAGGTCTGCAGGAAGTCCTGCTTCAGCAGAATGTCGGCGTTGACGTACGCCAGCAGCGGGGAATCGGAATTCTCCCGCGCGATGCGGAAAATGTCGCTGAGAAGCGGCGTCCCGTGGGAGTTGCGCTTCACCTCGCGGACATAGCGGACGCCGAGCGCCTTCGCGTTCTCCTCCACGCCCTCATCGTCCCCGATCAGCAGAATGTCAACATCCCCGCCGAGCATCTTCCAGGAACGGACGGCGTTGCGCTGGATGATGGCGATGTGTTCACGGTCGAAGCCTTTCGGCGTAATAAAAATCGTTACAAGGCTCATGTTATTTGATCCTGTCGTCGGTCACTTTGACATCTTTGGCAACCGATGTAGCGTTGATTTTCTCGAGTTCCGGGTTCGCGGCAATGGTCTCCAAGATCGTTTTCATGGACGCGCCGCTCGGGTCGGCAAGCTTTTGGAAGAGCAGATCCATCATGGCGTAATCGTCGGGCGTGTCAACCGTCCAGCGGTGCATGCCGAGGTCTTCGCTGTTATCCATAATGGAGACCTTGCAGCGGCCCGGCGTGTCGTAAAACCAGGGCATGACGTGCTCGCGCTCGAACTTCTCCTCGGCGGTCTTCCATGCCTTTTCAAGCATCGGCATGGAGACGATCTCCGCGTCCAGGCCGATCGGATAGGTCCGATGCCAGGGCGGGGGAAGACGGTTCGCGGCGAAATCGGCGTCTTCACGCTTGAAGAAGGCGAAGAGTTCGTCAATCACCGCGGGATCGATCAGCGGACAGTCGGCGGTCACGCGAATGATGACGTCGGCCTCCGCGGACTTCGCCGCGTTGTAATAGCGGTCGAGAACGTCATAAACGGAACCGCGGTAAACGGCGACGCCGTTCGCCTCACACCATTCCTGAATGGGATCGTCGGAGGCGTCCACCGTCGTAGCGACGAGACATTGATCAATGGACTTCGCGCGCGAAGCACGCTCCACGACCCAGGCCAGCATCGGCTTGCCGTTCAAGGGTTTCAAAACTTTTCCCGGCAGGCGGCTTGAGCCCATCCGTGCCTGAATGATCATGACAGTTTTCATCGGTTTATCGCTCCGTTGTACGCGATTCTGATCTTCGCTTTGTTTTTGTTCCAATCCGCTTTCGCTTCAATGTCCATCCGCGCGGCCTCCGCGTATTCACGGATCACGCCGCGGTTCTCAACGGCAAAGCGGATTTTTTCCGCAATCGTCTGCGTATCCCGGCATTCGAACAGCATGCCGTTCTCGTTCGCGCGGACCCATTCGAGGTTCCCGGGAATCGCGGACATCAGCACCGGGGTGCCGCAGCCCATGGCTTCCAGCAGGGAGACGGAGGAGCCGTCCACAATTGAGGCGGAGAGGTAAAGGTCCGCCGCGCGGTAGTAGTCGACCAAGAGGTCATTCGGCTGCCGTCCGAGGAAGCGCACACGGCCGCCATCGGAATCCGCGGCGGCGATTTCCTTCAGCTTCGGCATCAAACTGCCGTCGCCCAAGAGGATCATACGGATCTTCTTACAGTCTTTCGCCGCGAGCAGGAAGCCGCGCAGCGCGGTCTCCACGTCGTAATTCGGCTCCATCGTGCGCAGGGAGAGGACGAGGAATTCGTCTTCCTTCGCGAGCTCCGAGCGCAATTTACTCTCACCGGGAGAGAAGCGGGCGGTGTCAATGCCCCAGGGGAAGATGGTTGCCCGCGTCCGGTCGTAACCGAGCTCGGCAGCCTTATCCAGCTCCACATAACAGTCGCCGAGGAACCAATCCGCCTTTGCCAGCGCGTATTTCGCCCGCGCCAGGCAGCCGGCATCCGTCTCAATCTCGCGTCCGAGGTCAAAGCCCCAGGACATCGCGGTGTGCGGATGAAGTCCCGCCTTCGCGGCGATATAGCTTGTGTCGGTCAGCGGACCGGAATGGATCACGTCGGGCTTCAGTTCATCCCAAACGCGTTTCAGCGCGTCCACCGCGGCATCGCAGTCCTTCTCCATATCGAAGGGCGCTTTGCCGAACTCCCAATCAACGACATGAACCGCCTCGGGAATCGGGCGGCTCTCATATTTACTGCGGGTTTCAAGACGCAGATAATAAACCTCGTCTCCGTTCCCCGAAATCGCGTTCAGGAAGCGGAAATCGTGCGGCGTGTAATCGCGGGTGAAGTAAAGGACTTTCATGCCACGAAGTCGGTCCAGTGAAGCTCAACGCCGTATTTGATGTCAACCGCGGCGGTCGTGCCGACGACATTGTTGATCTCGGGCGGCAGGATCGCGCCTTTGACAGCCGGGCGCAGCACGTCAATCATGTCGCGGGTCATCTTCTCACCGGCCTTGATGTCGCGGGCGGCGCGGAGGCAGCGGCGCTGAATCACGCAGGTGTCTTGTTCGTTGCCGGCGATGAACTTCTCGGAGGAGCCCAAGGCCTTCTCAAGCATGCGGGTGTTGACGACCATCTCTTCCCAGGTCTTCGGGTTCATGGCGAATTTGTGATCCGGCCCGACACGGTTGTTGTCATCCGTGAAGTGCTTCTCGATGACACGGGCGCCCAGCGCTACAGCGCCGAGAACGGTCGCGTGACCGGCGGTATGATCGGAGAGACCGAGGATCAGATTCGGCCAAATCTGGTGATAGGTTTCGAGGACGCGCAGGTGAATGTGCTTGAAGTTTTCCGGGTCGGCGGTATAGTTCGTGTTGCACTGCATCAGCACCAATTCGGGGTTGATCTTCGTGATGGCGTTGACAGCGCGCTGAACATCCGCGAAGTCGGAAGCGCCGGTCGCGAGCAGGACCGGTTTGTTCTTCGCGGCGATCTTCTCAAGGGATTCGACCCAGTCGATGTCTCCGGAACCGATCTTATAGACATTGATGAAGGGATCGAGCCAGTCAATGGACTCGAAGTCGTAAGGGGCGGAGAAGTACTCAATACCTTCCTTATCGCAGCATTCTTTCAGTTCCGAGCTCCAGCGATCCGGCACGGAGGCGTCTTCGTAGACTTCGAAGACGGATTTCTTCCATTTGGACTGGTGGCTCTGCTGGCCGCCCATGCTCTTGAAACCGTAATCGGAGACAATCTTCGCGGCTTTGAAATTCTGGAACTTCGCAGCGTCCGCGCCGCTTTCTTTGGCGATGTGGATCAGCATCTTCGCGCGGTCCAGGTCGCCGTCATGGTTCGCGGCAATATCCGCGACAAAGTAAACAGGCCGGTCATAGCCGATGATTTTGTTTCCGATTTTGATTTCCATCTTTATGCCTCCGAATGATTATCGTAAGAGTAACCCTGAATCTGCTGTCTGTATCCGCTCATTGTGTCGAGATAGAAATAAGCCAGATTCTTGGACTGCTTCGGCAGGTCATGCCCGAGCAGCGCTCTCAACTTATCGGTGTTCATGATCAGGTTCGGGGAGCGTTTCGCGGTCAGCCCGCCGTCCTTCCATGAAACAGGTTTGATCAGGTCCGCGTCCAGCTTGAATTTATTCGCCACGGCGCGGCCGAATTCGTATTTGCTTTGATAATCGGAGCTGAAGACATGGTAAATGCCTTTCGCGTCCTTCTCAATCATCTCATCCAGCAGCTCGGCCAGGTAATGAACGTAGAGCGTACAGAAATAAACATCGCTGAATCCGTTCATCGGCTTGCCTTCGGAAAGGTTGTTGTAGAAGAATTCAACGAGGCTGCGCCGTCCGCCCATGCTCCAGCCGTAGAAATTCACGCGGGCAACGATGGCGTCCGGATTCTCGCTCAAGACATTCCGCTCGCCCATCAGCTTCGTCTCCGCGTAACGGCTCAGCGGATTGACCGCGTCCGTCTCACGGTAACCGTGCTCACCGCAGTCCTCCCCGTCAAAGACGGCGTCCGTGGAGATGTGGACGAATTTCGCGCCGCGCTTCTTCGCGGCAGCTGCCAGCCGTCCGGGGAGCTCGCTGTTGACGGCAAGCGCCTTCTCGGGCTGCTTCTCGCAGGTGTCAATGTTCGCGATCGCCGCGCAGTGCAGCACGATCTCCGGTTCGAACTCCGCCATCAGCTCATCCGCGTTCTCTTGTTCAAGATCGCGGTAGATCATCAGGAAAGGCGGGTTGAACAGGCGCGTATGGTTGGACAGGCCGAAAATTCTGTACTTTCGGTAGAAGAAATTACAGAAGTTCAGCCCCAAAAGGCCCGACGCGCCTGTTACCAGTACCCGTTTCAAGCGCGGTGTTCCTTCTCGTAAGCGTCCTGGAACGGCTTGATCATGGCTTTCACGCCGTCAAGGTCGAGCCAATCCGTATTCGTGTTGGAAGCGTAGCGGAAGCCGTCGGGAAGCGGCTTGCCGATCTTTTCCCATTCCTTGCCGAACCAGAGCGTGCCGGTCGGCTGAACGACGAACATATCATCCAGTTCAACGGTCGAACGGGCTTCGTCTTCGGAGACCAGCACTTCATGAAGCTTCTCACCCGGGCGGATGCCGGTGTAGACGATTTCACATTCCGGGGCCAGCGCCGCGCCCAGATCTTTGACGGTCATGGACGGAATCTTCGGGACGAAGACTTCACCGCCGTGCATCTGCTCGATGCAGCGGATGACGAAGCGGACGCCCTGGTCGAGGGAGATCCAGAAGCGGGTCATGCGTTCATCGGTGACGGTCAGCTTGCCGGACTTGCGCTGCTGCAGGAAGACCGGGACCACAGAACCGCGGCTGCCGACAACGTTGCCGTAGCGGGTGCAGCTGAAGCGGGTTTCGCTGCCGCCGGCGTAGGAGTTGCTCTGAACGAAGAGCTTCTCGGCGCCGAGCTTGGTCACGCCGTAGAGGTTGACCGGGTTGACAGCCTTATCGGTGCTGATGGCGAGAACTTTCTTCACGCCGCAGTCAAGGGCGGCATCAATCACGTTCTGGCTGCCCATGATGTTCGTTTTGATGGCTTCCGTCGGGTTGTATTCGCAGGCCGGGACCTGTTTCAGGGCCGCGGCGTGAACGACAATATCAACGCCCTTGAAAGCGCGCTTCAGACGTTCGACGTCTCGAATGTCGCCGAGGAAATAGCGCAGGGACGGGTCGTCGAACCCATTGATGCGCATTTCATGCTGCTTCAGCTCATCGCGGCTCAAGACGATGATCTTCGCCGGATGGTATTCCTTCAGCATAATCTCAATAAACTTTTTACCGAAGGAGCCGGTGCCGCCGGTAATCAATACAACTTTGTCAGTCCAGTTCATACCCATAATTCTCTGCGCATGTCCTTTCTTTTACTTTTTTCTCATAATTATCATCGGATATTGGCCATACTCGCCGTAATATTCCGGATTCTGTTCTTCTTTTTGATACAAATTCCTGAGCGCCGCTTTCCCGTAAGGGTTGTGGATCAGGGCACGCAGCCAGCGGACGCTGACGCTGCGCCAGCAGCGGATCTGAATATCAACGTTCCCGCCGTTCAGACCGGAGAGGTTCTCGCGGATCCATTCGGGATCCATCTTCTTGGTGTAAGTTCCCTTCTCCTTTTCGGCGGTCTTTTGCGGTTTCCCGCTCTTCTTCGGCTGCTTTCCGCGGAGCTCGGCGATCTTCGTGCCGACCTTCTCGGCGAATTCCATCCGCCCCTGCCACTTCTTCATCATCGCGGATTCCGTCCAGCCGTTCACGATCACGGCAACGGCCTTCTTCGTCATAACGCGGCAGCACTCATACCAAGCCTTCTTCTGTTCCTCAAGGTCGAGATGATGGAAGGTATGCAGCGAGACGACGCCGTCAATGCTCTCGTCCTTGAAAGGCAGGTTCGCCGCGTCGCAGACGACATACAGCCCCTTATCGCCGAGGCGTTCGCGGGCTTCGCGCAGGGCCGTGATGGAGATATCCGCGCAGAGCCGTTTCTCAAAGTGCTCGGAGTAGGTCAGATACTCATCATACTGAACCGGGCCGCTGCCGAGGTCAAGGAGGAGCTTCCCGCCGTCTTTGAAATAAGGCGTGATGCGCAGATGGCAGTTATGGATGTACTCCGCGGACACCGGGCGCAGGTCTTCATAATGCGCGTTCTGATAGTATCCGGAGCTTTCCTTGCTCCAGCCGATGGCATCGTAGAACTTACGGACTTTCTGTTTGTATTCCTGCTGTTCGCTCATTATTTTCCTTTTTCCGCGAAGATGGCTTTCCAATCCAGCGGAGTGCCGATCAAATATTCAAAGGATTTCGCGAATTCCGCCTGCCCCTGTTCACCGAGAACATAGGACATCGGACGCTTTTCGTAGTCTTCCCACATCTTGACCAGATGCCACGGGAACGGACGCGCGTATTCAAAGAAGAAGGAGTAAGCATACCGCCAGGCGAGTTTCACCTGGTCTTCGCTCAGCGCGGCGCTCTTCGGGTCATCGAGAACGGTGCCGAGCATCTTGTAATAGCTGACCCAGCTGTCGGGATCCATTGTGAAGCCGCGGCCGCGGTAATGCGTCTGCCCGGCGACGATCACGGGAACGCCGCTCATCGGCATCTCAAGGCCCATGGTCGTGGTGTAAACCAGACCGACCGTCGCGATATCGACCAAGTCATAGGAGTTGATCTTGTCGGTCGGCTTGACGAGATGAATGTGAGACGGCAGGATCGGCATCAGCTTATTGACGACATCCACCATGGACTGGCCGTGCGTCAGGACTTCGCCCGGATGCACGCGGATGACGAGCTGCGCGTCTTTCCGTTCGGCGAAATATTGGACCGTGCGTTCGATCCATTCCGCCATGTTCTTCGAGAAGGTCTGACGCCCTAGCGTCAGGCTGTCGCCGAGGACGTTCGTCGCCAGGAAGACCAGCGGACGGTCATCCAAGTTCAGCGCTTCGCGAATCTGCGCGGCGCCGACTTTTTCACTTCCCTGCCAGCGGCGGGTGAAATTGCCCCAGAGGTCGGAATGCTGACGGGCGGAGACCATGCTGCGGATCTTCTCGAATTCCTCGTCGCTCATCGGGATGTCCTTGCGGGCAGCCCACAGGTCATCCGTTTCCTGACGCATGACCTCGCGGTTCTGCGCGACCCAGAAATGTTTGCGCTGCTCGCCGAATTCATACGTCGCGACCGGGATCTCCATCCACTTCGCGATGCGGTAGAGCACACCCATTTCCTGAATCGTGCCGTTCGGGACGACGATATAATCGGGCTTGTTCTTCAGCAGCCACGGATACACCATGCGGGCGAAGTATTCATTCGATGTCAAGCGCATTTTGTAAAGCTCGCTGTTCTTGTCAAAATCCTCGACCTGTAGTGTGTACTGTGTGTCGTAGGCGCTGACTTCCTCAATGATCTTCGTGATCTCGTCCGGGAGCTTCTTGTAAGTAGGATGCAGCGGGAGGAAGGAGACCAATTTAATATACTTTTCCGCGTCGGCCAGAACCTTTTTTGTGTAAAGCTCCTGACGGCGCAGATCGAATTTATTCACGGACTTCTGCCAATCGGAATACGGCAGATAGCCGAAGGTCACATCATGTCCCTGAGCGGCGAAGTACAATGCCAACGTCGCGGCGTGCTCAATCCAATAGTGAAGGGAAGCGAAAACGAAGACCTTCTTCGGCTCTTCGACAGTCTTCTTGTTCTCCTCGACGTCTTGAAGCATCTGCGGCAGGCGTTCCTGGATGTTCTTCAGGGAATAGCGCGTCGCGGGCTGCGATGATTTCTTCAACTGATTGTAAAACTCAGCGGTCAACGGGATCTCGCCTAAGATCTCGCGGATCGTCTCTTTGTAGTTGGGCATAGACTAAAGCCCTCCCTTCTCTTCGATTTCCCAGTTTAACCGCGGGCGAATCAGTCCGGTACGGTTTTCGGGCCACTGGGTGCCCGCCGCGCCGGTGCCGTTGACATTGAAGACCAACGCCTGTTCGTCGTGGAAGTAAGTTCTGATTTTAAAGATGCTGGCGTTGACGCCGATCACGAAGCGGCCTTCGTTCAGCATGTCCGCCGGGATCGTGCAGCGGCTGACATAATGTCCCGCCGGGCGGGTGCTGTACTTCTCGAATTTCTCGAGGTCATCCACATCAAATGACGTCAGCACAAATTCGCCGCGCGTGCTGATGATATAAAGGCCTACGCGAAGTCCGTTCACCGGCTCGTCGAGGGTGTACTCAAACTCGATATGCATCGGCTCCACCGAGCGCACGGTGTCGGAGACGTTGCCGGTGCTGTTCAATACGCGGATGCTCAGCGGATGGAACGGACCGGTGTCCTTCTCAATCTCATCGTCGTGCCATTCGCGCTGACCTTCCTGCGAGAAGCCGTGGGCGAGGTAATAGTCCACCGCGTCCGCCGTCGGGGCCTGCATGACAACGCGGCCGTGATCCAGAACGACGGTCTGTTCCGTGAGGCGCATGATCGCAGACATGTTATGGCTGACGAAGAGCACCGTGCGGCCCTGGTTCGCGACATCGCTCATCTTGCCGATGCACTTGCGCTGGAATTCCGCGTCGCCGACAGCGAGCACTTCATCCACGACCAGGATTTCCGGGTCAAGATGCGCCGCGACAGCGAACGCCAGACGCAGATACATACCGGAGGAATAGCGCTTCACCGGGGTATCGACGAACTTCTCCACCTCGGAGAAGGCAATGATCTCGTCCATTTTCTTTTCGATCTCGGCGTTCTTCATACCGAGGATCGCGCCGTTCAGTAAGATGTTCTCCCGTCCGGTCAGCTCGGGATGGAACCCGGTGCCGACTTCCAACAGAGAGCCGACGCGGCCGTTGATCAGGGCTTTGCCTTCGGTCGGTTCCGTGACGCGGGAGAGGATCTTGAGCAAAGTGCTCTTCCCGGCGCCGTTGCGGCCGATGATGCCGATGGCCTTCCCCTTCTCCACATTGAAGCTGACGTCTTTCAACGCCCAGAAGGAATTCTCCTCGGTCATCTTCCCATGCAGGCGGGATTTCGGATTCTTGATAAAACCGGTCAGCGTCTCGCGCAGGGTGTTATACTGCTGCGGAGCCCCGCCGATGCGGTAGCGCTTGCCGATGTGATTGACTTCAACCGAATACTGACTCATCCCGAACCTCCCTTAGATCAAATCCGCGAACTGCTTTTCCATGTGGCGGAAGTAGAAGAGCCCGCCGATAAGGATGATCAGAGAGATCAGCAGACTGAAAATCATGCTCTGGATCGGCATTTCCGTATAAACCCCGAGGAACGCGGAACGGAATCCGTTCACAACGCCGACCATCGGGTTCAGGTTATAGATGAATGCCCACTTCGGGTTGGAAATCAGCGAAGAACCGTAGGCAATCGGGGTGATGTACATCCAAATCTGGCAGATGAAGGGAACGATGTAACCCACATCACGGTAGAGCACATCCGCTGCCGAGAACCACAGGCTGACGCCGAAGGCCGTGATGACCGTCAGCAGCAGATAGTAGGGGATCAGAAGGATGTAGATATTGACGGAGTAGCCGTAATAAATCATCATGATGATGAGAATCGGCAGCGCCACGAAGAAGTCCACGATACAGGCGAGGACGCTGGACAGCGGCAGAATGACGCGCGGGAAATAAATCTTCGTGATCATGTTGCGGTTGCCGACGAGGGACTTCGAGGCACCGCGGATGGAGTTGTCGAAAAGCTGCCAAGGGAGAAGGCCGGCGATTGAGAACAGCGGATAGGGGATGCCATCCGAAGGCACGCCCGCCAGTCCGCCGAAGAACACCGAGAAGACCACCATCGTCATGACCGGCTGAATGACAGCCCACGCCACGCCGAGGATCGTCTGTTTATAGCGGACCTTCAGGTCGCGCCAGGTAAGGAAGAAAACCAATTCCCGGTATTTAATAAGTTCTTTCAAGTCAACCATTTTGAAGCCCTTCGTGGGCTGAATGACGACCTGATATTTTTCATTCTTTTCGCTGTCCAAAATTCGTCCCGCTTTCTGTCACGCTTTTGACATAGCTTCAGCTTCTTTCTCGGGGCTGACCTTGTCGGCCGGCGTGAGATAGAAGAGTTTCAGACCCACAATCCTTACGGTCGGAATATCCGGCGAGTCGTTGTCGACGACGTTAACATTCCGTTCCATACATGTCAGGCGGCAGATATCGCGAATGTCCCCGCTGCCTTCAATGTAAACCGTGTCATAAGAATCACGGACGCAGAATTCGAGAACGGCAGACATTCGCTCCCGAATCAAACGATATAACTCAAAAGAGCTGTGGATATAATCAAGGGTCAATCTTGCCCGCAGCGAGATACCTTCGGGAGTAATGATATACTTCAGTTTTCTTCTTTCGCAGTGTTGGATTTTTACATAACCCTTTTCGGCAAGGCGTTTCAGATGCCAATTGACCGTCCCGACGGCAACATTCAGCCGGCCCGCGATGGACGCCTGCGTGGCGTCGGGGTCGCTTTCAATTGTTTCTAAGATGCCCAAATCGTGGATCTGATCAAGGTTCGTACTTGCAGCCATTATATCCTTACATACCGCTTTATACGCGGTGATGATATTTTCAACTGCTGAATTATATCACCTTAAGCCGATTCGGTCAATGCTGTAAAAACAGTTCGTCGAAGATGCGCTCGCCGAATGTCTCCATACGGACGCACTTCGCGGCGTAGTCTTCCCGCGGAGCGCCTGCAAGAGAACTGTCCAAAATTACCTCGCCGGAGCCGCCCAAGGCGTTCCGTTCGCCGAGAACATCCTCGAGGTGGCGGGTGACGCCGTCGTTGCCGTCGAAGAGCTTCAGATTCGGGAACATTTCCGCGAGCAGCGGGCGCAGGAAAACGTAATGGGTGCAGCCGAGGACCAGGGATTCGGCGCTGTCGGCGTAAGGGCCGAGGACTTTTTCAAGGTAGGCGCGGGTCTCTTTCCCGGCGGGATCGGCTTCGACGAGCTGCATCAATCCCGGACACGCCATGGGAATGACGTCGCGGCCTTGGTCGTACTGCTCAAGCAGTTTGCGGAATTTCTCCTCACGGATCGTCAGGCTGGTCGCCATGACAATGACCTGACCTTGGGTCTGAATCACGGCGGGCTTCAGCGCGGGCTCCATGCCGAGCACGGGGATCTCCATCTCCGCGCGCAACATCTCCGCGGCGGCCGAGGTGGCGGTGTTGCAGGCAAGCAGGACGGCCTTGATCTCCCGTTCGGCGGTGATGTGCCCGATCACCCCGCGGACGATTTCGCGGATCTCTTCGGGCGTCTTGTCGCCGTAGGGAGCGTTCGCGGCATCGGCGAAGAAGTAAAAATTCTCCTTCGGAAGTCTCCGATGAGCATGCGCGAGGACGGAAAGCCCTCCGACGCCGGAATCAATGACCGCGGTATATTGTTCTTTTCCCATGACTGCCTCTTGTTATTCAACGAGTATACCACACTCGGCTGTCCTTTTTTCGGAAGGCGGTTATAATGAAAGCACGGAGATAAAAACTATGGAAAACTACAAAGTCGTATATTGGGCTGAGAATCAGGTTGAGGCAGATTTGATCTGCGGACAGATGAAGGAATGCGATATCCCCTGCCGTCAAATGAAGGAATCCGTCGGCAAGACCCTCGGACTTCAGTTCGGCGCGCTCGGGGAGATTGCCATCGCGGTCCCCGAAAGCCATGTCGCGGAAGCGGAAGGCCTGCTGCTGGATCTGGACAACCCGGTTCCCTAAAAATCGAACAGACTGGGCTGAACCCAGCCGGCGGGATTTTCATCTTTTGAGGCACTCTTCTTGGGTGCCTTTTTCGTTTTCGAATCCTGCGCGGTCATCGCGTTCAACGCCGACATGACGTCGCTGCCCGCGGAAAGCTCCGTGAGCGTCAGCATCTCAAACGGCACCGGGCTCGCGGAATAGCTCCGCGTCCGGGGACAGGCGCTGCCGGGACAGGAGACGATCCGCAGCGTCAGTTTCTGCTCTTTGCTGCCTTCGCGATTGAGTTTGAGAACGGCGCTTCCGTCCTCGTCTTCCGAGAAGAAGCAGCTGACGCCGAAGGCGTTCAATTCGTCCACAACGGATTTGCGGACATCGTCCGGGAGCGCTTCACCCTCGGCGGTGTTCACGAACCAAACGACACCGTTCTTACGGTGTTTCCCCGGCAGCAGTTCATCCGGGATCAAGGCGCAGTCACGGAAGAATCCGCCGCGGCTCAAGCCGGACAGCAGGACGAGTTTCTCCGCGGCGAGGATGTCTTTTCCTTCGGGGTCGATGATGGCGGCAAGTTGATTAATGATCGGATTCATGTTTCTTTCTCAGCAGCATTTTCAAAAGGTGTAAGTTCTTGCAGCCGTAACAGTCTGCCAGTTCGAAAATCAGGTCCATATCCAGACGGTTGATCTTGCGTTTCCCGACGCCGAGCTCTTCAAACAGCAGCGTCTTCAGGTCGCCCTTGTTCTTCGCCGGGCGGGATTTATACAACTCGTCGCACAAAGCCTTCTCCGGGGACGCCATGATAAAGCTGTATCCGTTCTCAACGTGCAGCTCCAGGCCGAGGCTGTACGCGGTCTTCGGCACGTCGCGGTAGGCGAAGGTCCCGAACATGGTCTCGTGAATCTTTTCCTTCCGCTTGCCGAATGTCGCGCAGGTGATCGTCTTCGTGTGGGTGTTCGTCAGGCCGTAGAAGTCCAGCGCGTACTCGAAGGAGATATACGACGGGCCGTATACGCAGCCGGCGAGGTACTTCGCGGGCGTCTTGGAGTCGGTCTCGTAGATGCCGCGGATCACGGGGAAGAGTTCGCCGGCGTCGACCATGCGCCCGATTTTGGCTTTCGGGTTGACGTAGTTCGGCAGTTCGGCAATCAGGATCGGTGTTGTCTTTATCATGCTTCTAATTATATTGCATTATCGGGATATTTTCGACGGTTTCGCCGAAATTCCCCGATGCACCTGTCGGAGCGTTTCACGCCGGTTTTCCGCGGTGTTCTTTGTGATTCGTCAATATCCATAAATGAATAACTGCCCCAATTCCGAATCATCGGTATTAGGGCAGCTGTTGTTTTGTAATATAACGCGGTATCACCGATCCAGGTATTCAAGCCCGGACTTCACTTCGGCATTGAAGCGGGTCATCAATTGCTTCGTCACCGGGCCGGGAGCGGGATCGTGCATGACGGTGCCGTCGATGGAGCGGATCGGGAGCACGGAGCGGCTGGTGCTGGAGATGAAACTCTCGTCGAGGTCGGGGATTCGGGCTGCCGGGATGGGTTCGAGGACGACCGGGATGCCGGCCTCGGAGGCGATTCGTAGGATGAAGTCGCGGGTCGTACCGGAGAGGACGCCTTCGTTAGCGGTGTAAACCGTTCCGCCGATTACGCCGTAAAAGTTCGAGCTAAGGCCTTCGAGCAGATTTCCGTCCTCGCCGATCATGATGATCTCCTGGTACTCGCCCTCGCTGTGCTGACGGATTCCCTCCGCGATGTTCAGAAAGCGGCTGAGCTTGGCCTTCGGGTTCTCCCGGTGCGCCTTCGCGGTCAGGCAGACGATGCCGGCTTCATAGAACTCCGGCGCGGGCGTATGCAGCGGCTCCATGGCGATGTAAAGGTCGCCGACGTTCTGCTTGAGGTCCACGGTCAGGCGGATGCGCTTCTCGCGGGAATCGGATTTCTCCACCCAATCGGCCAGAAACGCCTTGATCTTCTCGCGGTCCACCTTGACATTGAATCCCGCCAGCGCGGAGGTTTCCTCCAGGCGGTTGAAATGCTTCGTCAGGTTCAGCACGCCCATGCGGTCATAAGTTCGGAATGTCGTGTACGCGCCCTCCGGGGTATAAGCCTGTGTGTCCGCGATGGACGCCGCGTCGATCTCAATCGGCGTGAATTCGCCCGCGGAGAGTTTCCAAAAATTATTCTGCATTTTGATATCCTCGATCGTGTCAATATCTTTCAGCACGCCGCTGTCATCAACGGGCACGGCGTGGAATCCGTAGGTCTTCAGCAGCAGTTTCCCGCCGCTGTCGCCGCTTGTTAGTTCGATCAGCTTTTCGTAATATCGGGCCGGGACGACGATGGGATTCCCCCGCCGTTCAGCGCGGACGGGGACGATGATCTCCTCCGGGTACTCGTCCGAGGTCTTCAGCAGGAGCGCGACGGTCTCCGGCTTCAGGTAAGGCTGGTCGCCGAGGAAGATGACCGTCCGTTCGTAATCCGCTCCCACCGCGCGCATACCCGCCTTGAGCGAAGTTGACTGCCCCTGCTCCCATTCGGGATTGCGCACAAGCGTCACCGGACAGTCCGCGAGGGCGCGGGCCATCTCTTCATGATGCGCGCCGGTCACGACGAAGACTTCATCGAACCCGGCGGCGAGCACGGTTCGCAGCGTGCGGCGGATCAGCGGCTCACCGTTCAACGGCGTGAGCAGCTTATATCCGGACCGGAAGCGGCTGCCTTTCCCGGCAGCAAGGACGACCGCGGCGTTTTTCTTCATTGTCCTCCCTGAATAAAACAGCGGTACATTGCTGTACCGCTGTTCATTATACGACTGTTTCGGGATTTAGGCTTCGTAAGCCTTGATCAGGTCAGCCAATTCCTTGGAAGGAATGTCAGCGAAGGCATACTCGCCGACAACACCGTTCCAGCGGATCGCGTACTTGCCGCCGCCGATGTTGGCGAAGCCGGTGTTCTCGCTGTCATCCAGCGCCGCGCGGTCGGTGAAGACCGTGATCTTATCGCGGAACGGACGGCCTTCGTACGGGCAGAAGACGGCGCAGTTGCCGCACTCGTTGCAGATGGCATCGATGTGGATGACCTGCTTCTTGCCGTTGACGACGACGTACTCATTGCAGCGGTTCGGGCAGGACTCAACGCACATACCGCAGAGGCCGCCGCATTCGAGACAGCGTTCGGATTCCTTGCCGTCGAACTTCGGGTTGAGATAAGCGCGCTTGCTGATGCCCTTGTACTCGAAGTCCAGGACTCTGTACTTGTTGTAATCCGCGCCGGAAAGATCCTTCACGGCAGCAGCGGCGGAAGCGATGCCCATGACGACGGTCTTCGGGCCGGTAGCGCCGTCACCGACGACCTTGACATTGCCGGAGGAAATCGGCAGACCCTTCTCGTCGAGGGCGATGCCGAGCTTCTCATAGAAGGAGCCGTCAACCTTTTCACCGAGGGAGGCGATGACCGTATCGCAGACGATCTCGCGCTTCTCACCGGTAGCGACAGGCTTGCGGCGGCCGCTCGCATCGGGTTCACCGAGGGCCATGACGTCGCAGACCAGCTTGCCGTTCTCGAGAGTAACAGGAGCGAGCAGCGGCTCAAACTTCACGCCTTCTTCCATCGCGCCCTCAAGTTCTTCGAGGTCGGCGGGCATATTGGCGATGTCGCGGCGGTAGACGATGGAGACGGATTCCACACCTTCGGCGCGCTTCGCGACGCGGGCGGCATCCATGGCGGTGTTGCCGGCGCCGACGATGACGACGTGCTTGCCGAGCTTCGGAGCGTGACCGTGCTTCACATCATACATGAACTCAACCGCGTTCAGGCTGTCACCGGACTTGAGGCCGAGGGGCATGCCCTTGTTCGCGCCGATGGCGAGGATCACGGCGTCGTTGGACTTTTTGAGGTCTTCGATGCTGTCAATCGCCACGCCGGTGTTGATCTTGACGCCCATGGCCTTCAGGATCTTCACATCGCCGTCAATCGCTTCGTCGGAGATACGGAAGGACGGGATGACATTGCGGACAACGCCGCCGAGTTTATCTTCCTTCTCGTAGATGGCGACATCCCAACCCTTGCGGGCGAGGAAGTACGCCGCGGCCATACCGGCAGGGCCGCCGCCAATGACAGCCGCGGACTTGCCGCACTTGGCTTCGGGTTTGATCTCAGCCAGGGCAGCGTCGACAGCGGAGGAAACGGCGTCGAGCTTGCAGGCGCGGATGTTGACGGCGCCTTCATACTGCTTGCGGTTGCAGGAGTTCATGCAGGTATGCGGGCAGATGGTGCCGGTGATGAACGGAAGCGGGTTCTTCTCGAGGATGATCTCGGAAGCCTTCTTCGGGTCGTTTTCGGAAAGGGCACGCAGATAAGCCGGGATGTCCTGATGGATCGGGCAGGTGTCGGAGCAGGGAGCGTTGAAGCAGTCGAAGAGCGGCGGAACGCCTTCAATGCGCTTGCGCGGGGTCTTCTTCAGCAGGCCCTTGTAATGCGGGTTCACCAGAGCGTCGGCGGCGAGCTTGTTCAGGCGCTCGACGTCGATCTTCTTGGAGGGCATCGCGGTACCGACAGCGTCGATCAGCTGGGTCATGCGCTGATAGCCGCCCGGCTTCAGGATGTTGGTGGCCATGGTGATCGGGTAAATGCCGCAGCCGTAAATCTCGCCGATGTTGTAGATGTCGGCACCGCCGGCGAAGGAGATCGCCAGCTCACCGTTGAATTCACGGGAGATCTTCGCGGCCAGGTTGATGGAAAGCGGGAACAGAGAACGGCCGGACATGTAGGCTTCTTCGCCGGGGAGGAAGTGGTTGGTAATGTCAACCGGTTTCGTGTTCGTGAGCTTCAGACCGAAGGCAACGCCGACTTCCTTGCAGACCTGGATCAGGCGCTTGAACATCGGGACGGCATCCTTCCACTGCAGGTCGGTGGTGTAATGATGATCGTCGAACTTGACACTGGAGAAGCCGAGGTTGTCCATGGTGCCGCGGGCGAAGTCGAAGCCGAGCAGGGTCGGGTTGCATTTGATGAAGGTGTTCAGCTTCTTGTTGGTGATCAAGTGCATCGCGATCTTCTCAATCTCTTCCGGCGGGCAGCCGTGCAGGGTGGAGATGGTGATGCTGTTGGAGACCTTCGGGCTGACAGCGTTGATGTAAGCTTCATCAATGTTCTTGAATTCGGAGACGTGAGCCAGAGCCCAGCTCTTGCATTCCTTCCAGGCATCGGTGTTGGAAGCGTCCATCATGGAGTTGATGTAACCGTCGACCTTCGGCAGCTTGATGCCTTCGAGGTCGTAACCAACGCTCATGTTGAAGACGAAACCGTCGGGGTCGCCCAAGCCGAGCTCTTTGGAGAGCAGCTTCAGCGCCCACCAGCCGCGGATGTATTCGGCCAGCGCGTCGGCAACGGTCAGTTCGGTAGACCATTCGACGTTGTAGCCTTCATCATAGGCCAGGATGCAGGGACGGGCAACGCACTTCGCCAGGTCTTCGCCGTCCATCTTCTGGACGGTCTTCAGTTCGAAGAAACGGGCGCCGCCCGCGTAGGAGGCAATCAGGTTGCCGGCGAGCTGAGTGTTCGGACCGGCGGCCGGGCCGAAGGGGGTTTCGATCTTCTCATTGAAGATGTGAATCGGTTCGCGGCCGAGGGTGGACACGGGGTCGACGCCCAGCAGCTGACCGTACTTCCGCCAGCCCTTCAGGACGCGGGTCATCAATTCGTCAAACGACATCGGATGCATACGATCGGACATATCAGTTCTCCTTAACCTTCTTTATCGCAATATTCGTGATACTTCGCCCAAACACGCGGATAAACTTCCATAGAGTGAGCGTAAACAGCTTCTTCGTCAATCGTCGTCAGCTTGCGGTCTCTCATGACGAACTTACCGTCGGCGATGGTATCGGTGATCATGCGTTCGCTCCAGCCGAAGATAATCTGCCAAGGCAGGTTGCCGGCGTTGAAGTCGGTGAACGGCTTGAAGTCAACGATGATGAGATCGGCCGGGGCGTCGACAACGACCTTGCCGAATTTGTCGCCGAAGCCGAAGGCCTGACCGGCCAGCGCGGCGTTGTTGTAGGCAGCCATCTTCTGGATGTCGTAGGCGTTGCCGCGGCGCGGGTCGCGGTTGACGACCTTATGCAGGTAGTACGCCATCTTCCATTCGGACCACATATCGAAGGTGAAGCCGTCATTGCCGAGGCAGACCTTCATGCCGTCGTCGATCATGGACTCGACCTGAGCGGCGCCGACAGCGTTATTCATGTTGGAACGCGGCTGATGGGAGATCCAGGTGCCGGTCTCTTTCAGGTAATCCATCTCGCGCTTGTTGATGTGCACGCAGTGGGCAACGATGGTCTTGTCGCTGAGCATACCGTGCTTGTAGAGGCGTTCGCCGCAGCGCATGTTGTATCTGTAGAGGGAATCCCATTCGTCTTCCTGGGATTCGGCAAGATGAACATGGTACCCGAAGCCCTGCGGAATCGCGGCAGCGCACTCATCCAGGGTTTCTTCGGAAAGGGTCAGGCAGGCATGCAGGCCGAAGGCGCCGCCGATGCGGCCGCCGTGGTTGTTCTTCGCGATCTTCTTGAGGAAGCGGGCGTTCTCGGCGATGCCGGCTTTCGCGCCTTCCTTGCCGTTGCGGTCGGTAACTTCGTAGCACAGGGAGCCGCGGAGGCCGGACTTGAGGACGACGTCTTCAATGACATCCAGGGAACCGTCGATGAAGTTCGGGGAAGCGTGGTGATCGAAGAAGGCGGTGCAGCCGTTCTTCACAGCGTCGATCATGAAGAGCTCAGCGGAGAGCTGAACGCTTTCGGGATCCAGAGCGCGGTCGAGTTTGTACCACAGGTTGGCAAGGATTTCCGGGAAGTCCTTCGCGGGCTTCAGGTTGTTGCCCAGACCGCGGGAATACGCGCCGTAGAAGTGAGTGTGCGCGCAGATCTGACCCGGCATCAGGACCTTGCCGCCGGCGTCGATTTTCTCTTCTTCGGGGTATTTCGCCAAAATATCGGCGGAAGGCCCGAGGTCCTTGATCAGGTTCCCGCGGATCAGCACAGCGTGATCGTTGAGGACGCGATTCTCATTTTCAAACGTGATGACACAAGCATTGTAAATGATCATTTCTTTCTCTCCTGTCTTTTCAGAATAATGGTTCTCTTCCGACCGCATCGCGGTCCCATGTACGTGATTCAATAATGGAGCAATTTAAAAAACAAAAACCCGCGCTCGGCAGTTCATGCCTTGAAGTTTTGGGTTTCAATATTTCTTAAAATCCGCCATCGTCTCACCACATTCGGCGGCGCTTCTCGATGGGAACTCACCATCGCCGGCAGATACAAGGCTGTCGACCTCCGTATCCTTATTTTATCAATTCATTGATTGTCTGACAATAGTTTGGAGTGCTGAATAACATCACATTTTTCACATGACAGAATAAACCAGTTGTCGGACGACAAAGAAAGCCTCCCGTTTCCGAGAGGCTTTTTCCGTACTTGTTTCGTCTGATTTTATTTATCGTAGGTAGTGTCGACCCAAGTTACATCGGTACGGCCGATGTTCGGGTTGAGGTTGTTCTTTCCGTAACTGCAGCGGCAGGCGCCGTCTTTCCAATAACCGGTCGGTTCATCCTTGCCGGTGGCGATATTCCAGCACATGCAGATGTCGCTGTTTTCACGGATGCCCATCTTCTCCTCATTGGAGTAACGGGAGGTGTTCGCGGTGTCGTATCCGTCAAGAACGGTGGACGCCGTGCCGCAGTAAGGGGCGTTGGAGATGGTGTTGTAAATGTACCAGAGGTCGATCGGGTAATACAGGTCAACGTCCTTGATGATTGTATTGGCCTCAACAATCAGCTGCGCCAATTCGGTCATGTGCGCCCGGTATTGGGACTTGTCCTCACCGCAGAGGTCTCCTTCAATCGTGTTGACCATGCTGCCGATGTTCGCGAATACTTTATCGAACTCGGCCATCGCGTCCTGCGTATCCTGATCCACAACTTCCGCGTGAACAACGCCGAAGGTCAGGCATGAAATGACAAGCATCAAGAGGATTATGGATTTTTTCATTAAATTCCCTCCGTGTTTTCTTTTATTTATTACCGTATATAAGATAACACGGTTTCCGCGAACGGACGGCAAAAAGTCATGACAGCTCACGAATCCCATCCGCAGACGGCATCGGAAGTCCGTCTCAAGTCTGTCCGCTACAATCCGAAGAAGGCGATCCCGTTCGCCGTGGTGACGCGGTCCGCCTCCTCGAAGGGGATTTCCTTCAGCTCGGCAATCTTCGCCAGAGAAAAGGCGGCGAAGGCGGGTTCATTGCGCTCCCCGCGGTGGGGGATGGGCGCGAGGTACGGACAGTCGGTCTCAAGCAGGATAGATTCAAGCGGCACGCGCTTCACGATCTCGAAACGGCGTTCGTTCTTCTTGCGGTAGGTGTACGTCCCTCCGACGCCGATCATCATCCCCAAGTCAACAGCTTCCGCGGCGCGGTCGGCGTCTTCATCGAAGGCGTGCATCACCGCTTTGCGTCCGTGTCCCTGCTTCATCCATTGCGAAAGAATCGGCCAAAGTTCGTCGTAAGCCTCGCGGCAGTGGACGATGACCGGGAGCTTGAGCTCCGCGGCGATTTCCAACTGGCGGATGAAGACCGTCCGCTGGGTATCGGCGGGACAGAAATCCCAATGGAAGTCCATGCCGATCTCACCGATGGCTTTGCACTTCGGGTGCGCGGCATCGGCAATGACACGCGCGTCCCAATCGGGGACGAGGTCCGAGGCGTTATTGGGATGAATCCCGGAGGCGAACCATACATCCGGTTCGGCCTCCGCGATGCTTTTGATGGTGTCGATGGTGGCGAGCTCAATGCCGGGGATCATGAAGTGATCGAAGCCGGCGCTCCGCGCGCGTTCGAGGACAGCCTGCCGATCCTCATCGAAATGCGGCAGGTCGAGATGACAATGCGTATCGAACATGCGTTATTCGATTCCCGCGACGCGGAGACCGTCCTTGAGGATCGCCTGAACCTTGTCCTTGTGCGTCGTCTCGGTATACACGCGGATGACGGGCTCCGTCCCGGAGAAGCGGATGATCATCCAGCCGCCGTCTTCCAATTCGTACTTCAAGCCGAGCGTGGTGTCAAAGGAAACCACCTTCAGCCCGCCGAGGGTTTCGGGATGCTGACTGAGGATCAGGGCTTCGCGTTCGGCGCGGTTGCCTTCGAAGCGGGTGTCAATGCGGTCGTAGTAATGCGCGCCGACGACACCGAACAGCGTCTGCAGCAGTTCGGAAGGCTTCTTGCCGGTCTTGACCATCAGGTCCAGCAGGTAGAGGTTCGCCAAAATCCCGTCGCGTTCGGGGACGTTTCCGCGGAAGGCGTAGCCGCCGGATTCCTCACCGCCGATCATGGCGTCGGTCTCCGTGAACTTCGGGGCGATGTACTTGAAGCCGACACCCGTCTCATACACCGGGACGTTGTAAAGCTTCGCGAGCTTGTTCAGCATGACGGTCGTGGAGAAGGACTTCACGATCGGGCCGCGCTGTCCGCGAATCTCAAGCAGATAGTAAGCCAGCAGACCGTAGACCTGGAGCGTATTGACGAACACACCGTGCTCGTCGCCCAAGCCGCAGCGGTCCGCGTCGCCGTCCATGAAGAGGCAGACGTCGGCGCCAAGCTCAACCGTCTTGGCAAGACCGGCGTTGACATTCGGCGGGATCGGCTCCGGGCGCTTCATTTCGGGGAAGGAGGGGTTGCGGACGTCATGAATTTCATGAATCTCGCAGCTGCCGCCGCCGAGCAGACGGGTGAACCACTTCCCGCCGTTGCCCCACATGGAGTCCACGACGATCTTCAGCCCGGAGTTGCGGATCGGCTCGAGGTCGATGAGGTCATTCAGGTGCTTGATATAGTTAATGGAAGCGTCGAAAAGCTCCACGCTGCCGTCTTTCAGAGCCTCTTTCAGCGGAACAGACTTGACATCGTCGATGCTGTCCGGGATGCCGGCTTCAATCTCGACGAGCTTTTCCGGCGCGATGGAACCGCCGGTCTCGTCGCGAACCTTGAAGCCGTTGTCCGTAGGCGGGTTGTGGGAGGCGGTGATATTGACCGCGCCGACGGCCTTTTTATCCAATACGGCGTAGGAGATGACCGGAGTCGGAGTCGCGCCGTCGGTCAGGAAGACCTTGAAGCCGTTCGCGGCAAGCACTTCCGCCGCGACCGCGCCGAAATTCTCGGAAGAGAAGCGTTTGTCATACCCAACGACAACGCGCTCGCCCTTCTTCCCGCAGCCGAGCAGGTAATTCGCGAAACCCTGCGCGCAGCGTCTCACATTCTCGAAAGTATACGTGTCCGCGATCTGCGCACGCCAGCCGTCGGTACCGAATTTGATTTTTCCAGCCATGTTTTTCTCCGTAAAGTATGATCGTTTTCTTCTATTATAATGTGCGTTTCCGTTCTTGAGCCGATTCGCGGGCAGCTTAATGAATTTTGTAATTTATTTCAACTTTTTTTCACATTCCTTGAAAATACCTCGTATAATTTATCTGATTATGAAGAAAGATATTTTCACTTCAAACGATAAATATTTGTGTACAACACGACATATTCCGTTGAGCAGCAGCTTTGGGTGATGTTGTCTTTTGACATGCCTGATATTGCAGAACGCTTAACGGAATTTTCGCGAGGAACAACGAATATTCCGTTTTTTGTTTTAAATATCTTTCAAACTAACTAAGGAGACCGATATGAAAAAAAGTCTACATATTGTGTTGTTAGCTGTAATGCTTTTGTTCGTCTCAGTCACAGCTTATGCTGATGCCTCTTCCGTTACTATTGGGTTATCGCAAGAGCCGGTCTCCTTGGATCCGGCAGCCGGTCTGTACGTAGCGGAGCAGTTCGTCGACCAGCAGATTTATGAACCGCTGATCTACGCCGACCCCGAGCTCAATTTCCACGCCGGCTTAGCCACGGAATGGTCCGCCAACGACGAAGGGACCGAATTCTCGTTCACCCTGCGCGAAGGCGTCAAATTCCATGACGGCAGTGACTTCACCGCCAAAGATGTCAAAGTCTCCATGGACCGCGCCGCCGAAGGCAAATCCGTTGCCGCGGCTTCTCCTTCCATCATGACCGACTACATCGAGACCGAGATCGTTGACGACACCCACGTTGTCATCAAATTCTCCACCCCGCACGCCACTTTCCTGCAGGATCTGACCCGTCCTTGGATGATGATCGTCTCCTCCGCTGCTATTGAAGCCGAAGGCGATGATTACGGCCGTATGCCTGTCGGTACCGGTCCGTTCAAGCTCACCGAATGGGTCGCGCAGGATCACATCACCCTGGTCAAGAACGAAGACTACAATTGGGCTCCGGATTTCTACACGCATGACGGCGCCGCTTATCTCGATCAGATCGACTTCCGCTTCATGCCGGAATCCGCCACCCGCCTGACCGCTTTCGAGTCCGGCGAAGCGCAGATCGTCCAGGATCCTTCCTATCTGGAAGCCTCTCTGTACGCCGAGGACCCGAACGTGCAGCTCTTCACCTTTGCCGCGCCGGGCATGTCCTCTCATCAGATGATCAACACCGAAAAATTCCCGACCGATGACATCAACGTCCGCAAGGCGATGATCTACGCCATTGATCAGGAAACGCTCGTTCAGACGGCCTTCTACGGTCTGCAGCCGGCCGCCCACAATGTTCTCTCCCCGACCACCTGGTCTTACAATGAAGAAGCCGCGAGCCTCTATTCCTACGATCCGGAAAAGGCCGCTGCCCTGCTTGAGGAATCCGGCTGGGTTGACACCGACGGAGACGGCATCCGCGAAAAGGACGGCGAGAAGCTGCACCTTGAGTATGTCGCGCTGCCCGCTTACGAATCCGCTTTCATGGAACTGCTGGCCTACTACTTCAATCAGGCCGGTTTCGAAGTCAACATCATTCAGCTGGATGACGCCGGCGTCTCCGAATACGGTTACAACAGCCAGCACAACCTGCTGAACATGGGCTGGATCTCCCGCGATCCGTCCGTGCTGTACATCACCTATGATTCCGGCAACATTACCGAAGGCACGCAGTCCGCGTATACCCGCTTCCACGATGACCGCCTGGATGAGATTCTGCGCACCGCTCCGCAGACCCTGGATGAAGACGCCCGCAAGGCGCTCTATGAAGAAGCGCAGATGATTATCATGGAAAACGCTCTTGTCGTCCCGGTGCACTGCTACGGCTCCGTCTATCTTGCCGATATCAACATCGAAGGCTTCCGCCTTGACGGTGAAGGCTTCCCTTACCTCTATGAAATTTCTTACCCGGAGTAACAACTAAAAATGCAGCGATTTTTTTCAAGGAGACTGATAACCTCGATACTCGTCCTACTCGGTGTATCAATTTTCACCTTTTTGATGCTCCACTTGACACCGGGAGACCCGGTTCACGCGTTGGTCGGCAGACAGGTTACGTCTCCGGAAAAGATCGAAGAATTACGTGAACAGCTGGGGCTGAATAAGCCCTTAGCTGTTCAGTATTGGAACTACCTGAAGGACATCCTTCACGGCGACTTCGGCACTTCCCTCAAGAACAACCGCCCGGTTTGGGAGTGCATCACCGAGCAGCTCCCCGGCACATTCCAGTTGACGGTCGCGGCGCTCGTCTTCTCGACAATCCTCGGCTTGATCTTCGGCTCCCTCGCCGCGTTCAATCACGGCACGGTTCTGGATGAGGTTATCTCGTTCCTCTGCGTTGTCGCGCTCTCAATCCCATCCTTCTTCCTCGCGCTGCTGCTCATCTTCTTCTTCTCGATTCAGCATAACTGGCTGCCTTCCACAGCGAAGTCCTCGGATCCGCGCGGTCTGATCCTGCCGGCGCTGACGCTCGGCATCGGCGAAGCCGCTTGGCTCGCCCGCCTGGTCCGCTCCAGTATTCTCGACGAGATGAGCCAGCAGTATCAATGGACTGCCCGCGCGAAGGGCAATACCGAATCCCGCATTCTTTGGTATCACGTTCTGCGCAACGCCATGATCCCGATTATCACCGGCATCGGCCTGCAGTTCGTCTACCTGATGGCGGGCTCCGTGCTGATTGAATCCATCTTCGCCCGCCAGGGCATCGGCCGTCTGGCCGTCATCGCGATTCAGAACCGCGACTTCCCGCTGGTTCAGGGAACCGTGACCGTCATTTCCGTTATCTATGTCATTGTCAATACGATCGTGGATATCCTTTACGCGATCATTGATCCGAGAGTGAGGTTATAAAAATGAAAAAATTCCGCAAACCCCGCTCCAGCGAGATCAAAATCATCGTCGGCTCCGTTATCCTTCTCATCCTGCTCGCGACGGCAATCTTCGCCCCGCAGCTGGCTGTTGCCGATGTGAACGAAGCCAACCCGTTGAATACATTCAAAGCGCCGTCAAGTGAACATCCCATGGGGACGGACAACATCGGCCGCGACATTTGGTCGCGCTTCTGCTACGGCGGGCGCGTCTCCATGTTCATCGGCGTTGTCGCCATGCTCATCGGTACCATCGGCGGCACCCTGGTCGGCATTATCGCGGGCTTTTACGGCGGATGGATTGACAGCGTCCTCTCCTGGTTCACCGAAGTTCTGATGGCGTTCCCCGGCATGCTGCTGGCGCTCACCATCATGGCGATCCTCGGTCCCGGCTTGGGCAATGTCATCATCGCGGTCGGTATCGGCTCGATGCCGCAGTATATGCGCATGGCGCGCAGTTCCGTTATGAAGGCGCGTGAGATGGATTACGTCGAATCCGCCCGCTGCGTCGGCGCGACGGACGTCCGCATTATCTTCCGCCACATCCTGCCGAATATCCTGCGCCCGCTTGTCGTCCTTGCCACGCTCGGCATCGGTTCCGCCATCATGGAAGGCGCGTCCCTGAGCTATTTGGGCCTCGGCGCGCAGCCGATGACGCCGGAATGGGGCTCCATGCTCTCCGCGGGCCGTCAATACCTGCGCAACGCCTGGTGGTGCTCCGTCTTCCCGGGCTTGGGCGTGTTCCTTGTCATCCTCAGCATCAACTTCATCGGTGAAGGTTTCGGCGACATCATGGAGCACCGCGACGCATGAAGAAGCTCATCACCAACATCGGCCGCATCCATACCCGCGAAGGGGGCTGCCCGTTTGACAGCATTCTGATCGAGGATGAAATCATCGCCGCACTCGGGATGAAGGAAGACTTCACGACCGAGCTCCGTCACGGCGTTTCCGTTCTTGACGCCGAAGGACACACAGTCCTGCCCGGCTTCATCGACTCCCACATGCATTACTGCCTTTCCTGCCTGGCCGGGACGGCGATTGACCTGCGCGGATGCCTTACCAAGAGCTGCATCCTCGAGGAGATTCACAAGAATCTCGCTTCCTGCATGACGTACCCTTATGTGTACTGCACCAACTTCAACTTGGATTACGTTCCGATTGAAGAGTATCCGACCAGCGACGACCTCGAACGGGAATTCCCCGACTGCCTGATCTCGTTGGAGGAATGCACCGGTCACATGAGCATCTCGACCAAGCGCACGCTCGCGGAAGCCGGGGTCGACTGGCACGACTGCCTGAATCCCATGACCGGGACCTTCACCGGCTACGTCTGCGGCGACCCGAACCACAAGCTGTCGGCTTTCTTCAAACAGCGCACCTGCGACTCCGTCAACGCCCGTCATCTGATGCTGGACTACGCGAAAGGACTGGTTGAGAAAGGCGTCACCGGACTTCACGCCATCACCGCGGAAGAGGACCTTGAGCACATCTATGAAGTCATCGACGAACTGCCCTTCCGTACGCGGGTCTATACCGAGACGTACGACACGGAACTCGTGAAAAAGCACGGGCTGAAGCAAATCGGGGGCTGCGGCAAGGTCTGCGTGGATGGAGACACCACGCCCTACACCGCCGCGATGCTTGAACCTTACTTCAATACCGATAACTACGGCACGCTTTATTACACCGACGAGGAGCTCAACGCGTACGTCCGCGCCGCGCATGACAACGATCTGCAGATCGCCCTCCACTGCGTCGGCGACGCCGCCTCCACGCAGGTGATCAACGCCATCGAAGCCGTCCAGAAAGACGCGCCGAAGGCGCTCCGCCACCGCATTGAGCATTTTGAGTTCGCCACCGCGGAAATGATCCGCAGGGTCAAGGACCTCGACATCTGCCTTTCCGTCCAGCCGGCGTTCAATCATTATTGGGCGGATGACATGTACATTCCGCAAGTCGGACCGGAACGGGCGAAGACCGTCGATCCCCTGAAACGACTCCTCGACGCGGGCATTCACGTCTGCTTCGGCTCGGACTGCCCGGTCACGCCCTGCGACCCGCTGCTCGCCATTCACTCCGCGCTGAATCACTCCGTCGCGAGCGAACGCCTCGACATCAACACCGCCATCGACTGCCAGACTTACCAGAGCGCTTACTGCGGTTTCGAGGAGAACGAATACGGCTCCATTGCCGTCGGGAAGCACGCCGACCTGGTCATTCTCGAACGCGACCCGCTGACCGCCCCGCGCGAGGAGATCAAAGACATCCGCGTCCTCCGCACGATCCGCGAAGGGAATGTAATCTACGAACGATAAAAAGATTTAATTCTTATCCTGCAGGTATTTCCCGATGACCGTTCCGCTGAGCTCGGTCAGCTCGCCTTCCGGCTTGCCGGATC
>CAVIKW010000002.1:50748-66773 GCA_963643375.1 Flexilinea sp. | reverse complement strand
CGTGAGCAGTACGGCATACTATCACAATGCCGTCATTCCGCAGTCGGCTTCGACCAAGGAAGGCAAGCATACGGCGAGCTCGCGGACGGCAGGCGTGCTGGCGTGCGATTGGTCGGCCTACAAGATTTGGTATAACGGTACGAATCAGAGTCTGTCCAATGTGACCGGCGGTGGGATGACAAGCTACAGCAATATCTGGATCTATCCGCGCGTCTTCACGACCATTTCAAAAAGCGACCTCGCCCGAGGCACCATGTGCCTATCGGCACTTGTCTTCTACAATACCGTCCTGACCGATGCGCAACACGTCCAACTTGCAAACCAAATCAACGCACTGTAAAGGGGGGAACGCATGGTAACAGTACATTGGTATGAATTGACCTTTGAGGGGGCATATGCCGTCAACAACGGCAACTCAATCGTCATCTATGACGCGGATTACAATGAGACACAGCGAATCACGAACCTGACCTATCGGGACGCGCCGTACGTCTCCATCGAGGGCGGCGACTGGACACCTGCGAGCGAGATTCCGACAGACTACGATAGATTGAAAGCGCAGCAGGATTATGATACCATGCGCATTGACTTCATCGAAGAACAAATAAATGGAGGCTCGGTATGAGTAAAAAATATGAACTCGTAAAACGCTACTACGACAAAAAGCTTTGGAGTAAAGAGCAGGTCGAAGTGGCAGTAGTATGCGGCTGGATAACAGATACCGAGCGAGACACTATCCTCGGAACCAACAGCGCAACCACCAACGGAGAAGCCAATGTCTGACATTGAAATCAACATCAAGAAAGGCGCGGTTTTCTCGGGCAGTGTGGCAGTCTACGACAACATGAACCAACCGATAGACCTGACCAACAAGACCATTACCGCACAGCTTCGCGAGTTCGCGGAGTCTTCGGACGCGACCGAGTTCCAAATCATTGTATCGGGCAACACGGTTATCTATTCACTGCTTCCGACACAGACCGAGGCACTGACATACAAGACAGGTGTCTGGGATATTCGAATGGCCGATAACACCGACCCGACCGACATCACCTACATCCTCAGCGGAACCGCCAACATCTACTCCGGTGTGACCAGACGCAAGTATGTAGGCACATGGTATAAGATTCTATCCTGCGCGAGCCGAGCCGATTTTCCGGAACAAGGACAGACCGACATTCTGTATCTGGACATGGACGCGAACAAGCTCTACAGATACGCGGACGACAGTTATGTTGCAATCAGCAAGGGCGACACCGGCGAGGTGAGTAAAGCGGAATTACAGGCAGGGCTTGACGCCAAAGCGCCGGTCTACACCTTCGGAACTACCGACATCGGAGAAGGCGCGGAGCTGGCATCCGGAACGCTGTACTTCTATTATGAGGAGCCGGCGACAGAATGACCACCTACATCGGAGCAGACAATAAAACCAAAGCAGTGAAAGCTATCTACATCGGCGACCGCAGTAATACCGGGCGGAAGGTCCTCAAGGTATATATCGGGGACGCGGCAGGCAAAGCACGTCCGGTATACACGGCTGCTGAATCCAATACGCAAATCAGTTGACCGCTCGGTATAAGTGTGTGTCAGCACCAGTTATCCACAGGGCTCGCTTTACGGTGAGCCTTTTGTGCGTCTGTCTCGGAGAGCGCGAGATACCGCTGAACCATCGCCAATGAATTGTGGCCGAGCTGACGTTTCAATGTATAGATATCGCCGCCGTTCCGCAGGTACTCTACCGCAAATGTATGCCGGAACCGATGAGCGCCGACATGAGGAACGCCGGCTTTTTCTCCGAGGCTGCGGAGTAAGTGACCGATCGCGTACCGGTCCATCGGCCTGTTGCGCTTTGATGCAGACGAAGGGATGAGATAGTTTTCCGGATCCTCGTTCTCAACATCTATCTTCCATAATACATCCATGGTCGTATCACCGAGGTACACTAACCGATCACGACTCTTCAACCCGGATTCAAAGCTTCGGATATGGATCGATTGCGTATTCAAGTTAAGATCCTTGTATTGAATTCGGCAGAGTTCCGACACACGCATACCGGTATCCAGCAGGATCAGGATGATCAGCCGATCCCGGAAAGCAGTCTTTCGTTGGTAGGTCCACGTTTCTCGCTTCTCAGTTTTTGCCGAGCGCGTCATCTTGCAAGCTCGCAGCAGCTTCACGATCTCGTCTTTGGTGTAAGGTTGAATCTCCGGATCGGGCTTGCGAGGCATTTCCAGTTCAGCATCCGGACGCGGAATTCCTAAGCCTTTTTTCATGGATGCCCATTTATAATACGCCTTGATCACCTTCCATTCTGTCTGGCGCGTAGACTCGCTGACGCCATCATCCCGGCGCTTCGACAGGTACCCTTCCAGATCCCAGACGGTGACATCCGCTGCTTCCGGATCACCAAGGAAGGCGATAATCTTTTTCATTACTTGCAGGTATCCCTTGATTGTGCAAGTCGAGTAGCTCCCGGACCGCATATGAAGTTCCCAACCGACTAACGATTTTGACATTTTCACAGACCACCTCCCGCCTCATAACTTTTTATTAGAGGTCACACAACATTGGATCGTCTACGAGGAGGCGGGCCGGCTGCACTGCGAGTTTCAGGTGTCTGGCTTACAAGGATGGGGTCGCAGGTTCGAGTCCTGTCCCGCCCACTGGTATTCCTCCTACGGTAAACTCTGATGCGCGGCATCGGGGTTTTTGCTTTAAATTCACGAATTCCTTGACGTGGAATGCCAAAAATGCTAAAATATCAATCGTTAAGTGAAGCACCGCTTCGCGAAACGGAATGGGGATGTGGTGTAGCGGCTAACATGCGGCCCTGTCAAGGCCGAGATCGCGGGTTCGAACCCCGTCATTCCCGCAGAAGCTCAGGTTGAAAAACCTGAGTTTTTTTGTTCCCCCAACCGGACATTTACTCAATCTTCAAGCCCTCGAAGGTATAACGCGGCTGACCGACGCTCTTCGTGCCGTACTCAATCGCTTCCTTCGGGCAGTAGCAGATGCAGGCCATGCAATGGGTGCAGCCGCTGCCCCAGACGGGTTTGCCGTCCTTGAGGGTAATGCTGTTCGTCGGGCAGTTCTTCACGCAAAGGCCGCAGCCGACGCAGGCATCGCTCACCGTGAATTTGTCGGCCTTGACGATGAATTTGTAGAAAATCGGGTTCACCGATCCGCTCAGGAAGCGGCCGAGGAGGCCTCCCTTCGGCGCGGGGAGCGGCTCGCCGGCTTTGATGTTCGCGATGACGGCGTCAATCTCCGGCTCCGCTTTGGCGACGATCCCGCGGGCCTTGTCCGTATCGGGCGCGCTGAAGACGGCGATATAATTCTCCGGCATGATGACGCCCGCCATGCCCATATAAGTCAGCTGCTTTTGCTCCGCGAGCGCGCGGTTGTACTTGTCCGCGTTCCCGATCCCGTCGCCGCAGTTCATCACGAACCAAACGCGTTCCGCGCCGGTCAGCTCGGTTTTGCCGAGCCATGCGGAAACGAGCCGCGGGATGCGCCACGCGTACGTCGGCGTGACGACGACAAGATTGCTTCCTGTCTGAATCGGTGAGTTGTCATTCGCCTTGATCTTCGCGTTCAGGTCAATCACCTCGTCCCCAAGCGCGTCCGCGAGCCGCTTCGCGATATAACGGCTGTTGCCGGTTCCGGAATAGCATAAAATCATTGAAATTCCTCCGATAGGTTCATTTTATCTGTAAAGTTCGCCGCGGAAATACCGTTCCTGGAAGTGAATGGCGTCGAGGATCTCTTGATCCGTATAATTCCTGCCGTCCACAGCGGCGATCCATTTGTCTTCGTTGTCATCGAGGCGATGCCAAACCGCGATCACCGTCCCCGTGAAGGTTTCGAGCGGCCCGTCCGCTCCGAGAACGTAGACGTCCTGCTCCTCCCCATCGCCTGCGAACACGTTCGTGACGCAGCCGTAGTTGACCGGGTAGACCAGCTCCGGATACCGCGGATGACGGCTGCCGAGCGGGCGGTCGATGATCCCGTGAATCGTTGTCCCGATCACGGATGTGTTGACGTTCAACGCCGCTCCGTTACGCGCCGCGGTCGTAGATGACGATGTACACCGTCATCGTGTCCGCGAGGCCGTTCTCAACCAGGAAGGCGCAGGCGGTGTTCTCCGCGACCTCCAGCGCCTCATCCTTGGGGTAGCCGTAGATGCCCGCGGAGATCAACGGGAACGCGACCGTCTCGCAGCCGTATTCCTTCGCCAGCTTGAGCGAATTCCGGTAGCAGGAGGCCAGCAGTTCGCGCTCGCCGTCCCCTCCGCCGTACCAGATCGGGCCGACGGTGTGAATGATGTACTTGCAGGGCAGACGGTAGCCCTTCGTGATCTTCGCCTCACCGGTCTCGCAGCCGTGGAGTGTCCTGCACTCGGCCAGCAGCTCCGGTCCCGCGGCGGCGTGAATGGCTCCGTCCACCCCGCCTCCGCCGAGCAGCGATTCATTCGCCGCGTTGACGATGGCGTCGACTTTCATTTTCGTGATGTCATTCCTGACGATTTTCACCGGCATAGATTCTCCCTCCCTTTCAATCCGATATACTCTGAATGAATTATACCCCGCCCCGGTGTGAATTGTCCGCGGGGAGAAATTGGGAATTCGAAGCAGCCGGATGAAGTCCCCGATTAAAAACACACTCCCCGCCGTGCGGCAGGGAGTGCATGTCCTTTTTCGCGCATGCGCGCGGTCGTTTATTTCTTTTTCTTGAGGTAACCGTCCTCGTCTTCCTCTTCGTCCTCTTCATCATCGTAGAAGTCCTCGTCATCGACTTCGCCGTTGTAGTCTTCCGGGACGTCGTCATCCTGTTCGACGGGGCGGGACTGGGACGGGTCGATGTAGGCGAGGGAGTCGAAATCGTCCTCGTCCTCCTCGGGTTCGTACTCATCCTCGGACGGGAGGCCGTATTGGGCGATGACCTGTTTGTAGATCCAGATCAGATTGCGCTTGTGCAGCGTCTCCGCCAGACCGCCGAGGTAGACACGGCTCTTGCCGCAGTCCTCAATATGGACGGTGGAGAGGTAGTCGCCCGGCTTGCGCTTGATGCGGGCCTTTTTGCCTACTTCGAGGAGGTTCTTGAGGTAGGTGATGTTCTCCGTCATCGCCTCATCAATCTCGCCGCGGAGGACAATGTCGCCGTGGCCCTGGATGATGTTCTCGAGGCCAAGGGAGTTGATCTTCTTGTACGTGTTCAGCGTCTGGACGTAATTGCCTTCCGTCAGCGTCGGGATCGGCATGAAGGAGTCGCCCGCGAAAAGGATGCGGTCATCTTCAACCAAGACGGAGATGCCGTCATCGCTGTGGCCGGGGGTCAGCATGACAATGACGTTCTTCTTCCCGATTTTCAGCGTGATCTCGCCGTCATCGAAAGTCAGGTGCGGCAGGACGATGTGATAATCGGCGAAGGCGGGATTCTCGCGCTTGGTCGCTTCCAAAGCCGGGACGCCGCGTTCGGCGAGGTATTTCGCGCATTTGGTGTGGGCGATGATGGTGGCTTCCGGGAAAATGCAGTTACCCCAGGCGTGGTCGGCGTGGGAGTGCGTGTCAATCAGATAGCGGACCGGGACTTTGAGCTCGTCGTCGATGAAGGCTCTCATCGCCGCGGTCTCTTCCGGCAGGGCCAAAGTGTCAACTACAATCGCCCACTGCGGTCCGACGATCACGCCGGCCGTTACCTGAGCGTAGAGTTCACTTTGGAACCAGTATACGTTGTCTGAAATTCGTTCACGCTGCATATCATTTTCTCCGTGGGCATCGCCCCTTAAAAGCACATCACTAAAATGCCTGTAAAAGGATAGCACAAACGGAGGGAAAAAACAAAAAATAGTGATAACGAAATTAAAAAAACCTGCCTATGAAAGGCAGGTTTTCAGCACCTCCAAAGAGATTCGAACTCTTGTTTTAACCTTGAAAGGGTTGTGTCCTGGTCCCCTAGACGATGGAGGCAAGTCGTCAATCAACGATAAAGATAATAACGGAAGTTTGCGATTCCGTCAAGAAATTTGTTGAAAATTCAAAAACAGCGGTGAACCGACTTGAACCGACTCGGCAGCCGCGGGGTTTAAGAATGAAAAAACCCGCTCGAAAGCGGGTTTTCAGCACCTCCAAAGAGATTCGAACTCTTGTTTTAACCTTGAAAGGGTTGTGTCCTGGTCCCCTAGACGATGGAGGCTCGTCAATGTTGGTTAACGGTTTACATTTTAGCAGAGGCGGATGAATTCGTCAAGTGATTCGTGAAAAACTCGTGACATCACATGATCACGAGCATGAACTCCGCCTTCTTGCCGCTGACTTTCTTGAGAACTTCATCAACCGACGCGGTGATGATCATTTCGCTCGGCAGCGTCAGGTCGCAGGCAAGCGTGACCGCCTGGCCTTTGCCGAAGACGGCCTTCACATCCGTCAAGAGGTTCGTCATGCGGTAGGGCGTGTCCATCAGGATCACGGGCATCCGCATGGCCTTCAGCTTCTTGAGCTCGGCGGTGCGTTCGTTCGGAATCCGCGGCAGGAATCCCGCGAAGACGTAGCGGGTGAGCTTCTGCGGGGTGACGGAGATTGCCGTCGTCAGCGCGGATACGCCCGGCACCGGGATGATTTGGAAGCCCGCGGAGATGACTTCCTCCACGAGGCGGGTGCCCGGGTCGGAGAAGAGCGGCGTCCCGCAGTCGGAAACCAAGGCGAGGCTCCGTCCCTGGGCGAGCTCGATGAGCAGCGTCTCGATCTGCTGGGATTCGTTGTGCTCGTTGGTGGTGATGATGCGCTTGTCTTTGATGCCGAGCTGCTTCATCAGGCGGCTGCCGTTGCGGTACTCCTCGCAGACGAGGATATCCACTTCGGTCAGCACGCGGATGGCGCGCAGGGTAATGTCATCGGGGTTGCCGATGGGAATAGATACAATGTAGAGTGCGTTTTTACAAGTCATGCCTTCATTATAAATTGAAAATCGCCAAACCGCGGAAACGGGCGCGTTTTGGGTGTGAATTTCGTAATTTGTCAGACAATATAATGAAGGTTTAGAAAATCTATGACAAATGACATTACACTTTATTTGTCAGACAAGTTAAAATGAAAGTAAGAAAAAGAAGAAGTGGGGCGGCGGTACGCTGCTGCCTTATCGGAAAAAATTTTGGAGGTTTACCAATATGAAGCTGCACAATTTCAATGCCGGACCGGCCGTACTGCCGGAGTACGCGATCAACGCGACCATCGATGCCATCAAGGATTTCAACGGTCTGTCCATCCTTTCCATCTCCCATCGCACCAAGGATTTTGATGCGGTCATGGACGGCGCGGTGGCCTCTGCCCGCAAGCTCCTCGACATCCCTGAGAACTATCACATCCTGTTCCTGGGCGGCGGTGCCAGCACTCAGTTCTACTGCATCCCCTACAACTTCCTGAAGACCAAGGCTGCCTACCTTGACACCGGTACCTGGGCCATGGGCGGTATCAAAGAAGCCCGCCTCTACGGTGAAGTTGACGTCGTCGCTTCCTCCAAGGACAAGGGCTACAGCTACATCCCGAAGGATTACGTCATCCCGACCGATGCCGACTATTTCGAAACCTGCTGCAACAACACCATCGAAGGTACCGAAATCCGCAAGGACATCGACAGCCCGGTTCCGTACATCGCCGATATGTCCTCCGATATCTTCTCCCACCCGGTTGACGTCTCCAAGTACGTCATGATCTTCGCCGGTGCTCAGAAGAACTTCGCCCCTGCCGGTGTGACCATGGTCATCATCCAGGATGAGTTCATGAACAACAACATCGCCCGCGTTGTCCCGTCCATGTGCGACTATCGCCAGCATGCCTCTAAGAACTCCATGAAGAACACTCCTCCGGTACTGCCGATCTACACCGCTTACAAGACCATGGAATGGATGATCAACGAAGGCGGCGTGAAGGAATTCGAGAAGCGCGCTATCGAACGTTCCTCCAAGGTTTATGACTGCCTCGACGGTTCCAAGACCCTCTACCCGACCGTTGCCGATCCGGAAGACCGCAGCCGCATGAACATCTGCTTCCGCCTGAAGCCGGAATACGAATCCCTCGAAGCTGACTTCCTCGCCATGGCGAAGGAACGCGGTCTCGTCGGTATCAAGGGCCATCGTTCCGTGGGCGGCTTCCGCGCCTCCTGCTACAACGCCTGCCCGATGGAAGCTGTCGACGCCCTCATCGCCGCTATCAACGACTGGGATAAGGCTCACTAATCAATCGAAGATATTCCGCGGGGAGAAAACTCCCCGCGGACACTCATAGGAGAAATAAAATGGCAAAAGTTTTGATCGCGACCGAGAAACCCTTCTCTAAGTCCGCTGTTGAAAGCATCACCAACATTCTGACCGCCAAGGGTCATGAAGTTGCCAAACTCGAAAAATATTCCGATCCCGCCGCTCTGCTCGAAGCTGTCGCCGACGCCGAAGCGCTGATCATCCGCTCCGATAAGATCACCGCGGATGTCATGGCTCACGCCCCGAAGCTCAAGATCGTCGTCCGCGCCGGTGCCGGTTACGACAATGTCGATCTGGATGCCGCTACCGCCAAGGGTATCGTCGTTGAAAACACCCCGGGCCAGAACGCGAACGCTGTCGCCGAATTGGTTCTCGGCATGATGGTCTACAAGGCCCGCAACTTCTTTGACGGCACCACCGGCAAGGAACTCCGCGGCAAGTCCATCGGTCTGCACGGCTTCGGCGCTGTTGCCCGCTGTGTTGCCCCGATCGCCCAGGGCTTCGGCATGAAGGTCTACGCCTACGATATTCCGCAGGTTCCGGATTCCGTCTTCGAAGCTGCCGGCGTTACCCGCATCACTGAGATCCCCGAGCTCTATAAGACCTGCGATTACGTCTCCCTGCACTTCCCGGCTCTGCCGAACCTGATCAAGTCCATCAACTACGAAGTCCTCTCCAACCTGCCGAAGAACGGTACGCTCATCAACGCCGCCCGCGCCGAGGTTGTGGATGAAGACGGCATCGTTGAGATGTTCGAGAAACGCGACGACTTCGTCTACCTCGCTGATGTTGCTCCGAAGAACAAGGATGTCATCGCCGAAAAGTTCCCGGGCCGCTATTTCTTCACCCCGAAGAAGTCCGGCGCCCAGACCGCCGAGGCCAACGCCAACGCCGGTATCGCCGCCGCGAACCAGATCTGCAACTATTTCGAAGCCGGCATCACCAAATTCCAGGTCAACAAATAGTTCCTCAAAGATCAAATTTTTCCTGATAACAGCAAAAGGAAGGCTCAACGCCTTCCTTTTTGTTATCAAGAACCGATCGAGAATTTTCGGAAGAGCCTTTGTAAGTGCGGCGCGGCAGTATTTTGCATTGCCTCGGTGCGTTTACTTTGTCCGCCGAAAAGCCTGAGTCGAAAAGCCGGGACGAAAATCCGAAAAATGAGATGAGTCCGAGTATGCGTTAGTAAAAATATGCTATAATGCATTCTTTGGAAACCTTTATCGCGGAGGACACACGATGGAACATTATGACCGTGGAATTATTCAGGTAGATATCGACAGGGAGATGCAGCAGTCCTATTTGGACTACGCCATGAGCGTGATCATTTCGCGCGCGCTTCCCGATGCCAGAGACGGCCTGAAACCGGTGCAGCGCCGCATCCTCTACGCGATGTATGACATGGGCATCCGCCCCGAGCTGCCGTTCAAGAAGTCCGCGCGTATCGTCGGTGAAGTGCTGGGTAAATATCATCCCCACGGCGACGCCTCCGTCTATGACGCGATGTCCCGCCTCGCGCAGGACTTCAATATCCGCTACCCGCTCGTGGATGGGCAGGGTAACTTCGGTTCCATCGACGGCGACTCCCCGGCGGCAATGCGTTACACCGAAGCCAGACTGGATAAGGTCGCGATGGAGCTGCTCCGCGATATTGACAGCAACACCATCGACTGGACCGGCAACTTCGATGACACCTTGAAAGAGCCTGTGGTGCTGCCCGCGATCCTGCCGAACCTGCTGGTCAACGGCGCGAGCGGCATCGCGGTCGGTATGGCGACGAATATTCCGCCGCACAACCTCGGCGAAATCTGCGACGCGGTGGTCTACCTGCTCAAAGAATGGGACCGCTACGAAGACATCACGGTCGAGAACCTGATGCAGTTCGTCAAGGGTCCGGACTTCCCGACCGGCGGTATCGTTGTCCTGGAAGACGCGCGGAATGAACTCGTCTCCGCGTACGCGACCGGACGCGGGCGCCTGATGGTTCGCGGACGCGTGCACGTTGAGGATATGGGCCGCGGACGTTCCCGTCTGATCATCACCGAAATCCCCTACCAGATCAACAAAACCGGCTTGATCGAGCGCATCGCGCAGCTGGTTCGCGACGGCGTGATTGAAGGCATCGTCGACCTTCGCGATGAATCCGACCGCCAGGGTATGCGCATCGTCATCGAGCTCTCCAAGTCCGCCGATTCGGATGCCATCCTGCGGCAGCTCTACAAGCACACCCCGCTGCAGACGACGTTCGGCATCATCCTGCTCGCGCTGGTGGACAATCAGCCGCGCGTCCTCAGCCTGAAGGAAGCCCTGAAGGTCTACGCCGATCATCAACTGGTCGTCATCCGCCGCAAGACGGAATACGACCTGGATAAAGCCAAGAAACGCGCCCACATCCTTGAGGGACTGCTGGTCGCGATTGACAACCTCGAGGAGATCATCCGCATTATCCGCTCCTCTTCCAACGAAGACGAGGCCCGCAGCACGATCATGGCGCGCTTCAACCTGGACCGCGAACAGACGCAGGCCATTCTCGATATGCCGCTGAAGAAGCTCACTCACCTCGAATATGACAAGCTCACGGCAGAGCTTGAACAGCTCCGCGCGGCCATTGTTCAGATGGAAGAGCTGCTCGGGTCGGATGTTGAAATGCGCGATCTGCTCGCTTCCAAATTGAAGGAGCTGCAGAAGAATTACAGCGACGCCCGCCGTACGCAGATCGCGGTGCTGGGTGAAGGTGTTTCCTCCAAGGAAGTCCTCACCGCCAATGCCCTGATCAAGGCGGATGAGTGCTTCGTCGGCATGACCACCGACGGCAAGATCGGCCGTGTGGATATGGACACGGTCAAGCGGAAGGGATTCGTCCCGCCCGAATGGATCGTCCGCTCGGATACGCAGCAGACGGTGTATGTCGTCTCCGACTCCGGCAAGGCCTGCGGTATGTATGTTGAGACGCTGCCGAAGGTCGATGACTTCAGCGGAGGCATCGACTTCATGGCGCTCTCCGGCTGGGCCGCCTCCGAGAAGCCCGCGGTGCTCTTCACGATGCCTTCCCGCGAGAAGATGGACGAGACCGCGTCCGTGATCACGGTCACCGAGGCGGGCATGCTCAAACGCTCGCTCGTCAGCGACGTTCCGTTCGCCTCCTCGCAGTCCTTCACACTCTGCAAGATCAACGACGGCGACAGGCTGCTCACCGTCCTCGTCAGCCCGTCCGACAGCATGGATCTCATGCTCGCGACCAAGAACGGCATGGCGATCCGCTTCGGGCAGGATAACCTCCGCGCCATGGGTCTGGTGGCGGCCGGCGTGAACGGCATCAAGTTCAAGGGAGACGATGTCGTGGTCGGCGCGGACCTCGTGACGGAATCCGATAACGTCTGCTTCGCCCTGACGGATTGGTCCCTCGGCGCCATTGCCGCGGCGGACTTCCCGAAGCAGGGACGTTACGGTCAGGGCGTCATTGCCCTGCGTCTGCGTGAGAATACCGCTGTCTGCGGCTTCTTCAACATGAATTCCGAGTCCGCGCAGTTCTACGTCCGCTATGCCGGCGGGAAGTACCGCGCGCTGAAGACGACACTCATCAAGCTCGGACGCCGCGCCCGTTCACTCGATCCGGTGCTGCCGAACGCGGTCAATGCCGCTGTCGGCGCGCTCTGGCTCCCGCTCGACCCGGCGAAGGATCGGAACACATCCGAGACGCCGTCCGTGCCCGAAGAGGAACCCTCCGCGGAGGAACCGGCTGCCGAAGAACCGGTGACGCCGGAAGAGCCGAAGGAAGAAGAGAAAGAAGAGCCGAAGCCTGAATCCAAGAAGGATGACAACGAAGGCTCCACCCCGGAACAGATCACGCTGTTTTAGTCAATGAATAAAAATCGGAGGCCGGCAACCGGCCTCCGCGCTTAAATAGGAACGCCCCGCGATTCGTTCGCGGGGCGCTTTCGTTTTACCAGAATCCGTTCAGCAGGAACGGCAGGTTCCGTTCAACCAGCATCACCACCAGGTAATCCGGGGCTTCGGCTTCAATGTCGACCATGGAGAGCTCGCCGTAGGTCACGAAGAGGATCTCGTCCACGTCATGGATTGCCGAGCGTAGGAAGTACTCGGAGAAGGAATCGCCGATAATCATCAGCTTCTTGTGGGCGGGCGCGTCCGAAGTGAAGCGCTGCAGCGTGCCGTGATCAATGGTTTCGGTCTTCTGAACCGTGACGCCGTCATTGAAGTCAATGAGAACGGTGCTCGGCTCCGTCTCCATCTCCTCGATCCCAAGCATGGCCGCGAGGTCCTTGCCGTTTTCCGGGAAATAATGGTATTGCGGGTCGCCGGAGTCCGCGGACACCCCCGTGAAGGCCTCACGGATTGCGCGTGCGGCGAAGTAACCGCCGAGCTCGTTCCAGTGTGTGTCTGTCTTGAAATAGACCGGGAAACGCCCGCTGAGGGCCTTCAGCGAATCTTTCTCGTAGAGCACGGGGTAGGCGATCTCCTCCCGCAGGTAGGCGGCGGTCTGATCCGCGCGGCTTTCCTCGGAGACCACGCGGATATCCGGCGGCATCAATTCGCCGTATACCTGTTCCTTGTCCGGCGCGATGTAGAGCAGGGACTTCGTCCCCATCCCTTCCACGCGGGCGAAGAAGTTCGTCAGGTTGTCGCGGATCACGCGCAGCTCGTCGTCGGTGAAGCGCTCCATGCCTTTGTAATTTTCAACCGTGGCGCGGTAGAACAGCGTGTCGTCCTCCCCGCGAATGACATCCGACTGCCGGTATTCCAACCCGAGGCGGTACTGCGTGCCGCGGAAGAGCTCAATCAGCTGCGTTTTGAACGGCAGCGTGTCCGAGAGCCAGGATTCGAAGCGTTTCGGCCAGGTGGTGTAGTTCGAAGGGCTCAGCTCCGGGAAGGCGCTCTCGGCCTTGTTCTCGGTGTTCTTCTGCGCGATCATAGGGCGGAACGCGTAGAAGACCGGCACCGGCGCGAATGTCAGCAGGGCGAAGCAGATGAGAAAGATGACGGTGGATTTCTTCATGCGCTAAAACCTGAAATAGATGAAAGGATTATGCGAGGCGTTGGCGAGCAGCACAATGGAGAGCGCAAGACAGACGACCGCCCATACGGATGAGAGCGCCGCGGCCGCGGTGCCCTTGACTTTGGAAGCGATCCAACGCCCGCCGCCCAGCGCGGCAAAGACGGCGATGACGAAGATGAGCATCGTCACGAGGTCCGTCATTTCACCGAAGCTCCACGCGCCCCCGGCGTTGGGGACGAACATCCGCCGCAGCTGGCGAAGCGCCATGCCGAGGTCGTCCGCGCGGAAGAAGACCCAGCCGCAGACGGCGGTGAGCTGCGCGTAGATGAAACTCAGCCATGACGGAAGGCGGAACTTCGTCTTGGTTGAGAGCAGGCGTTCGAGGATCATGAAGAAGCCGTGATAAAGTCCCCAGACCACGAACGTCCATTGCGCGCCGTGCCAGAGCCCGGTCGCGAAGAAGACGATCAGCAGATTGAGGATCGTCCGCGCCTGTCCCTTACGGTTGCCGCCGAGCGGGATGTAAAGGTAATCGCGGAACCAGGTCGAGAGCGAAATATGCCAGCGGCGCCAGAATTCGCGGATGGAGAGCGAACGGTACGGGAAGTCGAAGTTCTCGCGGAACTTGAAGCCGAGCGTGTCGGCGAGACCGATGGCCATATCCGAGTAGCCGGAGAAGTCAAAATAAATCTGCAAGGTGTAAAACACCGCCGCGGTCCAGCAGAGCAGGGTGGAGAGCTCCTCGATCGGGTGGGAGAGAATTTGATCCACGGTGTAGCCCAGCGTATTGGCGATGACGACCTTCTTCGCGAGCCCGTAACAGAAGCGGCGCAGTCCGTCCGCGGCGCGGTCCCATGAGAGCACGCGTCCGTGAAGGGCGTCCGCGATTTCACGGTATTTCACGATCGGGCCGGCGACGAGCTGCGGGAAGAAGGAGATGTAGAGCGCGAGGTCGATCCACGAACGCTGCACCTCAATCGTGCCGCGGTAGAGATCCACAATGTAGGAGATGGATTGGAACGTGTAGAATGAGATGCCGATGGGCAGCGCGATGGCGCGCGGCGCGATCAATTCACGCCCGGCAATGTCGTCGAGGATGCCGATGAAGAAATTGAAATACTTGAAGTAGCCGAGCAGCGCGAGATTGATGACGACCGCCGCGGCAAGCGTCAGCCCGCGGAACGGCGTGCCTTTCATCCGCTCGAGCAGCAGCCCGCAGAAGTAATTGAGCGTGATGGAAAGGAGCAGCAGCAGAACGTATTTCGGCTCGCCCCAGGCGTAAAAAATCAAGCTCGCCGCCAGCAGGAACAGGTTGTTCCCGCGTTTGCGCGTCAGCAGCGTCCCGATGAGCACAAGCGGCAGGAAGATCCACAGGAAAGGAAATGAGCTGAAAACCATAGCGTAATTATAACGCCAAATAAAAGACCGCGTCGGGGACGCGGCCTTTTATTGGATGGTTATTGAATGCGTTTACTCGTTTTCAACAGCGGAGCTGATCTCGTAAGCGGATTCATCTTCTTCGGTGTTGTCGATGGTCAGTTCATCGGATTCTTCGGTGTTGTCAATGACCAATTCGGCAACCTCTTCCGTGTTCTCGATGGCGGCATCCTCTTCCGCGGTTTCGGATTCGTACGGGACGAAAGCGGGGTAGACAGGGGTGACAGCCGCGACGATGTCCTCGTTGATCTTGGATTCGTACTTGCCAAGCAGGCCTTGGCGCCATTCGGTGTAGACTTCGTTCTGAGCGGAGGCAAGCGCGTCATCGGTCAGCGGGCGGACTTCCTTGCCGTCCAGGGCGATGATGTGATAACCGAAGGTCGTCTTGACCGGCTCTTTGCTGATGTCGCCCGGTTCCATGGCGAACGCGGCGTCTTCGAATTCCTGAACCATCATGCCGCGCGGGAACCAGTCAAGCGCGCCGCCGTTGTCCTTGTTGGTGGTATCCATGGAGTATTCGGCAGCCAGAGCGTTCCACTCTTCGCCGGCGTTCAGCTTCTCAAGGATCTCTTTGGCGGTCGCTTCGTCTTCCACGAGAATGTGGCGGGCGTTGACCATTTCGGCTTCGAAGGTACGGCCTTCCAGCTCGCGGTTGAAGAGCTTGTCTTCAATCAAAGCGGACTTGACGTAATTCGTGAGCATGTCCTTGCTGATGTCGCCCTTGAAGTTATCGGTGAGCATGGAGTTGATATAGGTATCGAAGTCAACCAGTTCGACGGAGTCATTGCCGCTGTTGTCCTGTACGTAAGAGGAGTAGCCGGTCATGTCCTTCATGCCGGTTTCAATCTCTTCGTCGGTGAGCGTAATGCCCGCGGCTTCGGCTTCGATCTCGATGATCTTGTCGTAGACCATGTTCTCAACGACGGCGCCGCCCAAGGTGACTTTGTTCTCTTCACCGAGGATGGACTCGAACTCCTCGTTCAGTTCGTCGACGCCCAGACCGTACATGCTGTAGATCATGGCGTATTCGTCGTAGTAATTCAGATACTGGTAACGGAGGAAGGTGGCGCTTTCCTTGAATTCGCCGACGGTGATCTGCTTCCCGCCGACTTCGGCAATGACGTCGTCATCGCTGTACTGCGCGGCTTCAACGGCCTCGACAACAGCTTCTTCGACTTCGGCTTCTTCAACGGCCTCTTCGACCTCAGCGGCAGCCACTTCTTCGGCAACGGCTTCCTCGACCTCGGCAGCCTCTACTTCCTCAACAACGGCTTCCGCGGTTTCGGGATCTTCGGCAGCGGCCTCAACGACAGCGGC
>CAVIKW010000002.1:0-50606 GCA_963643375.1 Flexilinea sp. | reverse complement strand
TCGGTCGGCATGCTGTCCAGAGCGAGTTCCGGATGGAGCTCAATCTCATGCTGACGGCGGATTTCGGTCGCCCATTCGGAATAGGCTTCGTTCTGCGCGGCAGTCAGCGCGTCATCGGTCAGTTCGCGGTTTTCCTTGCCCAGGGACTGAATGATGTGGTAGCCGTAGTTGGTGTGGATCGGTTCGCTGATCTCACCCGGTTCAAGGGCGAAAGCGGCATTTTCGAATTCCTCGACCATCTGACCGCGGGCGAACCAGCCAAGGGCGCCGCTGTTGTCTTTGTTGGAGGTGTCCAGGGAGTTTGCGGCGGCGAGTTCGGCCCAGTCGGCGCCGTTATTCAGCTGATCAATGAGATCCTTGGCCTGTTCTTCGGTCTCGACCAGAATGTGGTTGGCGTTGACCATTTCGGCTTCAAACACACGGCCTTCGATGGCTTTGTTGAACAGAGCGTCCTCGAGGAGGATGTGCTTGGCGTAATCGTACAGGAAGTCGTAGCTGAGGGAGCCGTTGTAGCCCATTTCGGAGACATACTGAACGTAGGCCTTGAATTCGGCAAGGCGGTCGTCATCGTCTTCCAGATCGGAGGGCTCGAAGTCGTAGGACTCCAGTCCGAGCGGCTGTCCGGAACCGTCATCGACGGGATCGGTATAACCGAACATTTCCTTCAGTCTCGCGGTGATGGCGGCGTCTTCGATGACGATGCCCTGCTTCTCGGCTTCGGATTCGAGGATCTTGTTGTAAACAAGCTGGTCGATGACTTCATCCGCGAAGGCTTCTTTGCCGTCTTCGCCGAGCTGGCTTTCGACCTGTTCATTCAGGGTGTCAAGCGGCAGACCGTACATCTGGTACATCTGAGCGTACTGCTGATACTGGCCGATGTACTGGTAGCGGTTGAAGACAGCAAGTTCCTGAACCTGAGCCAGGGTGATCGGATTGCCGTCCACGGAGGCGACCACGGTGTCCGCGGCAGCGGCTGCGTCAACAGCTTCCTCAACAGCGGCTTCGGCCTCAACTTCTTCGGCAGCTTCTTCAACAGCAGCTTCGGTCTCGGCTTCATCAACAGCATCTTCAACAGCGGCCTCGGTTTCGGCTTCGTCAACAGCCTCTTCAACTTCGGCGGCAGCGGCGGCTTCCTCAACCTCGTCAACCAGGGCTTCAACAGCGGCTTCGGTCTCGGCTTCTTCAACAGCGGCTTCCGCTTCGGCTTCCTCGATGGCATCGCTGACAGCCTCGACAACGTCTTCCGCGGTGGTGTTTTCAACAGCGTCGGAGATTTCGTCGACGGTTTCCTCAACAGCGGCGGAGGCTTCGTCAAGCGCGGCTTCGGCTTCGTAAGCGGCGTCTTCCGCGGCGGCTTCAAGCTCGTAAGCGGTCTCTTCGGCAGCATCGGAGATCTCATTGACGGTCTCTTCCGCGGCGGAGGCGGCTTCGTCAACAGCGGCCTCGGCTTCGTAAGCGGCGTCTTCCGCGGCGGCCTCAAGCTCGTAAGCGGCATCTTCGGCAGCGGCGGAGGCTTCGTCAAGCGCGGCTTCGGCTTCGTAAGCGGCTTCCTCTGCGGCTTCTTCAAGCTCGGCGGAAGCTTCATCAACGGCGGCTTCGATCTCCGCGGCGGCTTCTTCGGCCGGGGTGGATTTCTTGCAGCCGGTGAGGGTGGCAATGAGTGCAAGCGCAATCAACAATACGGAAATGATTTTTTTGTTGAAAGACATTTTATTGTTCCTCTCTTTATAAAAATCTAAACTTTGCTCCTAATTGTACCTTTGAATTATTAATAAATCCTTAAAGTCTGAAAATCGTGAAAGAAAAAGCCCCTCCGATTTGAATACGAAAGTACGCGGCGTGCAGTTTCCGCGGGAACGCGTTTCTTTAATAACCTTGCAGGTCCGAACGGATTTCGACGCGGGATGATAGTATAATGAAGGATGGATTAAAAGCTATGAAACGAGTTTATCCTTACCTTATCCTCGGAATCCTGCTCGCGGTGCCGGCCGCGTTTGGGCTCAACTGGCTCATCATGGAGACGGAGCCGTACCTGTTCGAACGCTGGCTGCTGTATATCCTCGTCTTCCTTTTGGTGACGGGAGCCGTGCTGCCGGTGATGGCGGCGCTGAACCGTTATTTCTTCACGGCGAAGCGCATTGATCCGCCGGCTGTGGTTCGTGAAGCGATCGGCTGCGGGATCATCGCGGATCTGATGCTGTGGTTTCAGATGGGACGGGTGCTCTCGCCGATGTATATCCTCGTGATGGTCGGCGGGTTTGTCACCGCGGAAGTCCTGCTCCGCGCGCGCGAGGCGATGGGATACCGTGAGAATATCGATGGGGATGACTGATCCGATTTTTTTCTGAAGAAGGCGCTAAATGAAAGAACAAGTTGCAGCATTAATGAAACAGTATGATTTGGACGCGCTCCTGATCTCGGGCGCGATGGAACACAATCCGTCGTTGATCTATTACATCGGGAACGACGCGTTTTTCACCTTCGCGGAGGTCCTCGTGACCCGTGACCGCGAGCCGATCCTTTTCCATCGGATCATGGAACGCGATTCCGCCAAGGCTACGGGGATGAAGACGGTTTGCTTTGATGATATGAACATCAAGGAAGAGCCCGGCCTCGGCAGCCGCGCGGCGCAGATTGTCGCGGAGCTGAAATACGCCGGACTGACTTCCGGGCGCGTCGCCTTCTGCGGCCGTGTGGAGTTCGACAGCATGTTTGCCGCGGTCTGCCAAGTCCAAGAGAAGCTGCCGAATCTTCAGATCGTCGGCGGGGTCGGTGACAGCATTCTGATGCATGCCCGCATGCTCAAGGACGCGGATGAGATCGAGCGCATTCATAAGATGTGCAAGATCAATAATACCGTCGTCGGCCGGGTTGAGAAATTCATCGCCTCCGGTCATCTGAATTCCGAAGATAAATTGATGGACCCCGACGGCAATCCCATCACCATCGGGCGGGTCAAGTCCCTGATCAACCTCTGGCTCGGTGAGCTCGGCGCGGAGAACCCCGAAGGCACGATCTTCTCCATGGGCCGCGACGCGGGCGTTCCGCACAGCCAGGGCAACGACAGCGAAGTCCTCGAAGCCGGCAAGACGATCGTCTACGACTTCTTCCCCTGCGCCATGGGCGGCGGGTACTTCTCCGATTTCACCCGCACCTGGTGCATCGGATACGCGCCGGATAAGGTCAAGGAACTGTACGCGCAGGTGAAGGAAATCCACGATCTCTGCGTTGAATCCGCGAAGCCCGGCATGCCCTTCAAGAAGCTGCAGCAGCTGACCTGCGATTACTTCAAGGCGCGCGGTCACGCTGTCCCGGACGGCTCGGCCGTCACCAATGGCTACGTCCATTCCGTCGGGCACGGCCTCGGCCTGAACATTCATGAGAATCCGTTCTCCGGCCTGTCCTCCTCCGAAGGTCCCTGCGACACGCTGCAGCCGGGTTCCGTGTTCACGATTGAACCGGGGCTGTATTACCCGGACGGCGATCCCGCCTTCGGCATCCGCATTGAGGACACGTATTACATGGATAAGGACGGCAGCGTGAAGCCGCTGACGGACTATCCTTACAACCTCGTCATTGAGGTATCGAAAGAATAAGACAATGGCAGATAAGACGATTCGAATTTTAGGCATTGAAAGCAGCTGCGATGAGACCGCGGCCGCGATTGTTGAGGATGGGCGCCATATTGCCGCGGATTTCATCTCAACCCAGATCGACATCCATAAGCAGTACGGCGGCGTCTTCCCGGAAGTCGCGTCCCGCCAGCACGTGCTCGCGGTCTACGCCGTGATTGAGGACGTGATGACGAAGGCCCATATGAGCTATTCGGATATTGACGCCATCGCCGTCACCCGCGGGCCGGGGCTTGCCGGTTCGCTGGTCGTCGGACTGAACGCGGCGAAGGGCCTCGCCCTCGCCACCGGGCTGCCGCTCATCGGCGTGAACCACCTCGAGGGCCACATCTATTCCTCTTGGGTCTACTCCGACCGCGACGAGGTCGTCCCCGACGAACCGCAGTTCCCGGCGATCATTCTGCTCGTCTCCGGCGGGCATTCCGAGATCATTCTGGTGACGGATCATCTGCATTATCAGCGCCTCGGCGGTACCCTGGACGACGCGGCGGGTGAAGCGTTCGACAAGACCGCCCGCCTGCTCGGGCTTGAGTATCCCGGCGGTCCTTCCATTCAGAAGGCTGCCGCGACCGGCGACCCCGACCGCTACAAATTCAATGTCGCCCGCATCCCGGGGACGTATGACTTCTCCTTCAGCGGCGTGAAGACGGCCGTGCTTCGCACCGTGCAGAACATTCAGAAGAACGGGGAGGAATTGAACGTTCCGGACCTCGCCGCCGGGTTCCAAACTTCGGTGGTGAAGACTCTCTTCGACAAGACCATGCGCGCCGCCCGTGAATACCACGCGAAGAACATCATCATCGCCGGCGGTGTTTCGGCGAATAAGTGCCTGCGCGAGACCTTCCTGACGAAGCAGTCCGAGTTCAAAGTCTGCATCCCGAAGATGGCGTACTGCACCGACAACGGCGCCATGATCGGCGCCGCGGGCTACCGCCGCTACCTTGCCGGCGACCGCAGCGATCTTGATATGGACGTGCTGCCGAATTGGCCGTTGGCGAGAGTGAGTAAGTAAGTCAATAGTCATGGGTAGAGACCAGAGACCAGATAACATAAGCCGGCACCCGTTGATAAACAAAAAGCCCGATACGCGGGCAATGCACCTCATCCACCGCTAACGCGGTCCCCCTTCCCCTCGAGGGGAAGGCAGAAAACGCCCGATATTTGAAAATCCCCTTCAAATATCGGGCGCTCTGCATTAATTATCGTTTCCCCGTATCAACGGTTGCCGATTAATGTTATCCGGTCTCCGGTCTCTGGTCTCTTTTCTGTCCACTGTCCACTGTTCACTTGCTGCTGACTGTCGCTGTCGGCGTGGGATAGACCGGTGGGCCGGCGAGGACGCGGCTGAAGTATTCGGAGGTTTCGGAAGCTACGACGTAGGTGGAGTAGCGGCGCATGTAGCCGGTGTAGCTGTCATCTCCGTCTTCCACGATCCAGTCGTCGAAATTCATCGGGATCACGCCGCCGGCGGGGATCCATTCGCCGTTGTATTTGCGGGCGATGTGTACGTGCGTACCGGAGGAAGTACCGCCGTCGCAGGAGGGATGGCCGATGAAGTCGCCTTCGTTCAGGTGCGTGCCAAGCGGAGGAATGGATTCGGTCTTGAGATGGAGCATCAGCAGCACCCAGCCGGTGTGCTCATCCATGTCGTCGTCCATGTCGAACATCGCCATGCCGGTATCGGTGCGGACGATGTTTCCGTCCGCGGGGGCGATGACTTCCGCGTTTGAGGCGAAGCAGCCGTGTTCCTTCGCGGGCGGTGCGAAGTCAATCGCCGAGTACGGCGGGTTGGAGCCCCAGGCGGTATGCGGGCCGCCGGTATAGGTCCAGGCTTCGCCGTCCTTGAAGGGCAGGCGCATTTTGTTCTGCTCAAGCGAACCGGGCAGATGCGCCGGGTAAGCGTCCACGGTGCCGAAGTCGCCGAACATTTCCTTGTAAGTCTTGACGAAGCCGTTCGGCCCGATGGCTTCGTAATACTTTTCCGGAGGCAGGACCTTCGCGAAGTAGGCCTGCAGCGCGACGGTCGCGGCGTTCTGCCACGGGTCGTTGCGGATCAGGGAACCGTCCTGCAGCTCGTATTCAATGAACTTCCCGGCCTTGTATTGATAATAGCGTTCGTTGAGGAAGTCCGCCAGTTGGTTGAGCTGTCCGCCGAGGGTGCGGTACTTCGCGCCCTCGAAGCCGAAGACGCTGATCTCATTGAAGTCGTCGCGGTAATTCGGGTCGGTCAAGGCGCCGGAAATGTATTCGAGAAGGGCAAGCAGCAGACGCGGGCTGATGGAATAGGAATTGGCGATGTAGTCAATGAGCTCGCCGCCGCGTTGGTTTTTGTTGTCGGAATAGGAGTTGTAATACTTGAACCAGCCCGGTTGACGGTCGGTATAACTGCGGGCCGTGAAGCCCTTCTGCACCGGGCCGTTGACGTAGAGCGCGTCCGGGATCATCTTATAGGAAGAGCCCCAGCCGATGCGGTAGTAAATCGGGATCTGCAGCGGCAGTCCCTGCGGAAGGGTTGTCGTGTGCTCCGGCAGAACCGGGTTGGCTTTGCGAATCTCCGCCTCGGTGGTATTGAAGCGCGCGGCCAGCATCTCAACGGTGTCGCCGTCCCCGCAGATGTAATCCACGAGCTCGCCCGGCTGGTACTTCGGCCGTTCGGCGCGGACCGGGTCTTCGGGCGGGGCTTCTTTCGCTCGCTCTTCCTCCGGGCGCGGCTCTTCATGCCGGGGCTCGGCAGCCTGCGGCGCTGCTTCCCGCGGCGCGTCATCCGAGACCACGCGGATACAGCCGGTCAGGAGACAGGCGGCAAGCAGGAAGAGAAGAAGAGGAAGTCGTTTCATTCGTTCGCGCAAATAATACCTCATATTAATTATAAACACATCCGGACGAATCGCAAAACAGGTCTTTGGATGGGGCGCCGCGGTTTAGTAATGGACCAGCGTCTCCGAGGAGGCGTACGTCTGCGCGTAGATGGTATCACCGTCCCGGCTGATGCCGCCCTTGTAACTCGTGCCGCCGAAGGGAATCCATCCGCTCATGTCAAAGGGGATTGGGCCGTAGGCGTTGACCCATTCGCCGTTGTATTTGCGGGCGATGTGGAGGTGCGTGCCGGTGGCGTTGCCGCCTTCGCAGGAGGGGTGGCCGATGCGTCCGTGAAGGGGAACCGTCGTCCCCTCTTCCACGCGGCCGCGGGTCTCTACATGCAGGTAGTAGATCACCCAGCCGGTCTCCTCATGTCCGTCCATATCAAGGTCCAGCACGACGGTGCCGGTGCCTGTGCGGATGACAAGCCCCGGCGCGGAGGCGGTGATCCACGAGTCGGACTGCGCGCAGCCTTCCTGCGCCATGCGCGGCGCGAAGTCCAGCGCGCCCAGCGGGGAGCCGGTGGTCCAAGATTCATGCGGGCCGCCGGTGATGCACCATTCATCGTTTTCGCTGAAGGGCAGCGTCAACGCCGGCTGCGTCAGGCGGTCATTGAATCCGTTCGGGTCGTCGATGTAGGAATCCCAGACGTTGCCGAAGTCCAGATAGAATTGCTGCAGGAATCCGTTCTCGCCGTAGATGGCTTCCTCGAACTCGTCATAGGGATAAAGCTGGGCGAACAGGTATTGAATCGCCGCGGAGCCGGCGTTCAGCAGCGGGTTGAAGTAAATCGGGAAACTCGGCTGCGGGTTCTTGTAGAAGGGAATCTCGGCCAAAGTTCCGTAACGCCAGCCGTAATACCCCTTCGAGAGCTCCTGCGCCGCCCAAACCAATTGCTTGTAAAGGCCGCTCGAGTTCTCCCCCAGCCAGCCGAGCGGATAATGTTCCTCGACGATGGAGTGCGGGGAGCCGTAGACCCAATGCGATTTGTACTCGAGGAGCTCCATGAGGATGATGGGGCTGATGGAATAGTCCAGCGCGACTTTGCGGATGATCTCCGTGCCGGTCAGCTTGCCCGCAGAGGTGTCCTCGGTGTAGGCGGAGAGGTACCCGCCCGCGGCTTGGACTTCGTATTCGAGGTCGTACTCAATGGAAGGGTAGCCCATGACGATGTATTCATCAGGGAGAATGCGCGTACCGTCGGCGAATGTCCGCTGCGGCGCGGTGATGAGCAACGTTGTCCCCGGCTTGAGGAAGCGCGAGGTGTCCGTGTCTTCATCCAGCCCCGCGATATGGCTGACATCCGTGCCGTAACGGAACGCCACGGCGTCGGCGGTGTCGCCTGTCTGCGCGACGTAGAAATGCTTTGAGGAGAAGTTCGCGGAAATCTCCGGCAGCGGCGCGGCTTCCGTGGCGGTTGGGAGAGAAGGATCGACGGTGCCCGCCGCTTGCTCCGGGGCGATGGTCTCAATCCGCATGGTGGGGCGCGGCGTTAATGTCGGCGTCGGCGTATCGGTCGGCACCGGTGTTTCCGTCGGTGTGGGCGTATCCGTGGGGACGAGCGTCACCCCGGCTTCCGCCGCGGCGGTCTGGGAGGCCAGCGCCGCGTGTTCTTGAGCGGTCGCGGTGATGACGGACGCCGCGGTCTCGGTTACGGCCTCCGCGGTGGATTCATAGACGACCGCGGTCTCGTGATAAACCGAGACCTTGTCCGCGACTTCCGTCAATTCCTGCGGCGAAGAGACCGTGCGCGTACAGGCCAGCGCCGGGATGAGCAGCAGGATGATCAGGATGCCGAAAAGGGATGGAATTGCCGCGGTCTTTTTCATGAGCATACACAAAAACACCGCGCCCGGATATTCCGGACGCGGCCGGAGATTTGATTACTGTTTATCGAAATTCAGTCTGCGTCCGCCGAGGAGGTGGAAGTGGGTGTGCATCACGGACTGACCCGCGTCGGGGCCGGCGTTGGTGATGACGCGGTAGCCGGTCTCATCCAGGCCGAGTTCTTTGGCAATGTGCGCCGCGACGATGAGAACGTGCCCGAGCAGCTGTTCGTCGTCCTGGGTGTAGTCATTGAGGTTGACCTTATGTTCCTTCGGGACGATGAGGATGTGCGTCGGGGCGACCGGGTTCAGGTCCTTGAACGCGACCACGAGGTCATCTTCATAAACGAATTCAGACGGGATTTGACCGCCCGCGATTTTACAGAAAATGCAGTCTTCAGCCATGATTATTCCTCCGTAAGTTGATTAGAGATCGCCCAAAACAGGTTTGCAGACGATGTCATAATATTCGAGTTCGGTTTCTTTGTTCGCTTCGTAATAAGCCTTGGCCGCCTTGCCGATCTGGCGGACGGTGTCCACATGCTCCGCCGCGTCGGTATCCCAATAGCGCGGGATCACGAAGAGCGGATCCATACCGCCGTCTTTGGCGTAGGCCGGGCGGGTCGCGTCATCCTCATCGCAGAGCGGCACCCAGTTATACATGACCGGGCCGCGGGGATGGGTGGTGAAGCCGACTTTGTAACCGTATTCCTTGGCAATCTCGATCGGACGGTAACCGAAGCCGCCTCCCGGCCAGATGATGGCGCGGGGCGTCTTGCCGAAATGCTCCTCAATCGCGTCTTTCGATCCCTTCAGTTCGCCGATCAGGTACTCATCCGTGGACCCGTCGCTCATGGGCTGGTTATGCACGACACCGTGAGCCTGATGATCCACGTAGCCTTCCGCTTCCGCGTGGGCGTTGCCGTCCCAAAGTTCCTGCGTGGTTCCCTCGGCGCTGATCCAGGCGTTGATGACCGGCCAGCCCCATTGCTCATAATACGGCTTGAAATGCTCGGCGTAGTTCTCTTCCGAATGCCGGTCGTCCACGATCAGCAGGACGGAGCGTTCCGGGATGTAGTCGTTGTTCTCCATGAAGGCGATGAACTGCTCCGTGGTGATGGCCGTGAAGCCCTGGTCATGCAGGTCGCGGATGAGCTGCTGATGCTGCTCGACCGTGACGGCGTTATCCTGTTCGACCGTCTCGCCCTTGACGATGGAGTGGTACATAATCGCCATGACAACTGTCCCCGGCGCGGCTTTGCCTTCGCCCCAGCGGTTTTTGATCTCAAGACAGGTATCCTCTACATAAGTATGCGGCGTGTCCAGCTTGTTGAGCAGGTCGGTTTGAAAAACCGCCGGCAGTTCCGGCGGTGTTCTGTTCGGATCGGCGGTGGGAAGTACCGCTGCCTGAGCGGCTTCCTCTTCACCGGCGTCGCTGCTCCGCTGGATCTGTAAGGATTCATCGTCCTCCGCGGCGCTGTCGGTTTCCTCCGATTCATTTTGAATCATCATATCGTTTTCGGGAACAGACTCTTCGGCCTGCTGCTCCGCTTGGACAGTCGCGGCGAAGTCTAACGCGATGGCTGTGGCTGTTTCCTGCGCGTGGAAATCCGCCGCGTCTTCGGCAGACGGGAGATTGCACGCGGCGAAAAGCAGCATGAGCAGGACACATAATAAGAGGATCTTCTTTGTCATGTCCCTATTATATCATTATTATGAACCAAAACCGAATCGTTAAAAACACATGTAAAAACCCATACGCGCCGCGGAGCTTGGCTGTCGGATTAAACCGGCAAATTCTCGCGTAACGAAAAACCGTTTCGAAAAACCGACGTAATTATAATATCAGGGCGGATTTTATTCGTGAAAGGAGTCAAAAGAATGAAGTATTTTAAATATTGGATTATTCCCGCGATTCTGCTTGTTCTCACGGTTTTCTGCTGCAATCAGTTCTCATTTTTCAGAGGAATGACGGAACTTGCGCAGGAGACGGAAGCAGATTACGCGGAGCAGGTACAGGAAGCATATGAGGACTCTCTCTATGAAGAAACCACCGGTCTGCTGCGTTACGATGTGTTCAAGGCGTTCGAAAATCAGGCGATTCAAGAGCTTGAAGACGGGCAGCAATTGGTTCATATCAGCGTCGGCTTCGGCTCACTGGACCGCGGCTTGAAGGGCATCAACGACAATTACGGTCACATCAACGGCAGTCACGCGATCATGGATTTCGCCGAAGTGCTGAAGGAAGTTTTCCCCGAAGATCAGTTTGTCGTCTGCCACCGCGGCGGTTCGTCCTTCCTGGTTTACACTGTCGGTGAATACACGACCGAAGACATCCTCGCTTATTACGAAGAGCTGAAGGCAATGTGGCATGACACGCCGTATCAGGTTTGGGACGGCACGAACACCGTTGAGGGAATGGCGCTGACTTATCTCGCGGCTTTCACCCCCGACAACGGCATGGATTTCGACGCGCTCGCGGAAACGCTCACTTATAAGAAAGATGCCCTGCTCAATGTCACGAACTGCGGTTACGTCATTATGACCGGCGCCGATACCTACGTTTCCAGCGTTGAAATCGACGAGACACCGTTCTTGGAATCCGCCAAAGCGGACAAAAACAACTAAGGAGGAACGCGATGAATAGCAAGAAACTTTCAGCAATTTCATTCCTGGTCAGCGCGATCCTGATTGCCGCCAACATCTTTATGGTTTACGGCATTTATGACGCGGACGTCAAAATCAAGGAATCCGAGGAACAGATTGAGCGCTATCAAGCCAATCTTCAGGAACTCGACGCTGTCGCGCATAAGACTTCCGTGACCGGACTGCTGACTCTGGACACGTTCATGGAAACCTTGGCGCCGAGATTTGAAACCGAAGACTTCGAAGGCGTTTCCGCTTTCATTTCCTTTGACGGCGACAACATGGGGAAGTTGGGCGACAAATACGGCAAGCCCACCACGAACCGCCTCATCTACGAAATCGGAAAGGTCGTCAAGGCGTCTTTCCCGGAAAGCGATCAAAACGTGGTCTGCAATGTCGGCGAGCGCAGTGATGAATTCTATATGATGCTGAGCGGCCGCGAATCCAAGGAGGCGTTGATCGCGGAAATCGAAGCAATGCAGCAGGCGATCCGTGATATCGAAGTCAAGGCGGATGACGGAACCCCCGTGAAGGGCAGTGTCAGCGTCGGCATCGCGTTCTACGGCGAGGATGAAGGCGGAACGGATTTCAACGAACTGTTCGAAAACTCCGACAGCGCCGCCTATGCCGCCAAAGAAGCCGGTAAAGACTGCTATTATGTTTACGGTCAGGAGAAATAATTATGGCGGAACAGACTACAAACAAACAGAATGCCGCTTCCTATAAGAAGCTTTATATCGTCGGCATCGTGATCCTTGCCGCGGCAGTGGTTGCCGGCGCGATCTTGTTCGCCAATCTTTACAACCGTGTCAACTTCAAGGCGAACCTGAATGTTGTCGAGGGCGAATCCTATTTCAGCAAAGACGACGTCGCCGCGTATATTTACAAGTACGGGAAACTGCCGGACAATTATGTCGACAAGAATCTCGCCTCGGTAGGCGGCTGGGTTGACGGCAATGTTGAGCAGTGGCTGCCCGGCAAAGCAATCGGCGGGGATTATTTCTTCACCGCTTCACATCGGGAAGATCTTCCGGACGCGCCCGGCCGCGTTTACTATGAATGCGATGTGAACACGCATGGGCTTGACAGCCGCGGCACGGAACGCCTGGTCTACACCAATGACGGCCTGGTCTTCTACACCGGCGACAATTTTCAAACTTTCGAACAGCTGTATTGATCCAAAAACAATCGGCAGCCGGCATCCATACACGGATGCCGGCTGCTTTTAATCATGTTTTTTTCAGTAATTCGTATACCGAGGCGGAATTAATTACCCGAAAAGAGAGAACTATGATAGCATTAAAGCTCGGAAAGGAAGGCCGTGGGCTTTCCGGGTTTCCAAATAAACAAAAGGAGTAATGAAATGAAGAAATTTGTATCTCTGCTTCTGGCTCTGGTTATGGTCTTCGCCATTGCCTCCGTTGCTGCTGCTGACGGCGTCAAAGTCGGTATCGCTGCCCCTGACGTAACTCATGGTTGGGTTGCCGGTGTTGCTTACTACGCTGAAAAGTATTGCAAAGACAACGATCTTGACTATATCATGACTGTCTCCTCCGACGCTGCCGAAATGGCCGCGAACCTGCAGGACCTCGTTGCCGCCGGTGTTGACGTGATCGTCTCCTGGCCGCAGTGGTCCGGTATGGAAACCGCCATCCAGGAAGTCATCGACGCGGGTATCCCGGTCGTGAACTTCGACGTTGACGTTGAATGCGAAGGCATCTACAAGGTCACGGGCGACAACTATGACATGGGCTACCAGTCCGCGAAGTACATCACCGACATCGTCGGCGACGGTGCCGTCATCGCTGTCCTTGATGTTCCGTCCTCCGGTTCCGTCTGCGAACTCCGCAAGGCCGGCTTCTATGCCTACCTTGATGAGATCGGCTACGACAAGTCCAACATCTTCGAATCCCAGGAAGCTGCTTTCACCCGCCAGGACGGCCTTGCTGACATGGCTGACCTGCTCGAGAAGTATGACAAGATCGACGCTGTCTTCTCCATGGACGATGAAACCTCCATCGGCGCCATCCAGGCCATCACCGAAGCCGGCCGCACCGACATCAAAGCCATCACCGGCGGCGGCGGCTGCCAGGAATACTTCCGCATCATCGCCGACGAACAGTACAAGGACCTTGGCGCTGCCTCCGCTCTGTACAGCCCGGCTATGGTTCAGGATGCCATTAAGACCGCTATCGACCTGCTCAACGGCGGTAAGGCTGAACCTGTTATCGTGATCCCGACCACCATCGTTTCCGCTGCGAACGTTGCTGACTATCTCGATCCCGAGAACACTGTTTACTAATCCGATGTAAAGAAGGACGCTGCCTCACGGGGCAGCGTCCTTTTTGATGTAAGCCGAAGTTTTGACAATGAACCCGCTGTATGCTATAATGGGTATCTGAATCAAAAGCAGGAGGTGGCTCCTTGAATATACACATGAAAAATATCTACAAGTCTTTCGGGGCGAATGACGTTCTGGCGGATGTGGATTTCACCATCGGCAGCGGCGAGATTTGCGCGCTCCTGGGTGAAAACGGCGCGGGGAAATCAACCTTGATGAATATCCTCGGCGGCGTCCTTCCGGCGGATCGGGGCACGATTGAGGTTGATGGGAATCTTGTCTCTTTTTCCTCTCCGGTAGACTCCCTTGACGCCGGGATCGGCTTCATTCATCAGGAACTGAACCTGATGAACGACTTGACGATCTATGAGAATATGTTCATCACCCATTTCCCGCAGAAGGGCTTGTTCCTGAACGCGGACCTGATGAAAAAGAAGACCAAGGAAATCTTCGACCGCATGGATATCGACATCGCGCCGGAGACCATGGTCCGCGATTTGGACGCTTCCTATAAGCAGATCGTGGAAATCTGCCGCGCGCTGCTTCAGGACGCGAAGATCATCATCATGGACGAACCGACTTCATCCCTGACGGAACCGGAAATTGAACGCGTCTTCGCGATGATGCGCACCCTGAAGGAACATGGCGTCGGTATTATTTTTATTTCGCATAAGCTCAACGAAGTAATGGAGATTTGCGACCGCTTTACGGTCCTCCGCGACGGCAACATGGTCGCTCAGGGCTCTGTTGCCGACACGGATCAGCGTAAACTCGCTTCCTACATGGTCGGGCATGATGTCGTCGTCGGCGTCAATGAAATCTCCGGCGAATACGGCGATGAAGTTCTCCGACTTGAAAAATACTCCGACGGGAAGCATTTCCACGATATTGACTTGACTGTTCACGCCGGTGAGGTTCTCGGCGTTACCGGCCTTTTAGGCGACGGCCGTTCCGCGCTTTTCCAGACTGTTTTCGGCGCGATGAACAACGGCAAACACACCGGCAAGATGTTCCTGCAGGGCAAAGAGGTCTCAATCGGCAGCACCTCCGCCGCGCTGGACGCCGGCATCGCTTATCTGCCCCGCAACCGCAAGGAAAACGCGATCCTCAAAGATATGACCATCATGGATAACGGCTCCATCGTGATGCTGCCGAAGATCGTCAAAGGACTTTTCCTGGATGAAGAACGACGGAAGAAGCTCTTCGACGAACAGGTGGCGGCGATGCACATCAAGATGGGCGACAAAATGAATCTCATCACCAGCCTTTCCGGCGGCAACCAGCAGAAGGTCGTCCTCGCCAAGTGGCTGATGTCCGAGCCGAAGCTCCTGATCCTCGACAACCCGACGCAGGGTGTGGATGTCGGCGCGAAGGAAGAGATTTACACCATCATCCAGCGCCTCGCGAAAGAAGGCGTGGCGGTGATCGTCCTCTCCTCCGAAGCCCAGGAAATCATCCGTGTCTGCGACCGCAGTTACGTCATGTTCCACGGCAGAGAAGTCGGCCTTGTTGAAGGCGAAGATATGAACGAACATAATATTATGTACCTGGCCACCGGCGGGTCACAACAGTAGGAGAAAACAGAATAATGGAAAAAAAGAACGTGAAAAAACAAGGCTTGCTCGGCGGGAATGACCTGAGCTCCACCCTCTTCGCGCTGGCCGTCATGATCATCCTGCAGGCGGTTGTGCAGTTCTCGAACGTGGACTGGGAAATCGGCAGACTCCCGGCGAAAATGTGGATGGCTTGGCTGAACATCCTCCGCAACAATACCTACGCCGGCATCATCGCCCTCGGCATGTGCTTCGTCATCATCTCCGGCGGTATTGACCTCTCCGTCGGCTCAATGATCTGCGCGATGGGCGCGATTCTTGAGTACATGGTCGATCCGAATTCCGGCCTTCTGGTTTCTCTCGGCATCACCGGCCCTCTGGCTTACCTGATCGCCATTCTTGTCATCATCATCGTCGGTACCCTGCTTGGTTCCATCAACGGTTCGCTGATCTCGTACGGCAAACTGCCGCCGTTCATCGCGACCCTCGGTACGCAGAAGATTTTCCGCTCCGTGACCCAGCAGCTGACCAAGACCTTCAACCCGGAGGTCCCCGCCGGCTTCAAGTCCATCACCTCCACCAAGATCGGCGGTCAGGTGATCCTCCCGATCATTTACTGGATCATTGTTCTCATCATCATGAACATCATCTTCAAGCGCACCGCCTTCGGCCGTCAGACGATTGCTGTCGGTTCCAATGAACGCGCCGCGAAGCTCTCCGGTATCAACGTGAACAAGGTCAAGGTCAAGATTTACGCCCTGACCGGTATCATGTGCGCGCTGTCCGCGGTGATTTACATCGCCCGCATCGGCTCCATGGACTTCGCGAACGCCGGCAACGGCTACGAAATGGATGCCATTTCCGCGGTTGTCGTCGGCGGTACCTCCATGGCCGGCGGACGCGGCTCCCTGATCGGCGCCTTCCTCGGTATGCTGATCATCGGCGTCATGAACAACATCCTGAACTCTGTCGGTGTTCCGACCTTCCTGATCGAAGCCGTCAAGGGTGCCATCATCATCTTCGCTGTTCTGCTTCAGAGAAAAGAAAGCGACTAAATAACCGATCCGCGGGTCTGTGCGGTGTTCGCGGCCGCGGTACGATCAATCGCAGGACCCTGTTGACCGCTTCGCGCCGGCAGGGTCCTGTTTTATCCGGACTCCGCGATCCCGCGGAAAACATGGAAGGAACAACTTTATGAAAAAACGAATCATCGCTGTAAACTCCAACTGTTACCATGGTTATTCCATTGAAGAAGCCGTCGCGGGCATCCATGACGCCGGCTTCCATTACATCGAGCTGACCGCCACGAAAGGCTGGACCGAGCACGTTTTCCCGGATCAGTCCTTCGCCCGTCTGCTTGAGGTGCAGCGCCTGCTTGAGGCGAACGACCTCATCCCCTTCGCCATGAGCGGCCATACCAACCTGATGGATCCCGCCCGTGAGCAGGACTTCCGCAACAATATGCACCTCGCGAAGTTCTTCGGAGCGGAGTACATCGTCTCCTCGATCGGTGAGGCGCATCTCAAGGATAACGCCACCGCCGCCAACAAGGAAACCGCGGACCGCATCCGCAACCTGGTCCCCGAGCTCGAGAAGCTGGACCTGAAGCTCGTGCTTGAGGTTCACGGCGACCACGGCACCGGTGCCATTCTCAAAGAGATCTGCGAAGCCGTTGACTCCGACCGCGTCATGATCAACTACGACACCGCCAACGCCATCTTCTACGGCGATGTCGACGTCCCGGCCGATTTCAAGGGCTGCATGGACCGCATCGGCTACGTCCATATCAAGGATAAGGCCGGCGGACATAAGGAATGGAATTTCCCCGCCCTCGGCAAGGGCTACGTCCCCTTCCCGGAGCTCTTCGCGATGATGGACGCGGCGGACAACATGAGCCCGTATTCCATCGAGATCGAGTTCACACAGGCGGGCCCGAAGGATCTTGCCGAAGTCAATCAGGCGGTCAAAGACTCCGCCGATTATCTGCGGGCGCAGGGTTTTATCTTTTAGCGGAGGAAAGCAATGGAGAAAATCAGAGTCGGTCTTGTCGGTACCGGCGGCATGGGCAAGGTCCATTACGCCAACATGCAGCAAATTGAAGATTACGAAGTCGTCGCCGTCACGGACAGCGCGGATGCTTCCATTGAGGTCGCGAAGCAGTGGGGCGTCCCCCGCTTCAAGACGATCGATGAAATGCTGGACGCGGTGGATGTTGACCTCGTCGACATCTGCACCCCGACCTTCCTGCATCACGATCTGGTGATGCAGAGCCTGCGCCGCGGGAAGAACACCATCACGGAAAAGCCGATCGCCCTTTCCTACGCCGAAGCCAAGGAAATGCTGGACGAAGCCGACAAACAGGGCTGTCTGCTCTTTGTCGCGCAGGTGCTGCAGTTCACGAAGGAAGTTCAGGCCTTGCGCGCCGCCGTTGAGAGCGGTGAATACGGCAAGCCGCTGGACGCCTATTTCGAACGCCTTTCCGCCTGCCCGCGCTGGGCGCAGGGCGGCTGGCTCTTCGACGCGAAGAAATCCGGTCTGCTGCCGTACGACCTGCACATCCATGATCTGGACGTCATCGTCTCCCTCTTCGGCAAACCGAAGAGCTTCAGCTTCACCTCCTGCGCCGGCGAAGACAAGAACTACCCCGAGCAGTTCCGCGTCATTTACGACTACGGCAATATGCACGTCGGCGGTGAAGCCGCTTGGTTCAATGCCGACATTCCCTGGACAGCGCGCTGGCGTGTCTACTTCGAGAACGGCATGATGATCAATGACGGCAAGACCCTGACCGCCTATCAATTCGGACACGAGCCGAAGGTCTATAACACCAAAGACGAAGTGGAAATCTCCACCGGCATCAACGTCCCGCCCTGCGGCTGGTATTACAACGAACTGAAGCACTTCGCCGAGTGCATTCATGAACACAAACCGACCCCCTACGTGACCCGCGAACAGCTGCTGACGGTCATGGAGATTCTTGAGGAGATTTCTGCCCAATGGAGATAATTGCCGCTTATTTCAAACGCATCGGCCTTGAAATGCCGGAGAAGATCGTCCCGAATGCCGAGCTGCTCAAACAGCTTGAATTCGCCCACTGCACCCACGTGCCTTATGAAAACCTCGACATCATCCGCGGGATTCCGCTCTCGCTGGAGATTGATGACCTGTATAAGAAAGTCGTCGTTGAAGGCAAAGGCGGTTTCTGCTTCGAGCTGAACGGCCTCTTCGGCTGGCTGCTGCAGGAATTGGGTTACAAAGTGACGGAATACGCCGCCCGCTACCTGCGCGGCGAAGCTTCCATCCCCATGCGCCGGCACCGCGTTCTCAAAGTCGAGGACTGCGACGGCGGTATCTGGTGCTGCGATGTCGGCATCGGCGAAGTCTGCCCGCGCTATCCCGTCCGCATGGAAGTCGGTCTTGAGCAGCCGCAGTTCGACGAATGCTACCGCTTCGACAAAGATCCCTTCCTCGGCTGGGTGCTGATGGATAAGCATCACGGCGAATGGCGGAAGTTCTACTCCTTCACGGAAGAGCCGCAGCTGCCGGTGGACTTCATCCAGCCCTGCTTCTACTGCGAGAAGCACCCGGATTCCCCGTTCTTCCCGGACGAAATGTTCTCCATGAAGACCGCCGCGGGCCGCTTCACGCTGGACGGACACGTCTACAAAGAATTCGTGGACGGCGAAGTCACGGCCAGAACCCTGACCGACGATGAGATGCCCGAAGCGTATCGGAAATTCGGTCTGACTTACTAAACAAAAAATCCCGCCGGGAGGCGGGATTTTTTGTTTCAGCGCGGCTGCGCTGCACCTCATCCACCGCAAGCGGTCCCCCTTCCCCTCGAGGGGAAGGCTTAAGCGCGGTTGAAAGTGGGGTGAGACTGAGAATATCGAGCGTTTGGGTTATCTGTACCTCATCCACTCGGAAATGCGCTCGATAAGGGGAGCGAGACTGCGCTATTTCGTATCGTAGCCGAAGTATTTCAGCGTCTTGAGATAGATCACCACGCCGGCGATCATGGACAGGACTTCGCAGACGGGGGACGCCAGCCAGATGCCGCGCCAGCCGAAGAGGAGGGGCAGGATCATCAGGCAGGCGATGCGGACGATGACATTGCGGATCAGGGCGAGGAGCGTGGAAGCTTGCTGCAGGTTGACCGCCGTGAGCAGTCTCGACAGAATGATATTCCACGAGAAGAAGAGGATCCCGAGGAACTCAAGCGTCAGGCCGTAATAGGTGAGGTTGTAAAAATCCGCGGTGTTCTCCCCGGATTTGATGAAAATCGAGATCATCGGATCCCGCAGCAGCAGTCCGATGCCGGTGAGAAGGACGGAACAGCCGACCCAGAAGATCATGTTCTGCTTCATCAGCTTGCGCATCCGCGGACGGTTCTTCGCGCCGAAATGGTAGGAGAGGATCGGGCCGAAGGCGACGATGTAACCGAAGAAGAGCGAGGTCAGAATACGCCGCAGGTCGCCGACAATGGAGTTCGCGGCGATGCCGTCGCTGCCGATGTAAGCCAGCAGCTGCCGGTTGGTGATGAGCGTCGTGATTGAGAAGAAGAATGTGTTGATGAACTGCGGCAGGCTGTATTTCCAAGTGTCGATGGTCGTCGGGATGATGTTCCCTTCCGGCGCGACGAAATGAATCTCATTCCGCTTGTCGCAGAAGAAAACCAGGCCGATGATGAAGATGATGATCTCTCCGAACATGGTGGAGAGGCAGGCGCCGAGGACGCCCATCTTCAGCACGACGATGAGAACAATGTCGGCGATGATGTTGAAGGCACCGTTCATGATCGAGCAGATCAATCCCATGACCGGTTTGCCGGCGGTGGAGAAATAGGAGTTGAAGATTACATTGATCAGGGAGATCGGCGTGATCAGGAATACCGTCCGCAGCGAGGTCAGCGCGTATCCGTACAGCTCATCATCCGCGCCGAGGAAGCTCAGGATCGGGCCGGCGAAGATATTGAAGAGCACCCCCATCGTCAGGCCGATCACCCCCGCGGAGATGACAATACGGCTGAAGACCTGTTTGGCCTCGAGCTGCTTCCCTTCGCCCATGCGCTTGGAGGAGATGTTCGCCCCGCCGATGGCGAAGAGATTATTCAACGCGAGCTGCAGGAAGTGCAGCGGGCCGAGGATGTTGATCCCGGCGAGCGCCGTTTTCCCGACGAAGCGGGAAACAAATAAACCGTCATCCAGCGTCTTGAAAAGCTGCTGAATAACATTCGTCAGGATTGATGGGAAAACGAACCAAATCAATCCCCAAAAGCTGAAGTCTCGACCGATACGATTGACGTGCTCTTTTTCTTCCATACTTCTAATTATAAAAACAAATGCCGGAGATGAATCTCATCCGGCATTTGTTGTGTGACTTGATATTCGTCTTTTACTTCACGAACGGCGTCAGCTCAATATTCAGATAAGGATGCGCGTTTTCGAAGGCGGTAACTTCGGCATCGCCGATCGGTTCCTGCGCGGCGGCGTCCGCGCCGACGACCTTGAACCACGGACCGCCCGCGGCTTCGCTGTCGTAAACAATCGCGTCCGAGAATTTCAAATTGCCTTCGTCAAGCGTGTAGGCATAGCTGCCGGAGCTGAACGCGCTGTTGGCGCCCACGTTCACGAACATATTGCCGTCGGATACGTACCAGCTGTCGCGCTCCCCGCCGTTGAAGAGCTCTTTGAGCTGATCATTGACAACGGTGAAGCCGTTGTAAAAGACGGTGCCGGTCATTCCCCCTTGGTTTTCACCGATGAGAAGTTCATCAACGTTGTCGCCGTTGATATCCACGACAGCGTAACCGAAATTCTTCGCGTATTCACTGTTCGCGACCATTGAATAAATATTGCTGAGCTCATCGCCCGCGGCGAAGTAAGCCGGTTCCCGACCGTTCAGCATCGCGGTCACATCCTCAAGAACAGCGCCGTAGTGTGCCGGGTCGCCCTGGTCGGCGAGGGGAATGTCGTAAGCCGGTTCATCCGCGATAACGATTGAAGTCAGCGCCGCGATCAGCGCGAATACACATAAGATCAAAGCAGTCTTTTTCATAAAGCGATAATTCCTTTCTTTTCAACTCCTTATTCTAATCATGAATACGATGGAAAGGCCGTTTAAGTTTCTTTTTCGGATTAATAACCTTTTGCGCGGATTTTCTACCGAAAAGGAGAACTTGCGGTTAAAATGAAAGGAACGCGTTGATGGAAACGAGTAATCCGTGCGGCGGACACAGCGAATCCGGGTTGGTGTGAGCCGGAGGTCGCGGCGGCGGATGAATATCATTCCGGAGCACGAAGCCGAAAGCGTTCAGCAAGTAAGCCGAGCGGACCGATCCCGCGAGAAAGGGATCAATGAGTGCCTGCCGTCCCGGCAGGAATTAGGGTGGTACCGCGGAATCCCCGTCCCTTGTTTGAGGACGGGTTTTTTATTTGTATATTTATTACACCGAAAAGGCGCGCTGTCTTTTCCCGGAGGTTATTGAATGTTTAAAGCTGTTTCACCGAAATTGAATGTCAACGAGATGGAAGAGGCCGTTCTGAAGTTCTGGCACGAAGAAGACATCTTCCACAAGTCGACCGAGAACCGCAAGGGCGGCCGAGAATACATCTTCTTCGAAGGTCCTCCGACTGCCAACGGCAAGCCGGGCGTTCATCATGTCCTGGCCCGCTCTTACAAAGACATCATCCTGCGCTATCACACCATGCAGGGATGCCATATCTCCCGCCGCGGCGGTTGGGATACCCACGGTCTGCCGGTCGAGATCGAAGTTGAGAAGAAGCTCGGCTTCACCCATAAGCAGCAGATTGAGGAATACGGCGTCGGCCCGTTCAATAAACTCTGCAAAGAATCCGCCTTCACGAACATCCAGGAATGGGAACGTCTGACGGACCGCATCGCCTATTGGGTCGATCTGGATACCGCCTACGTCACCTATAAGGATGAGTTCATCGAATCCGAATGGGCGATCCTCAAGAATTTCTACGACCGCGGCCTGCTCTATCAGGGCTTCAAGGTCGTCCCCTACTGCCCGCGCTGCGGCACCCCGCTCGCGGATCATGAAGTCGCCCAGGGCTACAAAGAAGCCGACGACCCCTCCATCACCTTCCGCCTGAAGCTGTTGGACGAAGCCGACACCTCCCTGATGGTCTGGACCACGACTCCGTGGACCCTGCCCGCGAATGTCGCCGTCGCTGTCAACCCGGAGATCGACTACGTCAAGGTTGAGCACGCCCGCGAAGACGGCTCCAAGGAATACCTGATCCTCGCCGAGAAGCGCGTTGAAGCTGTCTTCGGCGACGATCCCGTCACGGTTGTGGATCACTTCAAGGGCACCGACCTGCTCGGCAAGAAGTACGAACCGCTGTATAAATTCCTGCCGCTTGAGAAGCCCTGCCACCGTGTCGTCGCCGCGGATTACGTCTCTGTGGATGACGGTACCGGCCTCGTTCATATCGCCCCGACCTTCGGTGTGGACGATATGGAAGTCGGCAAGCGCGAAAACCTGCCGACCCTGATGACTGTCGGCGGGGACGGCTGCTTCGTCCCGGAGATCACCCCGTGGGCGGGTATGTTCGTCAAGGAAGCCGATCCGCTCATCATCAAGGAACTCGTCTCCCGCGGTGTCATGTACAAGCACGGCCGCGTGAAGCATAACTATCCCTTCTGCTGGCGCTGCGACTCCCCGCTGCTCTACTACGCCCGCCCGACCTGGTACATCCGCACCAGCGCCTTCAAGGACCGCCTGGTTGAGCTGAATGAGCAGATCAATTGGTACCCGGAACACATCAAGCACGGCCGTTTCGGCAACTGGCTTGAGAACAACATCGACTGGGCCCTCGGCCGCAACCGTTACTGGGGCACGCCGCTGCCGGTCTGGCAGTGCGAATGCGGCCACCAGGAATGCATCGGCTCCGTCAAAGAGCTCTCCGAGAAAGTCGGACGCGACCTGACCGGGCTTGAGCTGCACCGCCCGCACGTGGATGAAATCACTTACAAGTGCCCGGAATGCGGCAAAGAAATGCACCGCGTCCCCGAACTGATCGACGTCTGGTTTGACTCCGGTTCCATGCCGTACGCTCAGTGGGGCTACCCGATCAAGAACAAGGAAGATTTCGAGAATCAGTTCCCGGCGGACTTCATCTGCGAAGCGGTTGATCAGACCCGCGGCTGGTTCTACTCCCTGCACGCCATCTCGACGCTGTACAAGAACTCCATCTGCTATAAGAATGTCATCTGCCTCGGCCTCGTTCTCGACGAAAAGGGCCTGAAGATGTCCAAGCACAAGGGCAATATCGTCTCCCCGTGGGATGTCATCAAGGATAACGGCGTCGACGCCATGCGCTGGTACCTCTACACCGCCAGCCCGGCCGGTCAGGAACGCCGCTTCTCCTCCAAGCTCGTCAGCGAAGTCCTTCGCGGCTTCACGCTTCAGCTGTGGAACACCTATTCCTTCTTCGTCACGTACGCCAACCTGGATCATTGGACCCCGGCGAACATGGACAAGGTTGAGTATTCCGACATGGACCGCTGGCTGCTCTCCGCGCTGAACGCGCTCGTCCGCGACATCACCAATGCTTTCGAGCACTACGATGTCAACGGCGCGACCCGCCCGATCCAGAGCTTCGTCAACACCCTGTCCAACTGGTACCTGCGCCGCAGCCGCCGCCGCTTCTGGAAGAGCGAAGGCGATGCCGACAAGAACGCCGCGTACGCGACCCTCTATCAGGCGCTCGTTACCGTCGCGAAGCTCCTCGCCCCGGCGATGCCCTACATTGCCGAAGAGCTTTACCAGAACCTGGTTTGCGCTGTCGACCCGAACGCCCCGCAGTCTGTCCATATGGCTGATTGGCCGAAGGTTGACGAATCCATGATTGACGAACAGATCAACCATGAGATGGATCTCATCATCGACCTGGCGTCCCTCGGTCACGCCGCCCGCAACAAGGCCAACCGCAAGGTCCGCCAGCCGCTTTCCGAAGCCGCCTTCTCCGTCGGCAAGCAGGAAGACCGCCCGCTGATCGAAAAGTACGCGGATGTCCTCGCCGAAGAACTGAACGTCAAGAAAGTCCGCCTGCTGGATGCCGCCGGTGAGGCGATGGACTTCACGCTGAACCCGCTGCCGAAGCAGCTCGGTCAGAAGTACGGCAAGGCCTTCCCGCAGATCCGCGCCGCCATCATGAAGATGGATCCGATGGAAACCGGCCGCAAGCTGCTTGAAGGTGAGAACATTGAAGTCGTTGTCGGCGATCAGACTTACTCCATTCAGCCGGATGAAGTCGAAGTCCGCGCGAACGCTCACAGCGGTTATACCGTTGCCACCGAAGGCGCGAACATTGCCGCTCTCGAAACCGATCTGACCCCGGCGCTGGTGAAGGAAGGCCTCGCCCGCGAATTCGTCCGCCGCGTTCAGGATCTGCGCAAGTCCGCCGGTCTTGAAATCGCCGACCGCATCGAGGTCCGCTACAAGGCCGATCAGCTTCTCGTGGACGCTGTCAACGAAAACCGCGACTACGTCGCCGGCGAAACCCTGGCCGTCTCCCTTGAGAACGCCCCGATCCCCGAAGACTGGGCACAGGTCACCGATAACTTCGATGACGTCACCGTGACCGCCGCGCTGAAAAAGGCGTAAATCCAAATAAAACAAAGCCCGAAGGAAACCCTTCGGGCTTTTGTTTTATTTGGATATGCTCAGGCAAGTTTTAAAATATCAGAAAAAACTTCCCCTATTCGAAGAGATGCCGGACCATGTTATCCGGTCTCTGGTCTCTGGTCTCTATAATGACCGGTTCCCGGTCATTATCAATCTTCTTTTCTCGAAATCTTGACGCCCAGCGCCGCTAACTTTTCATCAACGCGCTCGTAGCCGCGTTCAATCTGGCCGATGTTGCGGATCTCGGACTTGCCCGGGGCGGCAAGCGTTGCCATCAGCAGCGCCATGCCCGCGCGGATATCCGGGGATTCCAGCCGTTCGGGATAGAGGCGTGTCGGTCCCTGAACGATGCAGCGGTGCGGGTCGCAGAGCACGATCTGCGCGCCCATGCCGACGAGCTTATCCGTGAAGTACATACGGCTCGGGTACATCCAGTCGTGGAAGAGCACCGATCCCTGCACCTGGGTCGCCATCACAATCGCGATGGACATCAAGTCCGATGGGAAGCCCGGCCACGGCAGTACGCTGATTTCGGGGATCGCGCCGCCCAAGTCCGGCTCGACGGAAAGGCGCTGGTTCTCGGGGACAAGGATGTCGTTCCCGATGACTTCCCAGCGGACGCCGAGGCGGTTGAAGACCAGGCGGACCATGTCGAGATGCTCGATCCCGGCGTTGCGGATCATCACTTCGCCGTGGGTCATCGCGGCGGCGCCGACGTAGCTGACGACTTCAAGATAATCCGGGCCGATGGTGAACTCCGTGCCGTGCAGGGAGTCAACGCCCTCGATGGTGAGCGTATTGGAGCCGATGTTGTCAATCTTCGCGCCCATTTGATTGAGCATGTTGCAAAGCTCCTGGACGTGCGGTTCCGACGCGGCATTGCGCAGGACGGTCGTCCCTTCCGCGGTAACGGCGGCCATGATGGCGTTTTCCGTCGCGGTGACGGACGCTTCATCCATCAAAATGTTGCAGCCGTGGAGGCGGTCCTTGACGGAGAAGTGATATTGACGGTCATAGAAGGCATCCGCGCCGAGTTTGACCAGGGCGAGGATGTGCGTATCCACACGGCGCCGGCCGATCACATCGCCGCCCGGAGGGGGCAGCAGCAGTTCGCCGCAGCGCGCGCACATCGGACCCGCGAGCAGGATTGACGCGCGGACGCGCCGGCACATATCCGGATCCAGCTTGGAAGCCTGAACCGAGGCGGCTGTGATCTTCCATGTATGAGGATCCAACTCCTCAAACGTGACGCCGAGGCTTTCGATCAGCTTCCGCATCGCCAGCACGTCGCGGATCATCGGTACATTGTGAAGGATGACCGGTTCTTCTGTCAGCAGCGCCGCGCAGAGCAGCGGCAGTGCCGCGTTTTTATTGCCTGAAGGGGTGACTTCACCGCGCAGCGGTGTGCCGCCTTCGATAATAAATGATCCCATGAAGAGGAACTCCTCTCAATTCTCAATTCTTTTTCAGTTTATTATACCCGCATATCAAGGATAAATAATGTCAATTTTCGTTTCCGCGGTGTCGGTAAAAACGGCCCTCAATGCGTTCGTTTGACGATTATCGTTTATAATAGTATCCAGATATATAGTAAATTGAGGCAGGACGATGAAAATTCGCATCATCAACGAGAATGATTGGGAAAAAGCTTACTACTACGATAAGGATATTATCCGCGTCGGCAGTCAGCTTGGCTGTGACATTCAGCTGAAAGGGCAGAATATTCAGCCGATTCATTTGCAGCTGATCGTCACGAACGGAGCTGAGAACGGGGCCGTAGTTCGCGCTTTCGCGGACGGTGTCACCCTCACCCGCGGCGCGCAGGTGCAGAATATGGTCCGCACGGAAGCTTACGACCTCATCGAAGGCGATACGATCACGTTGGAGAATTACCGCATCATCATTGAGTTCGGAAACGAACACACCCGCGTCCGCACTTCAAGAAGCATCGCGGCGGAACTGATGCTCTATAAAACCGAGCTCGAGCCGGACCTCCCGCTCAGCGGCCTGATTACGCTGAAGAATATCGGCACCGAACACGCCTGCCAATTCCATATTGAAATTCACGGCGTCCCGAAAGACTGCGTACGGACGCAGCCGATGCCTTACCTCTATCCCGGCGGTGAAGGCACGACCGGCTTCGTCATCACGCACCTCGGCACCCGTCCCGAACCGGGTTTCCATACCCTGTCAATCTCCCTCACCGCGCCGGATGATTATTTCGGCGAAACGCTTGAATTCAACCAGAATATTTACGTCGCGCCGGTCTTCAATAACGTGATCAGCCTGACGGATGATTCCTCCGACTTGATGAACGTCAACGACACGCTCCAGTCGATGGAACGCGAACGCAGTTCCGCGCAGACGCAGGCAGCGGCCGCCGCGATTGACGCCGTGACCGGGCAGACGGACGTTGAAGAACCCGCTGACGAAAAGGATTCGATCGTCGTCATCAGCGCGGACGATAAGAAAAAGACCGATTTCTCTGACGAGGAAGACGGGGAAAACGAAGAAGTTTACGCGCAGGGAATGTCCATGCGCGGCAGAAAATCCGACAGGAAGGTTGTCAAAAAGGCCGGAACCTTTGCCGGTGAAGAGCCTTCGAAGCCTGTGAAGGATGCCTCCGATTCCGAGAAAGCACCGGAAGCGGAAAAGAAAGAACACAAGCCGAAAGCCAAACGCGAACCCGCGAAGAAAAAGTCCGCGCCGGTCGTTGAACCGGAGCCGGTGAAGGAAGAATCCGCGCCGGCCGTTGAACCGGAACCGGTAAAGGAAGAATCCGCGCCGGTCGTTGAACCGGAACCGGTGAAGGAAGAGTCCGCGCCGGTCGTTGAACCGGAGCCGGTGAAGGAAGAGCCCGCGCCGGTCGTCGAGCCGGAACCGGTGAAGGAAGAACCCGCGCCGGTCGTTGAACCGGAGCCGGTAAAGGAAGAACCCGCGCCGGTCGTTGAACCGGAACCGGTAAAGGAAGAACCCGCGCCGGAAAATAAAACCGTTGCCGTGCCTGTCGTTCGATTGAGCGGCATGGACGCGTTCGCTGATGAATCGGGCGATGAACCCGAACCCGAAACTCCCGCCGCGCCGGCGGTTAAGATTATGAAAGGCGGCAGCTTCGATGTCTGATCTCATTACGGATCTTCTTGCTATTCGGTTGCTTCGTGAATTCCTGTCTCAAGTCACGTACCTGATTCGTACCGTGAACTGGAGCGTTGTAATCCGGGCGTTCTTCATTCTCATCGTCGGCGTTGTTATCGCGGTCTGGCTGCTGCGCTGGTGCGATAATTACATGTCCCGCCTGGCAACATACCGCATCAAGCGGCATAAGCTGAGCATTGTCAACGCCGGCAACCTGCCGTCGGTGTATCTGCTGCGCTCCATCTCCCTGCCGGATAACATCGCGCTCCGCTTCCGCAGCAACGGCCAGCCGATGATTTGGATTACCCGGCTTGATAAAGACGACATCGAGGCCCGCGAGAAGGCTGAGAAGGAAGAAGCCGGCGAAGACACGCTGCCAGAACAGACAGCAGAAGCCGCGGAGAATCAGTCCCCGAGCGCGAACCTGATCCCGGATCTGAACAACCCGATGAAGAACCTGAAAGCCGCGGAGATGAACTTGAAGTCCAAGGCCCGCAAGGTCTCGCGAATCAGTACATTCCTCTCGAATGTAACGTCCCTTTTCAATATCAAGAACTCGGTCATCAACAAAGCCGCGTCCACGTTGAAAGACGCGGCGCAGACCACGACCCAAACCCTGACGGGTATGGATTCCAATCTGGCGAAAGCTTCCAACCTGATGAATCAGGCCGGCGGCTTTATCCCCGAAAAGCCCGAGGACCGGGGCGAGCAGGATGCCGCCGCGGAGAATGGCTCCGAAGCTCCGTCCGATGAGAATGAGCTCACGATCACGGATTTCTCGATGGCGAAGCACTTCACCTATGATGAGGCCGTTTGGCGAAAGAATATGACCCGGCGCGATAAACTCGGCGGTTCCATGATTTACGCGCAGAGTGAGTTGATCAACCCCGGCGAGACTTTGGATGTTGAGGTTGAGATTTTGAACATGGATGAATCCGGGGCGCCGTTGACGCTGGGGTATGGCATTGAGATCACCCAGATTCCGCGCTCCAAAACCACATTCACCGCCCCGCGTCAAACCGTGGACGGGGTTGTGACCTTCCCGAAGCTCCCGCTTTGGAAAATGATATTACCGACTGCGTTGACAGTGCTCATGGTCGCGGGATCGATTCAGATCATCGCGGTTCTGTGCCTGGCACTGTTCTGAGAGGTGTAAAAACATGGCGAATATAAATAACCCGGCACAATTGAATAATGAGATCGCTTTCAGCCAACAGGTCATCAACATTGGCAAGAAGCCCGGAAATGACATTATTCTCCGCGGAGATTCCATTGCGGATTTCCACGCGATGCTCAGTTACAGCAAGAACACGTGGATGCTGATCCCGTTGGATCCGGCTTACCCCGTTCTGTTGGAAAACACGCCGGTGAGCGCGGCCGGGAGCGTTGTTACGAACGGCGCGAACATCACTATCGGGGATTACCGCCTGAAGCTTACACTGAACGGCATCAACACCGATTTCATTGTCACCGAAACCGTCAGCGCTTCCTCCGTCAACGCCGAGGAGAGCAGCGCCGACCGCTATATCCTCCTGAAACTTGACGGTACCGTACCGACACAGGTGGACCCCGGCAGCACGGTTGAATACGGACTGCAGGTCATCAACGCCGGTCCGCTTGTCGCCAATATGCAGCTCCAGGTGCAGGGCATCCCGAGCTCCTGGGTGCAGGTCGTCCCTGCCGTATTGAACCTCAACGAAGGCAAACGCGGCGACATGATTGTCCGCATTACCCCTCCCCGCAGCTCCGACGCGAAGGCCGGGAATTACCCAATCCATTTCGTCTGCCTCTCCCCGAACTATCCGGGCGAAGTCGGCACCGCGGACGCCAATCTGCAGATTACGCCTTTTTATGAATATATCGTCAGCGGTCCGAATCCGCGCCGTCAGCAGATCAAAAGAAACGCCCCGGTGGAGGAAACCACCGTCACAATTTCAAACCGTTCCAACGCGGATATGACCTTCTTGGTTCATGCCTATGATGACATGAACGAACTGAACTTCGGCGTCAACGGCTCCGCGATGACCGCGCAAAACCAGACGCAGGTTTCAGTTCCCGCCGGGCAGAAAGCCGACATTCCTTTGACGGTTACTTCGCGGAAACTGCCATTATTCGGCTGGATGGGACATTCACGCAATTATTACGTCAACACGACCCCGCAGGAAAACCCGGTGGATCAGCAATCCCTGGTCGGTGAGGCTTATGTCAGCCCGATGATCAGCGCATTGTGGCTGATTATTATGGCTTTCGCTTTACTGCTCGCCCTCGGCATCCTTTTACAGCCGAGTATCCACTATTTCCGCGACAGCAATAACGACCGCGTGGAAGTGATTTTCTCCGGAAACGGTACCGATTTGAGCTGGTCGGCTTCAATCTTCGCGACTGAATGTACGCTGATCACCGAAGACACGGACTGCGACCCCGTATCCGAAACCGTTACCCGCAGCGGGCATAAGTATTGCCAGCCGGACGCTTCCACGACTTACACATTTGTCGCGGAGAATTTCCTCAGCCGGCTGCTCGGCTTGGAATACGCAAAAGAGGTCCGCGTCATCGTCGTCCCTGAACGTCCGGAGATCCCGCTGTTCAAGTCCAATGTGACCGACGCTTCCTTCAATGACACCGCGAAAGTTTCCTGGTCTGTTGCCGACGACGCGGATTACGCCACGCTGGACGTCAATCGTCAGGAAACCAAGCTCAAAGAAGAGGAATACGCCTCCGACAAGGATGTTGTCCTCGAAGGCGATACGCTGCTTTCCCTCAAAGCCGGCAATGAATCCGGTTTCGAGGAAAAGAGTCTTTTCATCAACGTCAAGCCGAATAAGATCGACCTCGTCAAGTACACGGCATGGGTGCGCCCGAGCGGCATCGCCATCCCGAATGACAACGACACCCGCCGTTCCACCCGCTGGGCATCCATCACCGCCCTGAATACGGCGGCTTCATCCGCGTCTTCTTCGTCTTCGACTTCAACCGTGACGCTGAAGGGCGCGAATACGCAGAATAAGCCGTTCGCGCAGACGACTTTGATTGAGATTCCGGATGACTATCAGACCGGGAGCGGTATGACGCAGAACGTCAACCCCGAACAGCAGCTGCTCTCTTCGCAGACCGGTACCGCGCTTTATCAGAGCGTCTCCGCGGATTCCGTCAACACGCAGGACCTCCTCGTCCGCCCGGGGATGACAACGCCGACCCCGGCGCCGACTTCCGTTCCCTCCGCCTATTCCCCGGCAGCGGTGACGGGCACCGCTGTGCCTTCAACCTCGCCGGAGTCCAAAACCCCGAACAGCGAATTCACCGTCAAGCTGGTGGAAGTCATTGAAGACCCCACCGCCGAATCCGGCTACCGGGTCATTGACTATTTCCCGGATTACGTCCTCCAGCCGAAGGAACAAATCCTCATCGAATGGCAGGTCGAAGACGCGAACGGCGTTTCCATCGACAAGCTTGCCGACAGAGGCAGAAAAGCTTCCGGCGCGGAATACGACTTCCCGGAGGCCTCGACCAACTACGTTCTGACCGCGACGCTCGGCAGCGGGAACAAGATTTTCTCCCTGCCTGTGCGTGTAGCCGGCGACAGCGATGACGGCGAAGGCTCCGGCCTGAACTGCGCCTTGAGTTCCAACAGCACGAATCTGGAGACGCCCGGCTCCGTCATGCTGAACTGGACCGGCGCCGGCAACAACCGCGTGCAGATCGTCTCCTCCGCCAAGGCGGAAAACGATTACAACAAAGCCGAAGCGGAAAAGGCCAAGGATGCCTCCGATGCCGGTAAGTCGTACACCTCCCCGGAGAACGGCGAGATGACCGGCGGCATTATCGGCGATTATCTGCAGCCCTCCGGCTTCATGCGCGTGAATGTCTCCAAGCAGACCTCTTTCGTTCTCAACGCCTACGACGCGAACAACAACATCATCTGCTCCAAGACGGTGAAGGTTGAAGTCGCCGACGGCGATGACAAGAACGAATTGACGTTCAAGATCACCTCCGCTGAAGACGCAGACGGCAAAGAACGCACCGTCGTCATCGACGATGTCACCGAGTTCGGCAAGTACCTCGTCGGCGAGAAGGTTTTCGTCAAAACCGCGCTGACCAAGACGATCGACGGCAAGGACCCGACCGGCACGATCACCATTTCCGACGGTTACACTTCCTGCACCGCGACGCTGCCGATTACCGGCTGCCAACTGACCACGACCCACGACGGCAACCTGCGCCTGACCGCGATCTACAGCGGCGACAGCAATTACAAGAAAGCCACCTCGAAGGGCTGGCTCTATGTCACTTCGGATAAACTCGCCACGGAGACCAAAATCACCTCCGCGAAGAACGACCCAGAAACCGGGCTTACCTTCACGACAAAGCTGGGTTGGACGGCCGATGATTCGCTGTACAGCGGCGAACCGACCGGGACGATTGACTTCAAGCTGACAATGGATGACGGAACAACCGAGACATGCACATACACGATCGCCTCAAAGACCTCCACTTGCGGAAACGCGGCGGTCACGGTTGACCCGGAGCAGGGCGTCACGATCTCCGGTTGGAAAACGGAAAGCAAGACTGCCGCTCCGAAGACCATCAGCGCGTCTTACAGCGGCGACACTTACTTCGCGGCCTCGGAGTCGGGCGAGACGGAAATTGATGCCTTGAAGTGGAATCTGACGCTCACGTTCACGGAGCCGCAGTACAGAGATTATTACGATATCAATAAAACCTCCGGCAAGTATTACCCCGCGCGGATCGACCTGGTTCCGGAAGACACGACGCCGTATGACGCCTGCAACCCGTTCACACCGGATGATGTCGACCAGGACAAATATGACTGCACGGAGATTAAGAATAAGAAGTTCGACATCAGCATTTCCGCCGCGAGCGACGCGCCGCTGTCGTCCATTGAAGGGCAGACGCTGACGATTTCCGACAGCAGCGGTGCGAAGCAGACCTGCACGATTGAGAAAAACGATGGCGGCAGCTATCACTGCGCTGTTGATTTCAACTTCAAATCCACCGGCATGAAGACCCTGACCGCGGAGTTCGAGGGAAGCTCTTTCTTCAATCCGACCGAAACGGAAATGGACTACGTCAATGTGATCCGTCTTGATACCGGTAAGGAAAAGGGGACGAAGACAACCATCACTGCCCCGGTTTCCCCGGATATTGTTTTTGTTACGGACGAAGCCGTGCCGGTCAGTGTCAAAGTTGTTAAGTCTGTCAACGACACCGTGGAAGTGGAAAACGGCAATGTAATGATTTACGCCTATGAAGAATCGAATCCGACGCAAGTCCTCTCTTCCTGCGAGATTGACGGATACAAGAAAGCCGGGAATAATTCCTGCATTCTGTCTTTCACGGAGAAATCCGTTGGCTCGAAATCAATGGTGATCATCGCGGAGTATACCGGTTCCGAAGACTATAAGCCTTCCGCCGCCAAGACGGCTGTCACGATTTATGATGACGGTACGCTCAAGACGACGCTCACCATTGCCGAAGCCTCCCCGTCCGCGGATGTCTATCGCGAATATGACCTGACGCTCAATCTTGATTATGCAAGCACTTCGGAAACCCCGACCGGTTCAATGATTCTCAAAAAAGGCTCCGGCGGGAGCGGGAACCAATGCACCTTTAATGTTGAGGATAGGGAGTGGTACGAGGACGAGTGCAAAGGCGCAAAGATTGAACTGACATCGGATACGGACACAGGGAAACAGTACAAGATCACCAATCTGCCTTTCAGCAGCATGAAAGTTGAGGATGTGACTGCCGTTTACAGCGGCGACCAAGAATTCATGAGCTCCACTGCCTCCGCAAACCTCGCGCCGACGAAGTACGACCTCACCTTGCTCGTCACGGAGCCTTCGCGGAACAGCTACTTTGATATCAGCGGCGCGAACTCCCGCTATTATCCGCAGGAGCCGAGTCAATATACCGACCCGTTCGGTCACTGCAACCCCTATACCGAAGGCAGCGAGGAACAGAAAGACTGCGTGAAATTGACCGATTCCGCGGAAGTCTCGGTTGAAATTATGCTGCCGGAGACCGGCGACAGACTGCCGTCCGGGACCGTCATCAATGTTACCGACGGCACGAATACCTGTAAGGCAGAGCTGCAGAAGAATTTGGAGCCCGGCGATACGGATACGATTTCCTGCACGCTGAAGTTCTCGAAAATCGGACAAACCACTCTGACCGCGTCTTTTGCCGGTGATGACTGTTACAACGCCGCGGATGATCCCGTGAAGCCGTATTATGTTGTGAATCTGCCGGATTCGCAGGATATGATCAAAACGAAGACCGCGATTATTACTCCGGCGACAGGCTCGGTTTACTCGTACAATAATGTCGTGACCTTCAAAGTCAAAGTGACGGATGCCGATGATAACCCCGTGAAGGGGGCGGTGATCATTTATGATGAAGACCGTAAGATTGTCGGCAACGGCTATTATGACGGGAACCCGGAAAGCAGTGAGAACAATATCATTGTCAATATGAGCGAACCCGGGTATCGGGTGAAGTTCTACGCAGAGTTTCTTGGGACCGACAAGTACGCGTCGAGCGTGTCAGATCCGATTATTCTGGATATCCTCGAACCGGTGCGCATCGGGACGAAGATCGCGATCACTTCTCCGACGAACGGCGCGGAAGTTCCCGTCAATCAGCCTTTAAAGGTGAATGTTTCGCTTGACGACGCGATCACTTCGAACAATATTCTCTCTTACACCGACGGCACGATCACGGTTACGGATAACTACGGCGGCAGCTGCGAGATTCAACTGCCGACCGCGGCAGGTGCGGCATCCGCGGAGTGTGAACTTACGCCGACAATCAGCGGTATGATTTATATACTGCAGGCATCCTACAGCGGCGACGCGACTTTCAAACCCGCGGTGTCGTCCAACGTTAAGGTGAAGACCGTTGTGGCTGCGGATAAGTGTACGGCTAAGATTACCAACATCAAGATTTACAAAAAAGACGGCACGCTTTATCCGACGAATTCGAAGTTGGTTTATGAAAACGCAAACAGGACTGAGAAAGAAACCTTGTATGAAACGGTAAATACAGTCATCGCGTTGGACATTGACCGCGTGAGTTATGTCGCCTACGATTTGGAAACACAATGCGACTCCGGCGCGGAATATACGCCGGACGGCGTCGTGACGATAGAGCTTTTGCAAAAGGAATATTTCGCTCCCAACGCAATTTGGACAAGAGGAAATGTTATTTATACGGGGATACCCGGACAGGTGGATGATCATGACAAATTGAAAGGTGCCGGTCAATACTCCGCCGCGATTCTGATCAGTCAGGAAGCCAAGTTCCTGAATTTGAAAACCGAAACAGATCAATCAGAAGCTTACTATACCGGGCGGCTTCAACTCGCTTACTCGGGTGATTCCCATTATGAAGATGTACCTTTCGAGGACTACGGTCAAGATACCACGCCGAAGGTGTACCTTGAATACGGCGGCGCCGGCAAGGAGACCAACTACCAGTGGACTATCTTAGATATCAGAGATGACAAAGGGTCTTCATACATGGACAAAGAAATCGAGTCGGGTAAGAAATATAATCTGATCGTGAAGCCGTCCCTGGGCAGTATGTCCTATGGCACATATACCTTGACCGCGGAGCAAAGCACAATGTGCTACGACAGGACATCATCGGAGAACCCATGTGCCGCGCAATGCGACGAAAATTATCTCAATTGCATTGTCCCTGTCGGGTTTATTGAACCCGGTATCTACAGACCCGAGCTGTCAGTCAGGAAAGACGGGACCTCATACACGTCAGACGTCGTCGCGGACTTCAATGTCACAGTGAAGCCGGTGACGGTAACGCCGTCCCTTAAATTGGAAAATGTTTATTACAGCGGTGCCGATTGTTCAACGCGTACCTATGAAGAGTACAGCGATGAAAATCTGCCGAACGCGGGCAATGGTTTACGCGGGACGCTTAGTTTCCCGCTCGATGTTTCCACAAACGCTTTCAAGGAAGGCGAGGTCTTGGGCACAATCCAAGTGTATCTGCGCAAGAGTAACTATAATTACTGGTCAAACAGCGCGGCCGGAAACTTGGTTTACAAAGACGGAAAAATTCAGGATGTCGTTTTTGACATTCCGGTTTTGCCCAAATCCGGCAAATTCACATTATCCGTTTCTTTTCATTCGGTATCGCCGAGCTTAGAATATCTTAAATTAATCAGCAAAGAAATTTCCGTGAAAGCGGGCTTGCTGTTCCTGTATCCTGCCGAGGCGTCCGGGTCTGATATTGCTACCGATTCCCCGGTGTATCGGTGGACGCTGCAGGGACCGGACAGCCCGTCATACGCTGAGCATATCTTCTATCCGTATCTGGCGCGCGGCAAGGCGGATGATAATACAAGCGGTTATTCCTGCAAGATGCCGCTGGGTCCGGGAAAGACGATCGGTTGGTGGTATGAGTATAACGAGCCCGAAGTCGATAACATCAATTTGACGGATGAGGCAGGAGCAACGAAAACATTGTCCGACTGCAATTTGACAACCGATGGTTCCGTCAGGCAATACTATTATCGATGTGTCAGTTCAAAAGGCGGTGCTTCGATCACAAAGAATGGCACGCTGACATATGATTCGTCTGATTTGAGTGAATATGAGCGGCCGGACGGTTACCATATTGATATTGACGTGGCAGGCGGTTCCGCGATGAAGGGGCTCGCGATTTCGAACGTTACCGGAGACGGCGAACAGCTGCAGCCGAACGGCACCTTGAGCAGCACCGTGACGCTGACATACACCAAGTCGAGCGCTTCCGAAGCCGATCCCACCGGGACGATCGCGATCACCGGTACGAATACGAGAGGAAAGACCGTGACGAAGGAAATCACAATCTCCGAGCCGACCTGTACGAAGACTTCGAGTATGGTTCTTACCTGCGCGAATATTCAGATGCCGGCTTATACGTACGGCGGAGGTTACACCTATTCCGCGATCTATTATGACGGGGACGGTACCGGGAAGCAGGAAGCTACATATGATCAGTATGTCTATATCAATCCGATGCCGCTGACGAGTCAGGACAAAGCGCAGCTTACCATCGCGGAATATTCGGCAGATAGTTGCGAGGTCTCCTATGGATCGAACACGCTCACGAGCAGTAATTATGTCTGGCAGACGGATACTACGCACTCGTATTACGCCGGCTCCGCGCTGAAGATGGTGTTCACTCTGACCGCGTCCAATGCCTTTACAGCGGATGAAGCGGCCGCGCTGCCGAGCAGACTGACACCTTATCTGGTGATTCAGATGTTCGACGAAAATGAAATATGGGCTTCGGGTACGATCTCGGTCACAGCGGGTAGCACGAACGCCGCGGTGGAATTCACTTTGACGGATTATGAGTTCCCGACCGCGGGTGATTACAGAATGTGGCTACATGTTGAGGATTCGGAAGATCAATACATGTGCTCGGACTATCTGAACAACAAGGCTTACGAATTCAAGGACGTCATGGCACCCGCCCTGGTTCTGACCGGCGCGAACGGTACGGACTTCACGACCGAGGATGGGCTTACCTATAAATGGAACGCGGACTTTACCGCGCTGTCCGGGTCAACGGTGAACTTTACGGTCAAGGTCATGCAGGGCAATCAGCCGCGCTGTCTGGCTGACTTCACAGATGTAAATTATCCCGCGTCACCTAAGAAGATTCAGGTCGTCACACTGCCGCAGAATCTCTGCGACTGGGTCGATACCGACGGTGTCCGTCAGCTCCGCTGTACCGAGAATTGGAATACGGATACCATTAGCTATTGGCAGACAGAAGCGGATAGATATTACACGCTTTACAACAACGTGACCACGGGAAACCATTCCCATATTACGATCAACCCGGAACAGACCGGATCTACTTCCGGCAATTCGGTGACGATGAGCGTGACTTTGGAACCGTAAGGAGGATAGGAAAATGAACAAGATGAAAAAATCTCTCGCGATCGTGATCCTGCTCCTCACGCTGTGTACCGCGTCCCTCTGCTTCGCGCAGGAACGCATGGAATTGGACGCCTCCTCCCTAATGCAGGGCGGCTCCTTCCACATTACGGTGACCGTCAGCTCCCCGGATGAATTCTCCTTCACCGACACCGAGAACCGCTTCACCGCGGTCCTCTGCCCGGTCGACGACGCGGATGCCTGCCGGACGATGTCGCTTGCCATGAACGAAACGGACGATGTTTCTTCCTTCAGTGTCTCCCTCGCGGTGGATGAACTGCCGTACGCCGGGGATTACACCCTCGACATCAATTACGCCGACGCCTCGGGGAAGTTCGTCTCCGCGGCGGGCGCTTACCTGCTGCGCGGGGTCCGCGAAGACCCGACGAAGGCCGTGACGAAAGTGACGCTCACGCCTTCCGTCACCGCGGAAGACGGCACCGTCATCCATTACGGCAGCATCGCCTACGTCGGCGAGCCGTATTCGCTGAATATCACTTCCGATCACGTCATGACCGATGATGTCATTGTCACCGCGAACCTGCCGGCGGAACTGCCGGTCGCGGACGACTGCGGCTGCGCGGCCTATATCAGCGGCGGTGTGCTGAGCATCCCCGGCGGCAGCTGGGATGAAGCCTCCGGCGGTACTTTCCGTTGCGAACTGCGTTTCGACGACGCGGCGTTCTTCAATATCGCCGCGGTTGACTACAAGATTGAGGCCCGGCAGCAGTACACCGAAGCCGACGGGCAGACCTCTTCCTATAAGGCGCCCGCGCGCTTCACCATGGATCCGCTGAGCTGGATCGATTATCCGAACAACATTCAGAAGATCGCCGCCACCCATCAGCTGCAGATCTCCGACTCCCGCGGCAACCTCGTGTGCAGCGATACCGTCGCCTGCTCCGCTTTCACCGCGGACGAAGTCTACACCGTGACCTACAAATTCCCCGCGGATTGGGGCACGGCGCTGCCGACCGGCAAGGACTTCGGCGTTGACATTCTATGGCCGGAGAGCTGGGCGCCTGCCCTGCGCGAATCCTCGAACGACGCGCTCGTCGGCGATTACGGCAATGCCTGCATTATTAATGAAGACAACATGACGCTCCTGGCGCTGGATGAGACCGAACCGGGGCGCTACTCCGTGTCCTGCACGTTCATGCCGAACGGCATCACCGACACGGCGGCTGTCTCCGCGGTGGTGCGCAATCCCGACACCGCTTACGCGCTGAACGACATCAACCTCTATCTGCCCACGACCATCATGAAGACTCAGGCCGTGTTGACTCCGTCCCTGACGATGCGCATGACCGCGACCTCCCCGATGACGGAGCAGCTCCGCAACGGGACGCTGGAAGCGCTTTACCGCTCCGTCGGCGAATATCCGAACACCGCGCCGCTGGCCGAGGAGATCGCGGAGTATACCTTAATCGCGAACATCGACGGCGTATCCGCTTCCCGTGTGCCGCAGAACGGCGACCGCGTGCGCGTCACCTGGTCCCTGCTGGATGAGCTGCAGAGCCTGGGCGACCTGCCCTCCTGCTTCACCCCGGACGGCAGCGGCTATTCCTTGGGGACGCTGACGCAGACCGAGGACGGCGCGTGGACGGCGCAGTGCGCTTTCTACCTCCCGCGCACGCTGAACTCCGCCCTGACCGTCAGCGGCATTGACATGGAGCTCGTCTCCGGCGCTTATCAGACCTCCGCCCGTGTGGAAGTCTCCGGCCAGCCCATCCGCAAGGACACGCTGTACGTGAATCTGACCATCCCCGACCGCATGCTGCTCAACCAGCACACCCAGTTGAACGCACGCGTCACGGACGCCAACGGCAATTTCACGGAATACCACCGCGCGGCCCTGGATGCCGCCGGCGTGACGCTCAAGAATGAGTGGATTTATAACGACAAAACCACCTGCGGCGGGGACTTCGCCCTGACCGTTGACGGCAGCGCCGCCTGCGACGCTTACTTTGATACGGAAACCGCCGAGTATTCGACGATGCACTTCGAGCTGGTCTCCCCGGCCATCGGCGACCTCTTCGACGTGCAATACACCCCCGCGCAGGACTTTCAGATCAATCCGGTCACCCCGGTGAGCGCGTCCCTGAGCGTCAAGCTCTTCCACGCGGGTACGGAGGAACCGCTGCCCGCCGACAGCGAAGCTTCGTTCATCGCGGGCGACGCTTATCAATTGAAATTCTATCTGACGCTTGACGAAGCCTACCGCTCCGCCGCGAACGGCATTGCCGTGAACGACGAAGGCATGGTCACCGACTGGCCGCAGGCGTTGGAAATCATTTGGCCGATGATTAAAGACACCGGCCGTGAGAGCCTGAACTTCTACCGCGATGGCGAACAGTATGTCGCGGCCTTTGACTTCAGCTTCTCTAAAGGCGGTGTGATACTTGATGGCGGAAGCGATCAACTCGTGATGAATGTCGTCATCCCAGGATGGAATGTCGAAGTACAGGGCGGCGGGTTCCCGATTCAGCTGCCGAGCCTTGTTGACAAACAGCAGACGGTCATGACCATCTCTGACTTTACCATCCCCGGCACCACGGAAGCGGTTGCCGACCTGCATGTGAACGAAGACGCGTCGTTTGACATCACCTTCGAAGGGAACATGGACACCTTCGACTCGCAAAGTCTTCAGGTTGGTTACGAGTCGAACGGCATCCCGAACCCGCTTTCCTGCGATGTCGACACCGAGAACCATCAATTCCATTGCTCGATCACGCCGATCTGCAACGACTACTCTTACGGCGAATACAGCCCCGTCTGCAGCTCGACGCAGGTGCTCTATGCCATCTACGCCGGCGACGACATCAACAGCGCCGCCGAAGCGGAACAAAAGCCCTTCGACATCAAGCGCGGCGAGATTCAATTCGCGTCCGTGCCGGAAGGTTCGCTGAACGAGACCAATCTGCGTTCCGTCAGCGCGGCTTCCGAAGATATGGCGTACATGGGTTACGGCAGCCTGAACATTGACGGCTGGCGCGTTGACTCCTACCTCCCGCGCGAACTCTGCGACAACACCGGCTGCACCTATCAGAGCTACCCGGTCACCTTCAGTTATTCGTCCCCGTCCACCGGCACCTTGGATGACACTCAGTTCTGTATGGATGTCGTCATTGAGACCGGCAGCGCGGCGATGCCGTCCGAAGAGACCGTCACCATCAGCCCGAATTACGTCACGGACAGCGAGATCGGCTTCCAGCTTGACTTTGGCAGCACCGAGCTCATGGAGAACGGCGTGACCGTCAGCGAGATGCTGAACCGCGCCGTGACCATCAAGTCCATCTCCGTCCGCTATAAGGGCAGCGTCGACGTCGGCAGCGCCTCCGCGAACTTCGAGTCCGAAGGCCTGACCTTCGCGCTCAAGGTCGCGTCGGTTTACAGTCTTGAGCTCGACACCTCCGCGTCCGACTCCATCGGCTTCGGCGGCGCGCTTTCCACCGAGATGATGTCCTATCCGTTCACGGTGAACTGCTCGCAGCTGTATTCCCCGATGCACTGCTACGCGGAAACGCCGACCTATGTCTACGACGAGAACAACGAGCTGATCGCCTCCGAAACGGAAGAAGGCTGCTGGGGCAATGTGAAACTCTCCGCCGGCCTCAACCCGCGGGTTTACGTCAGCCAAGTCGGTTCGCCGCTGTGCTATCTTACCGCTTTCACCGGCGAGAAACTGGTGATCGGCACCAATGAATAAACGAGGAGCGGTTCAATGAAAAAATTGACGAAAATAATGCTCTTGATGATTGCCGCGGCCCTGCTGTTGTGCGGCTGCGGGAAGAATGATGAATTTCAGATGTATATTCTCACCATTTGGGACGCGCCCGAAGCGGATGACGGCACTCTGGATTTCACCCAGGCCTCGGAACAGGTTCAACTCGAACGGGCCGGCTTTATCCGCGCGGCGAATGACATCTCCGACACGGTGGATATTTACGAATACACCCTATCCGAACAGCTGGACACGATTGAGTTCATGAGCGATATCGCCGCCTACATGAGAAGCACGGATATGCTGCTGACGGTCGGCGCGAACACAACTGTCGGCACGCAGTACGCGGAAGGGGAAGCGGAATTCTTCGGCGTTCCGATCCTGATTCCGTTCATTGACGGTGACTTGTTCGACTCCGGTACCGCCGGCTACGCGCTGAACCTTTCCCCCTCGTCGGAAGCTTACGCTGACTATTTCTCGAAGAAGATCTATCCCGTCGGCTTCAACCGCAGCATCGAAAGCTATCTCTTCGAGGATTCCGTGGTGCCGGACTATTCCGTGAATGCGGCGATCTTCTTCCCGGATGATTTCAACGGCCACAATACCGCGGTCCTCATCGGCCAATCCCTGATGGCGAACGGCGCGGACCTTGAGATTTATTCCGCCTATCCGGAGAACTACCTTGACGAGACGATTTCCAACGAGTGGATTAATAACCAAACCCGCATGAACGATTTGGATATTGTCGTGATCGTCGGCAACTATTCGCAGACAAAGAGCGACCTGAACGAGGTCATGGAATCCTGGCAGGGACGGCAGACGCCTCCATCGGTGATCGTCTGCGGCATGGATGCCTTCAACGTGACCGATGAGATTCTGAAATATGACAACCTTTATTTCCTCCGTCAGATCCTCGACATGAGTCAATGTCCGGCCGACATCAATACTTACGATGAAGCCATGGGATACGCGGCGGGGTATGTGGCGGCGAATGCCTTGATTGAGGCGCGGAAGAATCCGCCGACCGAGAACAAGAACTTCTTCGGCTTCCTGACCGGCAACGCGGACAAGGCTGAGACACACCGCCAGTTTGTTGAGGCGTACCGCGACAACGTCAGCACCGCGGTGCGGGACCTCGCGGGCACGGACATTCCCTGCTACGGCAAGCTCCGCTTTACCCAAAGCGGCGGCGTTGACTTCACGATGGGATTGCTGCGCTACACGGATAAACAGCAGATGGAACCCGCGGATGAAACCGAGATTTTCAACCGCGTCGTCCGCCATATCAGAGAAAAGTACAATGTCAATGACTGATCAGAATGGTACCGAATACCTGCGCACGCTGCTGTCGCTGGTTAATTTACAGCTCTATCCGCAGGCTCTGCAAAGCGGTGAAGGAAGCCGTGCGGAGGTCCGTGAACTCGTTTCCGCAATCTTAGATGACCCGCGGGATGAGATGATGGAAATCAGCGCCGACGAGCTGTCCGATTTGAAACAGCGCCTGACGGAGCTGGAAGAACGGCTGACCTCCCTGCGCGATGAAGCGGAGGCGAACGGCACGGCGATCCCGATGCTGGAGCTGCAGCGCCGTTTCTGCCTGAATGAGGCGGAGCTGGTCTTCCTGACGGCCGTGCTGGCGGAAGCGCTTGATGACCGTTACGCCCGCTTCTATACCCTGATGCAGGGCAGCGAATATCCGAAGGCGTCCTTCCTGCTGAATCTCTCGAAAATTTCAGGCACGGAGCGCTTCGCCAACATGTGTTGGCTCCAGCGCGACGGACGCCTGCTTTCGAACGCGCTGATTGAGCCTGTCGGCGGCGCGGAGCTCATTGATTTGAATACCGCCTTCCGCCCGGCGTTCGGCGTTCCCGAATGGCTGAGCGGCGCGGTCCGCCTCGACATTTACGGCGGCCGCGCGGAACTGAATCCCGCCCGCCCGCTGACCGATGAGTCGGAGCCGGTGATCCCCTTCGCCGTCACGAACGCGGTGGAGATGGCTGAGATTGGGGGCGAATCGATTCCGATGATCTCCCTTTACGGGCCGGATGAATCCCTGCTGTTCGCCGCGGCGGAAGGCGTGGGCACGGAGCTGAAACGTCCGCTGCTGAAACTGGACCTGAAAGACCTGAAGCCGTCAGACACCCTTCCGCTGCTGCGTTACGCGCTGCGGGACTGCGTGTTGAATCACGCCGTGCTGGTGCTTTACGGCCTGAATGAATTGATTGACTCCGGCGGCGTGATGCCGACCGTGATCGGCAAAGCCCTGATGAAGAGTGCCGTGCCGGTGGTTTTCATCACCAACCGCGTATTCGTCTTCACCCCGTCCGACTTCGAGGAGCCCCGCTGCATCCTGCGCAACCCGATCGAGTTCATGACCGGCGCCCGGCGCTTCACGATCTGGAAACATGGACTCGAGGACCTGCCCTGCGCGGATGAAGTCGACGACCGCGCGCTGCGCACCCTCGCCGGGCAGTTCGCCCTGACGTACGCGCAGATCCGCTCCGCCGTGAGCACCGCGCTCGGCATTGCCATCCGCGAAGACCGTCCGCTCACCGTGGCGGACCTCTATGAAGGCGCCCGCGTCAGCTCCATGCATCACCTCGCCGAGCTGGCGGATAAGATGCCCCCGCGTTATAACCTCAGCGACCTGATCCTCCCCGATAAGCAGAAACGCGAGCTGATGGACCTCATCAACATGGTCAAGAACCGCTCCATGGTCCTCGAGGACTGGGGCGTTCAGAAGAAACTCGTCTCCGGCAAGGGCATTTCCGCCCTCTTCACCGGCGCTCCCGGTACAGGCAAAACCCTTTCCGCGCAGGTCATCGCCGGCGAGCTCGGGCTTGAGCTCTACCGCGTCGACCTCTCGACCATCGTCAGTAAATACATCGGCGAGACCGAAAAGAACCTCGAGCGCATCTTCGACGAGGCCAGTTCGAGCAACGTCATCCTCTTCTTCGACGAGGCGGACTCCCTCTTCGGCAAGCGTTCCGACGTTGGCGACTCCCATGACCGGTACGCCAACATCGAAGTCGGCTACCTGCTCCAGCGGATTGAGACCTACGACGGCATTGTCCTGATGGCCACGAACCTCGGCGCCAACCTGGATGAAGCCTTCACCCGGCGTATTCACTTCATCATCGACTATCCCTTCCCGGATGAGGACACCCGCCTGCGCCTGTGGGAGCTGCTCATCCCGAAGAATATCGAACGCGACGGGGACGTTGATTTGAAGGAATTCGCCGCTGCCTATAAGATTGCCGGCGGCAACATCCGCAACGCCGTGGTGACCGCCATCTACGAGGCCGCCGCCAACGACATGACAAAGATCAACAAAGCCGGCCTCCTGCGCGGCGTTGAACGCGAGTACCAGAAGATGGGCAAGGTCTTCAAAGAGATATAACCTCGGCCGAAATTTGGCATGAAAAATGTAAGCAAATGCCGAAAATCCGCTTGACGGGAATTGACAGAACGCATATAATATTTAACGCCTAAAAGATGGTATATTTGAGTTGAAGTATTGAGGAGTATACAGAATGACACCACTTCCGAAAAGAAAGCTTTCCAGCGCCCGACGTGATCGCCGCCGCGCGAATGATTTCCTCACCCCGAAGAATCTGACCCAGTGTCCGAATTGCGGTGAGATGTGCCTTCCCCACACAGTTTGCCCGAGCTGTGGCTACTACAAAGGCCGCGAAGTCATCAAAGTCGCGAAAGCTGATAACAAAGACTAAAATATACCAATCCCCTCGGATCGAAGGGTACATTTGATCCGGAGAAAAAGAGAGAGCGGAAGCAATTCCGCTCTCTTTTTCGTCGGCAAGTCAAAATAAGAACGGCACGCGGAGAGCGTCTCCCCGCGTGCCGTTTCGTGTATAAGTCCGTCGGATTACTTCACTTCAAGCGGGATGATCTCGTGCTTCAGGACGTCAATCAGGCCCTTGTCGGTGAGGCCGAGTTCGGGGACGGTGGGCAGGGAAATGAAGCTGAGCGCCATGAACGGGGCATCCATCTCGTTGCCGAGGCTCCGGGCGGATTGGTTCAGCCGGTCGATTTCTTTCATGACGATCGGGGCGGGCTTGTCGCTCATCAGGCCGCCGAGCACCAGCGGCATGGAGTCAATGACTTCGCCGTTCTTTGCGACCGCGCCGCCGCCATGGATGCGGGCGACTTCGTTGACCGCGGCCGCCATGTCCGCGTCATTTGTGCCGACGCAGACGATGTTGTGATGGTCGTGACTGGTGGAGAAGGCGAGCGCCCCTTCGTCCAGCTTGAACCCGCGGACAAAGCCGACGCCGACGGTGCCGGTCTTGCCGTAACGCTCCACCACCGCTAACTTCAGAATATCATCCGCGACACGGTTGCCGATGACGTGATCGTGAACCGGCATCGCCTCTTCCTCGCAGGTGTTGATGATCTGGCGGTCGATCATCTGAATGATGCGGCAGACGGTGCTGCCGTTCTCTACGGCGCTCTTGACCTCGAACGAGGCCGCGGTGATGGGATTCTTCAGATGGACGGTGTCCTTGATCCAGTCGGGATAATCGCTGATGGCGCAGTCCTCAAGCAGGGCGTCGTTCTCCGCGACCGCTTTGCCCTTGAAGAAGACCAAGCTCGGCTGCATCTCTTCCAGCTTGTCCACGAGCAGAATGTCCGCGACGCGGCCCGGAGTGATGGAGCCGATCTCGCTTTCCAGGTGGAAGTGCTTCGCCGCGTTGATGGTGGCCATTTTGACCGCCTCGATCGGCGGGCAGCCCAGTTCAATCGCGCGCTTGACGTTGTAGTTGATGTGGCCTTCCTTCTGAATCTCATTCGGATGCTTATCGTCCGTGCAGAAGGAAATGTTATCCAAGCAGCAGCCGCTGTGAAGGGCGGCCTTGATGAGCTCGTCGAGGTTGCGCTCCGTGCTGCCTTCGCGGATGAAGACATTCATGCCGACGCGCAGGCGGGCGATCATCTCATCCTCGTTGACGCATTCGTGGTCGTCGGAAATGCCGGAGGAGGCGTAGACATTCAATTCCTGCCCCATGCGGCCGATGGCGTGGCCGTTGCAGATCTTGCCGAGGGCCATTGTGTCCGCGATCTTATGCAGATATTCATCCTTCACGAAGAGGATCTTCGACGGATCCATCTCACCGAGGGAGACGCTTTCGTCCCAGCCCATGATCTCCTTGACCTCTTCCGCGCCCAAAACAGCGCCCGTGGTTTCCAATCCCGGCGCGGTCGGCACACGGCTCGGCACTTCCAGGATGATGCGGCAGGGCAGGCGGTCGAGGGAGGTCAGCATCGCGCGCAGGCCCTCACGGCCGGCGACGTTCGCGATTTCCATCAGGTCCGCGCACAGGGTCAACGTCCCCTTGGGGACGGTCACGCTTGACAGCGCTTCGGGGGAAAGCATCGTCGTCTCGAAGTGCATATGAGAGTCGATCAGCCCGGGGACGGCGTAGCGGCCTTTCCCATCAACGACTTCCTTCGCTTTAAGTCCCGCGTTCGGGTCAATGGAGATAATCCGCTCACCCTTGATGTAGATGTCCGTCGGGTAAATCTCGCCGGAGTACACATTGACGAGCTTCACATTCTCGATCTTGATGTCGCAGATATGGCGGCCGAGGCCGGTCTCGATGGTGTCTTTGATCTCTTCGAATGTTCGCATTCAGAATCTCCTTCCGAAAATTTGGATAATATCAGTGTATCATATCCCGCGCGGCTTGATAAGAGCCGTAAATCACTGCAAATTGTCCTTACTTTTCTTTAAAATAAGCTCCGTGACCGCGGGATTCGGTGAGGTGTGTTATGATTGGACAAGGCGGAAAACGCCGCGGAAAAGACGGCATAAAATTTGTCACGAGTTTTTAAGATTTATCGTCATCACATTTACCCCTTTCGAAAAGTTATGTTATAATGATTGAGCTCACCCGACGAGTCCGGGTGTGTTTTATTGTGTTGTGTCCATGCGGACAGCCGGTGATGGGACTCGTGAACAGCCGGTGAAACGGCAGGAAACTGCCATAGTAATAGTTTTGGAGGCTATAAGAAGTGCCAACCATTAACCAACTGATCAGAAAAGGTCGAAAGACCCCGTCAGTGAAGAGTAAGGCTCCTGCGCTGCTGTATACGTACAATTCCAGCAACCAGCGCCGTACCCGTGTCGCTGAGGGCGCTCCGCAGAAGCGTGGTGTCTGCACGAACGTTCGTGCCACAACCCCGAAGAAACCGAATTCCGCTCTGCGAAAGATTGCCCGTGTTCGTTTGTCCAACGGTCTCGAAGTGACCGCCTACATCCCCGGCGAAGGCCATTCCCTGCAGGAACACAGCGTTGTTCTCGTCCGTGGTGGTCGTGTGAAGGATCTCCCTGGCGTTCGTTATCACATCGTTCGCGGTACGCTTGATGCGACCGGCGTTGCGAAGCGCGGCCAGAGTCGTTCCAAGTATGGCGCCAAACGTGCCAAGAAATAATCTGAAACGGAGATTTTAGAATGCGACGTACTAAGCCTGAAAAGCGGGAACTCGTCCCGGATGTACGCTATAACAGTACATTAGTTACCAATTTAATCCGCCGTATCATGCTGAACGGCAAGCGCAGCACTGCCACCACCCTGGTTTACAAGGCGATGGATATCATGGCTGAAAAGACCGGCAAGGATGGTCTCGAAGTCCTCGAAACTGCGCTCTCCAATGTCGGTCCTGTCATGGAAGTCCGCCCCCGCCGTATCGGTGGTGCCACCTATCAGGTTCCTGTTGAGGTTCCTGTCAGCCGCCGCCAGACTCTGGCTATGCACTGGATTATCGAAGCTGCCAGAAAACGCACCGGGAAAGCCTTCTCCGAAGATCTCGCCGCTGAATTCCTCGATGCCTTCAACAGCACCGGCAGCGCTATCCGCAAACGTGAGGAAACCCACAAGATGGCCGAAGCCAACCGTGCGTTCTCTCACTATCGCGCTTAATTTAGGATAGTCAAGGTTATGACGAGAGAATTTCCGTTAGAAAAGTACCGTAACTTTGGTATTATCGCGCACATTGATGCCGGTAAAACCACAACGACCGAACGAATCCTGTTTTACACAGGGAAAACTTATCGTATCGGCAACGTTGACGACGGCAACACTGTAACGGATTGGATGGAGCAGGAGCGCGAACGGGGTATTACGATCGTATCCGCCGCGGTGACAGCCGAATGGAAAGGCTACCGCATGAATGTCATCGACACCCCGGGGCACATCGACTTCACCGCTGAAGTTCAGCGATGTCTGCGTGTCCTCGATGGCGGTGTTGTGGTGTTCGACGCGACCCAGGGGGTTGAACCTCAGAGTGAAACCGTCTGGCGCCAAGCGGATAAGTATAATGTCCCGCGCATTTGTTTTATCAACAAGATGGATCGCACCGGGGCTTCTTATGAACGCTCCATTGAAACGATCCGCAAGCGTTTGGGCGCGCATCCGATCGCGATGCAGATGCCGATCGGGGCCGAAGCCAACTTCCAGGGTGTCGTTGACATTCTGAAGCAGAAGGCTTACTACTGGGAAGACGAACTCGGTACCGAGATGATCGAAACCGAGATCCCCGAAAATATGCGTGCCGATGCCGAAACCGCGCGTGAAGCGCTGGTTGAGGAAATCGCCGGACTGGATGACGAGCTGATGGGCCGCTTCATCGAAGGTGAAGAGCTCAGCAACGAAGACCTGATCCAGGGTCTCCGCCGCGCGGTCATCGCCGGTGTCTGCAACCCGGTTTACTGCGGTTCCTGTCTGCGCAACAAGGGCGTTCAGCCCCTGCTCGACGCGGTCGTGGACCTGCTGCCGTCTCCGCTGGATATCCCTCCGGTCAAGGGACATTCCCTCGATGGGGAGAAGGAAATCCTCGGCCATGCCGATGATGATGAACCGGTCAAAGCGCTTGTTTTCAAGATCGTTACCGATCCCTATGTTGGGCGTCTGTCATACTTCCGTGTTTACTCCGGAACGGTCAAGCAGGGCGCTATGCTCTTGAACCCTGTCAAGGGGAAGAAAGAACGTATCGGCCGTTTGATTCGCATGTATGCGGACCGACGTGATGATGTAGACGAAGTATACGCCGGCGATATCGCGGCTGTTCTCGGGCTGAAAGAAACTTTCACCGGTGATACGCTTTGCGACCAGCATCATCCTGTTGTTCTTGAATCAATCAGTTTCCCGGAACCGGTTATCTCGGTTGCCATTGAGCCGAAAACGCTCGCCGATCAGGAAAAGATCGGTCTGGCACTGCAGAAGCTGGCTGAAGAGGATCCGACTTTCCGCGTTCGTACGGATGAGAATACCGGTCAGACAATCATTTCCGGTATGGGCGAGCTCCAGCTTGCCATTATCACCGATCGAATGAAGCGCGAGTTCAGGGTCCAGGCGAATATCGGTAAGGAACGTGTCTCTTATAAAGAAACGATCCGCAAGCCTGTTGAAAAATACAGCTACAAATATTCGAAGCAAACCGGCGGCCACGGCCAGTATGGGCATGTCGTACTGAACGTCCGTCCGAATGAACCCGGGAAGGGAGTTGAATTCGTCAACAATATCATTGGCGGGGCTATTCCGAAAGAATACATTCCTGCGGTTGAGAAGGGCGTCCTCGAAGCGGCCGAATCCGGCCCGGTAGGCGGTTTCCCGATGACCGATGTGAAGGTAGAACTTATCGACGGCTCCTTCCATGAAGTAGACTCCAGTGAAATGGCTTTCAAGCTTGCCGGCTCCATGGCTTACAAAGAAGCCTGCGAAAAGGCGAACCCGGTTCTCCTTGAGCCGATCATGAAAGTGGAAGTCACCGTTCCCGAAGAATACTTTGGGGACATCCTGGGGCAGATCAGTTCGCGCCGCGGCGAGATCCAGGGCTCTGAAATGAACATGGGCAACTCCCAGATCATTCACGCGATGGTACCGCTTGGCGAGATGTTCGAGTATACAACCGTTCTGCGTTCAGCGACGCAGGGACGCGGTGTATTTTCAATGGAATTTGACCACTATGCAGCGGTATCTGACGCGACTGCATCGAAAATTCTAAATAATTAATTGCTTTCTTTAGGAGAATAAGAAGAAATGGCAAAACAGCATTTTGACCGAAGCAAGCCCCACCTCAACGTGGGTACCATGGGCCACATTGACCATGGTAAAACGACCCTGACCGCCGCTATCACCAAGTATTGCGCTATGCTCGGCGGCGCTGACTTCAAGGCCTATGACCAGATTGACTCCGCGCCGGAAGAAAAAGCCCGCGGTATCACCATCAACATTGCTCATGTTG
>CAVIKW010000001.1:61509-93727 GCA_963643375.1 Flexilinea sp. | reverse complement strand
GGCTTATCCTGTTCGGCATAAGCCGTTTCCGTATCGCCGCTTTCGGCGGATTCCGTCACGGGCTCATAAGCAACCGGCGCGGCGGAAGTGCTGCGGTCGATGAGTTCTTCCATATTCTCAAGCCCGGCCAGCTTCACGATCTCCGGCGCGAACTTCAGGCCTTCGACATTGATGGAAAGCTGATCCGGCTCGACCCACAGGTTTTTGTAAGGGTTCGCGTCGCCCCAGATGCGTCTGCCGACCTGACCGGTGACATCCGCGTCGACGGCGCTCTGAATGACGGCCATGCCTTCATCATCGCGCTTGACCTGGTTCAGGATGTGACCGAGAATCAGCTTGAATTGAATCGTCTGCGGCCAGCGGCGGTAATAGATATTCAGAATGCGGCTGCCGGAGGTTCTGTCTTCATCGTTGAGCAGGAGCTTGGCGTTGTTCACCGCGGTCAGAATGTCGAATTCGTCATTTTCAAGGGTAACGTCTTCTTCCTCGGCACTCTTCTTGAAAAGCTTCTTGAGGCTGAAGCCCTTCTTCTCTTCCTTCCCCTGCAGACTGCGGGCGCGGAACTCCGCCATGCTGCGGTCGGTGCTCCCTTCGGGATACAGGACGGCCAGCAGACCCCAGACTTCATAGAATTCGGGGTCTTCGGAGGTGATCAATTCGCAGAGCCGGATCGCGGATTCGTATTCGCCGACTTTGTAGAGGATGATCGCCAGGCGGTAGCGGATCCACAGGTCATTGGGGTAAGTCTTCAGCCAGGTAATCAGCGCCTTTTTGGATTCGGCGAACTGATTGAGCTGATAGGCGGCGTTGGAAAGAGTAATGATTTGAGTGCGGCTGATTTGAACCATACAGACCTCTCCGGGATCAGATTAAATTCTTGAGCAGCGCGACACCGCCGGCAACCATAACCAAACCGATGAAGATCAGCGTCAGCCCGACGCCGCGGGCGGTCTTGATCTGTTCGGTCAGCTGCTGCACAAGGAAGGAAGCCGACTGCATGGAGCTGCCGACATCGCTCAAAATTCCTTTCTTCGCGAGGCGGGTCACCTCTTTGGAGACCTCATTCATATCCTTCGAGAAGGCATAACGCGAGAGAACGCGGAGGCCGAAGAAGAGCGTGATGAATCCCAACAGCGCCAGAAGAATCGCGCAGATCTGAACAATGAATGACGGAGTGAAACTCATGAAACCCTCCTTACGCTTTCTCCGCGATATCTCTGTCGATATCGCAAAGCTCAATCGTCTCGCCGGTGCAGAAGATGCTGGCGCGTTCAATGATGTTGCGCAGCTCGCGGACGTTGCCCGGCCAATTGTATTTCATGAAGGCGCTGAGCACCTGCGGGGAAACGCCGGTAATGTTCACACCGCGTTCCTGATTGATGGACTTGACGAAGAACCCCACCAGCTCCGGCATGTCGTCGAGACGTTCACGCAGCGGCGGGATGTCAATATCCACTACACGCAGTCTGTAATACAAGTCGTCGCGGAACTTGCCTTCCTCGATCATCTGCTTCATGTTGCGGTTGGAAGCGGCGATGATCTGAACGTCCACGGCGATTTCCTTCGTGCCGCCGACTTTGCGGATCTTCTTATCCTCAATCGCGCGGAGGATCTTCGCCTGCATCTCCATGCTCATGGAAGAAATTTCATCCAGGAAGAGAATGCCTCCGTCCGCGGCTTCGAAAAGGCCCTGCGTTTTGCCGGTGGCGCCGGTAAATGAACCGGCTTCGTGGCCGAAGAGTTCGGATTCCAGCATCGTCGGGGAGATGGCGGCGCAGTTGATGGCGACCATCGGTTTGTTGGCGCGCGGGCTGTTTTTATGAATGTATTTGGCGACGACTTCCTTACCGGAGCCGGTCTCGCCGTAAATCAACACGGAAGCACCGGCGCGGGCCGCGCGGGAGGCGTCTTGGAAGACGCGCACCATCCGCGGATTGTGTCCCACGACAAAGGCGAATTTCTGATCCGCGCTCGTGCGGTAGCGTTCGAGTTCCTTCTGCATGGCCATGTTTTCTTCCGCGCGATGCAGGCAGCTTTCCAGGATCGTGAAGTCGATCGGCTTCCCGAGGAAATCGAACGCGCCCTTCTTCATGACGTTGACCGCGGTATCCACTTCGCCGTAAGCGGTCAGCAGGATCGTCTTCGGTGTCGGGCGGATGAGGCGGATGTCGTCAAGCAGATCCGGGCCGTACTCACCCTGCAGCTGAACATCCAGCAGCACGATATCCACGGCGTAGTTCTTGAGGATCTCCCGGGCGGCGGTCAGATTCGACGCGGCGTGGACCTCGTATCCCTTCATGGTCAGATACTGATCAAACCCCTCACGGAAATTATCTTCATCATCGACAATCATTATTACTGTTTTCATAGCTTCACTTATCCAATCTCATCCGCTGCGGGAAGTAGAATTTCAAACACCGTACCGCCCCGGAAAGAGCGTACCCGGATTGTACCTTTGTGGGAGGTGATGATCCGCTTGGAAATCGCCAGCCCCCAGCCGTTGCCGTTTTTCTTGGTTGTCATGAACGGCTCGAAGATGTGGTCGATCTTGTCTTCCGGGATGCCCGGTCCGTTATCGGACTCGGTGATCATGATCTGCCTTCGTCCGGTCTCACTCTCAACCATGGACAGCTTTAATGTTATCACACCATCGTGCCCATCAAGCGCGTCCACCGAATTTCCGATCAAATTGTTGATGACCTGCTCCAATGTACGCGGGTCGCCCATGAACTTCGGGAAGTCCTTCGGCGGGTTGAAGTAGCTGGTAATGTTCTTTCTGGCGAAATTCAGACGCCATTTCTCAAGAATCTCCGAGAGGAACAGGGAGAGGTCGATCTCTTCCTTGTTCAGCGCGATCGGCTTCGAGAAGGCGAGAATATTGCTGACCAGCTGGGAAATGCGTTCGCAGTCGCCGTCAATTCTCTGCGCCGCGGAGACGATGGCTTCGTTGTCTTCCGCCAGATTGGTGATATTCGCGAGCCAAATGCGCATGTTGTTGACCGGGTTGCGGATCTCATGCGCGAGCAGCGAGGCGAAGTCCCCGAGGAACGCGCGCTGCGTCAGCTGTTCGTTCTTCAAGCGGCTTTCCTCGGTTTCGGTTTGGTCGGAAAGCACGAAGATATTGAATTGATCCCCGTCGGCTTCCATTGTGCACGCCTTGATGCTGCACGGGAACAGCGTACCGCTGCGGCGGTGCAGATATTTAATCGAAGCCGCGGAGGAGCCGTCCCCGATGAGCGATTGAATACCGTCGGAAGTGACGAGCAGCTGGTCAAGCTTGTTCCCGACGACCTGTGTTCCGCTGAAGCCGAACATAGTGGAGGCGATCGGGTTGATATACATAATGGAAAGGTTGCTGTCGGTGACGATCACGCCTTCGGTGATGTTCGTCAGCACGAGGCTGTTGAGCTCATTTTCAAGGCGGGCCATCTCACCGCCGCGCCGCAGGGCCAAGGTGTCATACAGACCGGCGATCTTCTTCGCAAGCACGCCGCAGACGCCCGCGATGTCTTCTTCCAGGTGGGAATCCATCCCTTCCAAAATGAAGAAGCCGCCGAATTCGTCATGAATATCGAAGCCCCACAGGGATGGCGCATCGTGATCCTCTTCGCCGGGCGCCGCGGTGACAAAACTGCCGCGATGCCGCTCGCAGGCCGCTTCCGCCTGTTTCAGCATGGCGTCGTCGTACTTCTCAAGGACAGGCGTGATCAGCGTCTGCCACAGCTCGAATTCTTTGAAGATTTCGGACGGACAGAAGGTAAAGCCGGTCAGCCCGAGTTCATTGATAATGAGGGATGTCAGATCGGGAAGCTTTTCACGCCAGGCGTCACTGCTTTCATGCATTTCCGCCCACAGCGTCTCCAGCTGACCGAAAAACGAAGCGCCGCCGATGTTGCGTTCCCGCGCGTCGGCCCCGCCGGTCAGCAGCACCGTCGCCCAGACGTTTTCCTCTTCATCCAGGCAGCTGTTGCGGACCTGGTACGCCTGCACGGTGCCGTCGTTGAATTTGAAATTCATCCAAACGGAATGGTTGCGTTTTTCGGGGATATCCCGCCAGCCGGGAAGCGCGGAATCGAGGTCGATTTCCGCGCCGCTCTTGGAAGAACAGCGGGCGAAGAGGCGGGAGGCGTTGTCATTCATCATCAGCACCTCGGGACCGTTCGCCGTCCAAATGAACGCCGGCGCGGTGCATGAATACAAGAGAGACCGGAAAAGGGTCTCTCTTTCGTTCTGCCGGTCGTTCATGAATTCGCTCATGAGATTACTGCTGCATCGAACTCCGCTGATGGGCAGAGCCGATCCCTTCCATCAAACGATATTTCGCGACAGTGCGCCGCGCCACATTGAAGCCGCGCTCATTCAACAGGGTGACGAGCTTCGCGTCGGAAAGCGGTTTCTTCTCGTTCTGGATGAGCTCCTTGAGAACCGTGCGGACGTTCAGGCTGCGGTCGAAGAAGGAAGAGAGTGCCACGACCTTGCGGTTCGGGAGCTGCACGGTCTTATTGGAAACCGCGCGGCTGATCGTGGATTCATGGACGCCCATCTCCACGGCGATCTGCGCGCGGGTCAGCGGCTGGATGTACTCTTCACCCTTGCGGATGTATTCTTCCTGACGGTTGACCAGAATGGACATCAGGTCGGAGATCGTATTGTTGCGCTGGTAGAGGCTCTTCACCAGGAGGTTCGCCTTGTCCAGGTCGTTGCGCCATTCCTCAACGCGGTCATCCGGCGCGTTCTTCAATTCCTTCTTGAAGTAATTGTTGACGCGGAGGTAGCCCGAAATCGGCATGATGATCTCAACCACGAGCGGGTTTTCCGGGCGTTCATTCATATAATAGATGACGATGTCCGGTTCATGATAAGCGACGGAAGAGAAGTCCTGCGTGGACTTGCCCGCGACCGTGCCGCCCCAATGCGCGCGGGCCGGGTACGGGTTCAGGTTGTCGCCGATGAACTTCTCAATGAGGTTGACCTGGCGGACCGTTACGCCGAGGCGTTTGGCGATATCACGGCTCTTGCCGTGGGTCAGGTCCTCGAAGCAGTTTTCAATCAGGTCCTTCGTGTGACCGGGGACATTGACGTAGTCCGAAATGCGTTCCAGCTGGACGAGCAGCGCTTCTTTCAAGTCGCGCGAACCGACGCCGAGCGGGTCCGCGTGCTGGATGATCTCAATGACTTCCTCGACATCGGAGGGCATCACGTGATAATACTGCGCCACGTCAAGGATATCGGCGGTGATGAAACCGTCGGCGTCAAGACTGTTCAGAAGGTATGCCGCGATGACTTTCTGCTGATCGTCAAGATCGGGGCCGACCTGTTTGAGTACGTAGGTCGCGAGGTCCTCGGACTGCGCGGAGTCGTAATCCGGCTCGTCGTGATACGGCTCGGCAGCGGCGGAACCGCCTCCGTAGCTGAACTCATCCCGCGGGGAGACGAAGATGATATTCTCCGCCTCGTGATCCAGCTGCGGGTTCGAGCAGATCGGGCACTTTCCGTTTTCCGGAAGCTTTCTTTTGCACGTAGGGCATACGCGGTCCTCAACCAATTCCAGGAACGGGTTTTTCGCGAGTTCGCCCTCGATTTTTTCTCTGATTTCTTCGGAGGACATACCCAGCATGGTCATCGTCTGAGCCAAGTGGGCCGATGCTTGTATTCTTGTTTCGGGTGTTTGACGTTGATACATATCCGTGTGCCTCTTTCTTAATTATACCTTAAAAATAAGTTGCAAGAAGCGTGCCAATTCTTTCAAATGACGGAAAAATTGGCATATTTCTTGTTTTGCCCGGCGTAAATTGAATCGAGGCTGTCTTTCATGAAAAAAGCCGCATAAAGCGGCGGTAATGTTACAATAATGAACATGACTTCGAATATGCAAAAACTGATGGTAATCGGCGGAGGGCTCTCGGGATGCGAAGCGGCATGGCAGGCGGCGTCGCGGGGGATTCCTGTCGAACTTTATGAAATGCGTCCGGCGTCCATGACCGGCGCGCATACCGGGGGGAATCTCGCGGAGCTGGTCTGTTCCAACTCGCTCGGTTCCAACCTGATTGACCGCGCCTCCGGCGTTCTCAAAGAGGAATTGCGTATCGGCGGCTCGCTGCTGATTCAATGCGCGGAGACGGCTGCCGTCCCCGCGGGGAACGCGCTGGCCGTTGACCGAGACGTCTTCTCCGCGGAGGTTGAGAAGGCGCTCGCCTCCAACCCGAACATCGAGATCATCCGCGAGGAGGTCACGCGCATTCCGGAAGACCGCCCGGTGGTCCTCGCTTCGGGACCGCTGAGCTCGGACGCGATCTCCGCGGATATCTGCCGCCTCACCGGCACGGACAATCTCTTCTTCTTTGACGCCATCGCGCCGATTGTTGAGAAGGACTCCGTGGACTTCGACATCGCTTATCAGGCCTCCCGCTACGATCGGGATGAATCCGGCGAGGGCGATTACATCAACTGCCCGTTCACCAAAGAGGAATACGAGAACTTCGTCGGTGAGCTGCTGGCGGCGAAACGCATTCCGCTGAAGTCCTTCGAGGAGCAGATTGAGAAGGGCGTCGCCGTTGACAAAATGAGCTTCTTCGAGGGCTGCCTCCCGGTGGAAGTCCTCGCCTCCCGTTCCGTTCAGGCGCTCGCTTTCGGGCCGCTGCGCCCGGTCGGCTTGATTGACCCGCGCACAGGGAGACGGCCGTACGCCGTTCTGCAGCTGCGTCAGGACAACAAGGCGGGGAACCTTTATAACCTCGTCGGCTTCCAGACGAATCTGCTCTACCCGGAGCAGGAACGCGTCTTCCGCATGATCCCCGGACTCGCGAACGCGCAGTTCGTCCGCCACGGACAGATGCACCGCAACACCTACATCTGCGCGCCGGGCGTGCTGAACGCTTCGCTCGCCATGATCGCCCATCCGAACATCCACGTCGCGGGACAGCTCTGCGGCATCGAGGGCTACATGGGCAATATCGCGGCCGGGATGCTCGCGGGTATGAACGCCGCCCGCGCCATCAAGGGGCAAGACGAATTGGAGCTGCCCGAAGTCATGGTCTCCGGCTCGCTTTTCAGGTACATCGCGACCGCCGAAGCCAAGCATTTCCAGCCGATGAAGGCGAATTTCGGCATTCTCCCGCCGTTAGAGAAGCCGTCAAGATCCAAACGCGAACGCGCCGGTCAGTACTCGGAGCGCGCGATCAAAACCGCAGAAGAATATTTTGAAAGGAATCGATAAACCGGTATGAGTGAAAAAATCAGCGGGAAAGTTAAGTGGTTCAATACAAGCAAGGGCTTCGGCTTCATCATTACCGAAGACGAACGCGAGTATTTCGTGCATTACACGGATATTGTTTCGGATGGATTTAAAAACCTCGCCGAGGGCGAGGAAGTGCGTTTTACGGCTGTGGATAACGGCAAGGGACTGCGCGCGGTGGAAGTGGAGAAGCTCTCAGCGTAACGGCTTGCTGAGCATCGTGATCACGAAAAGCACGAACAGGCAGACGACAATCCCCCAGCCGAAGTTGATGATCCCGAGCGGAAGCAGTTCCATCCCGATCAGCTCGCCCATGTAATGCCCGCCGATGAATCCGAGCGCGCCGGCAATCAGGTACACAATCGCGGAGAAAACAGTTCCTCCGACGATGAAATGCCCGAGGCAGCCGAGGAAAGCACCGGCCAAAAACATGAAGATAAAAGCGGGGAAGGTCATAATTACGCTGCGTTGTCCTTTTCGCCTTTCATTATAACAGGCATTTCCCGCGCGTCCATGAAGTTTATACAGAAGACCCGCGGACGGAATTCCTTCCGACACGAATCCGGTTTCCCCGCCGGGATATGCCGAAGCGGCGGTATTAATGCAGGCTTTTTTCTTTTCGATTGGAATCGGCTTGCATTTATGCCTTTCTTTGCATTATAATTAGGGTAGGGAGGTACGAATATGGGACAGTTTTTCGCAAACGTACAAGCGCAGATCGATTGGTACCTGGCGCTTGATAAAGCAAGTTTTCTCGGCGTAACAGCGTTCCTGCTCTGGTGTCTTTTCATTTTGATCCTGATCATCCGTCTGATCGTCAAGCTCGTGAAAAAGTGCCGCAAGCCGGAGCTGAACCTCGCTTTCAAAGTGGAGGACGTCACGATTGAGTCCTTCCGCAAGAAGAGCTTCATCACCTTCGATATGTATTTACAGAACCTCGGCCGCAAACCGATTGAGATCAAGCGGGTCGGTTTCGTCATGGCTGACGGTTCGGAAAAGACCTTCTATCAGGAGCAGCACGTCATCAAGACCCCGGACCGCGCCGCACTCGCGCCGGGCGAAGAAGCTTTCTTCAATGACTGCGACCTCTATTACTGCCTGAATGAGCGCCCGCCCTATTACAAGAAGATCACCGGCCTCTTCGCCGATGTGAAGGGCTACCCCCGCCGCGTTCAGACCGCGGATATCCCCGCTGTCATGAACGACCAAGCCATCCGCGCCATTTTGACGGATAAGAAGGGCGTCAACGGTTTCTAACCGCTGAGAGCGTTGCTGCCCTCCGGGCGGCGTTTACACTTCCCGGCAGCCTCTGCCGCGGACAAACAAGAATGAGAGAATATGATCAGAATTATAGGTGACACTACTTCCGGCCTTACGCTGGAACAAGCAAAAAACCTCGGCATCGAATTCATCCCGCAGCTCGTTATCTTTGGCGAGGAGACGTTCCGCGACGACACAGAGCTCGACCCCGCGGAGTTTGTGAAGAGACTTGAGGCTTCGTCCGCGCTGCCGAAGACCGCCGCGCCCCCGCCGGCGCTCTATACCCCGATTTTCGAGGATATGTATAACAAGGGCGACAGCGCGATTATCATCTGCCCGTCCTCGAGCCTGTCCGGCACCGTCCGCAGCGCGACCACAGCGAAAGCCGACTTCCCGCAGCTGGATATCCGCGTCATTGACACCAAGTGCATGGGCGGCACGCAAGCCGTTCTGCTTGAAGATGCTATCCGATGGCGCGACGAAGGCAAGACCCTTGATGAGATCGAAGCCGCTGTCAAGGAAAAAGCGGGCCGCGCCTGCCTTTTGGCGCTGGTCGATACGCTTGAATACCTTTACAAGGGCGGCCGCATCGGTCACGCCGCGCATTTCTTCGGCGAAATGCTGCAGCTGAAACCGATCCTCACCCTGGATGACGGCGTCGTCACTGCTCACGAAAAGCAGCGCACGAAGAAGAAGGCAATCGCCCGCATGATCGAGCTCCTGCAGGAAAACTGCCCGGATCTCAAAGCCGGTGACTTCACTTTCGCGACCCGTCCCAACAATCCGGACGCGGAGATCGTCATCGAAGCCATCAAAGAGAAGTTCGGCACCGACGACTTCCCGGTTTACAACGCGCCCGCCTGCCTGATGGTCCACGCGGGTCCCGGTGTGATCCTCTTCGACTTCTTCAAGAAATAAATCTACGAAATAAAACAGAGCCCGCGGAATTCGCGGGCTCTGTTTTTTTCTCTTTACGGTTCTTCCGATCAGATGTACAAATCGAATTGATAGAGCCAATCCCCGCCGTTGAGCATGGCGAAGGTCATGCGGTAGCCGTTGTAATACGGCGGGTTGATATTCACGGAGAAGGTCAGCTCACCGTTCCGCTCGACCGTGTAAGGGATGTCCCAGCGCATGCGGGACTGGTCGCGAAGCAGTTCGCAGCCGGAGACGCACTTGATGTCAACGTCCGCGGACGACCAGCCATTATTGGTGGTGTTCTTGACCGTCCAGGTCAGGCGGTAGCTGCCGTCATTGTTCCATGCCATCGACACCCGCGGATAGGAACCGGTGTTCGGCTGATACTGCGGCGCGGGCTGCTGATACTGCGGCTGATATTGCGGCTGATAGTTGTAATACGGCTGATAGTTGTCCCCGCCGTTGATCGGATAAAACGGGATCGTGCTGTTCGGCGGATAATAGGGCTGCGGCTGATTATTCTGATACTGCGGACCGGCAGGCGGCTGATTGTTTTGGAAGAGCGGGAGCGGATAAAGCCCGGCGTCCGCGGATACCGACGCGGCGGCCGCAAGGATGCTGATTACAAGAAGGAAAAGGATCGTCTTTTTCATCGTGGTTGCCTCTTTTCTCAATGAGAGCGTCGGACCGTGTCCGCTGCTTTCATGTTTCTATCCATTAAACCATCAATCGGGCGAAAAAGTTCCCTGAATTTCCCGCATTCATCAAAAAAGGGGCGTCCCTTTCGGAACGTCCCTTCATTATTGATGATTTACTTCAGGCAGCGCATAGCGTTGAGAATGGCGATCACGGTCACGCCGACATCCGCGAAGACTGCCAGCCACATGTTCGCGACACCGAAGGCGGCGAGGATGAGCACGAGGATCTTGACAGCAAGCGCGAACCAGATATTCTCGTAAGCAATCCGCAGCGTCTTTTTGGCAACTTCAATCGCCTTGACGATGTCCGAAGGTTTATCGTTCATCAGGACGATGTCCGCGGCTTCGATAGCGGCGTCGGAACCCATCGCGCCCATGGCAATGCCCACGTCCGCGCGGGTCAGTACCGGAGCGTCATTGATGCCGTCGCCGACGAAAGCGGTCTTTTCGCCTTCCGGCTGTGCCTTGATGATCCGGTCAACGATCTCGACCTTGTTCTGCGGCAGCAGCTCCGCGTGCAGTTCGTCAATCCCGAGCTGCTCGGCAATGGCTTCCGCGGCTTCGCGCTTATCGCCGGTGAGCATGACGGTCTTGGTCACGCCGTGCTTCTTCAGCCCGCGCAGCGCCTCGGCGGCGTCTTCCTTCACGGTGTCGGAGATAACAATATGTCCGGCATAGTGTCCGTCAATCGCGACGTGGATGATCGTACCCTTGATCTCGCATTCGTGAACGTCGGGGACGTTGTGTTCATTCATCAGGCGCGTATTGCCGGCGAGAACCTCTTTCCCGTCAATGACGGCACGGATGCCGCGGCCGGAGAGCTCTTCCGCCTTTTCAATGCGGCTGTTGTCGAGCTCTTTGCCGTACGCTTTCTTGATCGACTCCGCAATCGGATGCGTTGAATAGGCTTCGGCGTAGGCGGCGTATTCCAGCAGGTCGGATTCATTGATGTGATCCGGGTGCACCGCGGTGACGGTGAACGTGCCTTTAGTCAGCGTGCCGGTCTTATCGCAGACGATCGTCTTGACCTGAGCCAGCGCTTCAAGATAGTTGGAGCCCTTGACCAAAATACCTTTGCGGGAGGCCGCGCCGATGCCGCCGAAGAAGCTCAGCGGGACGGAGATCACGAGCGCGCACGGGCAGGAGACCACAAGGAAGATCAAGGCGCGGTGGACCCATTCACTCCAGCTCTGTTTGAAGAACAGCGGCGGAATGACGGCAAGCAGCACAGCGGAGATAACGACCGCCGGGGTGTAGACCTGCGAGAAGCGGGTGATAAAATTCTCGGAGCGGGACTTATTGTCGGAGGCGTTCTCCACCAGTTCAAGAATGCGGGCCACGGTAGACTCACCGTAAGGCTTCGTCACGCGGATCTTCAGCACGCCGTTCAGGTTCACGGAACCGCTGTAAATGTCATCACCGACTTTCACGCTCTGCGGCACGGATTCACCTGTCAGCGCGGCAGTATCCAGGCGGGATTCGCCTTCCTCAACCACACCGTCCAACGGAACCCGTTCGCCCGGCTTGACGAGGATCAGGTCATTGACCGCGATCTCTTCGGGGTCGACTTCCTCAATCTCATCGCCTTTGACGCGGTTCGCGTACTCGGGGCAGAGGTCCATCATCGCGGCAATAGATTCACGGGAACGGCCCACGGCGTAATCCTGGAAGAACTCGCCGACCTGATAGAAGAGCATGACCGCGACAGCCTCCCCGAATTCACCCAAGCCCAGCGCGCCGAACGTGGCGACGGTCATCAGGAAATTCTCATCGAAGACCTGTCCGTGAAGGATGTTCGTGAACGCCTTGCGCAGCACTTCCCAACCGACGATCAGGTATGAAACCATGTAGACCGCGGCCTGAACCCAAAAGGCGGCTTTTTCCGGCAGGAAGTTCGCCCAAGGGACAAGCTTCGCGATCAGGAATAAGACAGCGGCGATGATGATCTTCCGCAGATTGCGTTTCTGTTTCTTGCTCATGGATGCCTCCAAAGAGAAAAGCGGGCGGAACTTCGCCCGCCCGGTAAATGTTATTTGAGAATGATTTCGCAGTCGGGCTCGATCTTCGAGCAGGTTTCAACAACGGTCTTCATCAGCGCGTCGATGTCGGCTTCGTCGGTTTCAATGGTCATCTTCTGCATCATGAAGTTGACGGAAGCGTCCTTGACGCCCGGGATTTTCTTGATGCCGGCTTCCATCTTCGCGGCGCAGTTCGCGCAATCCAGATCCTTCAGTTTATAAACCTTTTTCATTGTTCGACTCCTTATTTTCCAAATTACTCAAGAATATGATCCATCCCCATGAAGAGGATCGTTTTTACGTGTTCATCCGCCAGTGAGTAGAAAACGCTCTTGCCGTCGCGGCGGGCCTTCACCAGGCGGGACTGCTTCAAAATTCGCAGCTGATGCGAAACAGCGGACTGAGTGACATCCAGCGCTTCGGAAATATCGCAGACGCACATCTCACCGGAGATCAGCGTATACAGGATGCGGATACGCGTCGTGTCGCTGAAATTCTTGAAAAGGTCGGCCAAGTCGGCCAAATTCTCTTCATCCGGCTGCGCGGAGCGAGCCTTGTCGACCGCGTCCCGATGCACATGCCGTTCGTCACAGATTTCAAATTCTTCCGGTTCTTTCATATCAACCTCGCAACATATGTTCATCTGTTCATAAGTATAGTCAATACGGAGATAAAGTCAATAGGGAAATAATTAATATGACATTTGATTTTCCGCGAAATCAAAAAAAACGGAAAACACAATTTCACCGGAATTTCCCCTTTCCGGGATAAAGTTGGCGCGGAACGTGCATAATAACGATAGCCGTAACGCGGATTTTGATTTTTTTGGTTATTGATTTTTGATAAAAAAGCGTGTATTCTCTATCTTAGATTATTTGTGAGGAAACGAGATAATATAAATGGAAGACGAGATCATGAACATCAACAACGAAGATGACGAGAGCTACTCCGCCGTATCACAGCTGATCGAATTCGGCCGGCAGAAGGGCATCATCACCCTCGATGACATTCTGGGATTCTTCCCGGAAGCTGAAAAAGACGTCGACCAACTGGAAGAGGTTTATTCCGCCCTCGCTTCCGCCGGCATTCAGTACACTGAAGAAAGCGCCGACGACGACAGCGAAGACATGGATCTTTCCGATATTGACGAAGACGACGACAACAGTCTCCAGCTCAGCGATGACCTCTCCAACATTGACACGGACGACACCATCGGCCTGTACCTGAAAGAGGTCAGCCGCGTCCCGCTGCTCAGCGCGGATGAGGAAGTCGAACTCGCCCAGCGAATTGAGCGCGGCCGTCTGGCCCGTGAGGAACTGGCGACCGTCAACGTCACCCCGGAACGCCGCATGGAGCTCCGCCAGAATATTGAAGACAGCTGGGCCGCCCGCGATCACCTGATCACGGCGAACTCCCGTCTGGTCATTTCCGTCGCGAAGAAGTACATGGGCCGCGGCGTGCCGTTCCTTGACCTGATTCAGGAAGGCAACATCGGCCTCATCCGCGCGACGAAGAAATTCGATTACCGCCGCGGTCATAAATTCTCCACTTACGCCACGTGGTGGATCCGCCAGGCCGTGACCCGCGCCATCGCCGACCAGGGCCGCACCATCCGCGTCCCTGTCCACATGGGCGACCAGATCAATAAACTGCTGCGCTACCAGCACCAGCTGACCCAGAAGCTCGGCCGCGATCCCTCTGTTGAAGAACTGGCCCAGGAGCTGAACATCCCGGTCAAGAAGGTCGAGAACATGATCCAGGTAGCCCGCCGTCCGCTTTCGCTTGAAACCCCGACCGATGACGAAGAAGACTCCACGCTTGGCGATTTCATTGAAGACGATGACGTCCCGGCGCCGGATGACTCCGCGACCTACAACCTGCTGAAGGAACACCTTCAGGAGATTTTGAACGACCTCCCGCCGCGTGAAGTCCGCATTCTGCAGCTGCGCTACGGCCTGCTTGAAGGCCAGGCGTACACGCTTGAGGAAGTCGGCAACAAGATGGGCGTCACCCGTGAACGCGTCCGTCAGATTGAAGCCCAGGCGCTTTCCCGTCTGCGTCACCCGTCCATCCAGAAGATCCTGCGGGACTATCTGCGCGACTGAACCCGCACCAATTGATCCATGCAGGCGCTCGAACTCGAAAAATACCTGAGTAAGATCGAACAACTTACAGACAATGGAAATTTAGATCAGGCATCCTTCCATTGTCTGTATTTGTTACGTCAATTTCCGAAGATGCTCCGTCTGTACGAGATCATCGGCCGCGCCTTCCTGGAGAAGGACAATTACAGCGGGGCGCTGAGCACGTATCTGCGTCTCTGCGCCGCGCAGCCGGATAATTTCCTCTGCCACATCTCCCTCGTCTACACCTATGCCGAATGCGGCCGTCCCGAAAACGCGGCGGAGCACTGCCGGGCGGCGATCTGCCTGCAGCAGGAGAATCTGGGCATCGAGGAAGAATTGACGGCGTGGATGCAGGCGCACAGCCTGACCTTCTCCATGGATGACCACCGCCTGACCGAGTTCGCGGAAGGGGTCGCCGATTACCGGGCGAAGAACTACACCGCGGCGATCGGGCATTTCCTCGCCGCCGAGAACCGTCCCTTCCCCAACCTCCCCGCCCTTTTCCTCGGCCTTTGCTACTACGCGAATGGCTCATTGGACAAAGCCGTCTGGCTGCTGCGCTCCGTTCTCAAGAGCGAACCTTACAACCAAACCGCGCTGCGGCAGCTCTGCGTTTACTACGCGGACCGCGACCGCATCAAATTCAAGCGCTGCCTGGATCGGCTCATTGAGCTTGACCCGCTTTACGCCCGCTGGGAGATCCGCGGCGGACAAATCTACGGACATTCCTACCCCATCAACATCGCTTATTACGACTGGACGGGCGTGCCGAAGATGCGCGTCCGCATCGGCTGGCAGCAGGCCAGTGAAAAGCTCATCAACAATGACAACACCCGGCTGCCGGAATGGCTCGACCTGCTCCCCATCGAGGACGTCTCCAACGGCGGCAAGTCCGCGCGGGAGATTCTCGAATCCCTGACGCCGAAGCAGCCGACGGATAACGGCTACCGCCGTTCCTACTTCTCCGAGAAGACCGCTTCTCAGCAGCAGGAATACGAGCAGGAACAGGGACAGCAGCCCGTCCCCGAACCGCAGCCGAAGCCCAAGAGCAGCGAACTGGATCAGGTCTTCACCTACCTCTCGGAAATCGCGGAAAACGGCATGGAAGCCGTCTCCGAGGAAGCAGCCGCGCCAAAGGCAGAAACCCCGGTGCCATTCGCGACCGAGACCGTCTTCCCGACGGCGGACGACTCCCAAACGGAAGCGGACATCCCCGCCCCGGAGCCGACTCCCGAAGAGCGGCAGATGCTTCGCGACGCCTGGCGTTATTTCAGCGACAATCAAGTCGAACAGGGTGTACAATTGTATAAGGAATTGATCGGGCGGACGAACTGCAGATCCGCGGTCAAAGAGGATCTTGAAAAGCTCGCGATCCTCTTCCCGGATACAGCAGAGCTCCCCGAGCTGCTCAAAGAAATTCAATCATAAAAGGAATCAGTCAATGGAAAGAACATTTGTTGCTGTGAAACCCGACGGCGTTCAGCGCGGTCTGATCGGTGAAATCGTCAAGCGGTTCGAGAACCGCGGTTACGTCCTCTGCGCCGCGAAGCTCCTCCAGGTCACCCCGGAGCTTGCCGCGAAGCATTACGCCGAGCACGTCGGCAAACCGTTCTATCAGGGTCTCGTCAATTACATCACCGCCGGCCCCGTCTTCGCGATGGTCTGGGAAGGTGAAGACGTGATCAAGGGCGTCCGCGCCACTGTCGGCAGCACCCGCCCGAATGAAGCCGCGCCCGGCACCATCCGCCACGACTTCGCCGCGAAGATGGACCGCAACCTGATCCACGCCTCCGACTCCCCGGAATCCGCCGCCCGTGAAATCGCCGTCTGGTTCGACGACACCGAGCTTCTCACGTGGAACAAGATCGGCACGACCGACTGGGTCTTCGGGAGAAATTCATAGGCGATAGACAGTAGGCAATGGTCATGATTAGAGACCAGAGACCAGAGACCAGATAACGTTAATTGGCACTCGTAAAATAAAGAGCGGCTCATAAATTAGATATGAGCCGCTTTTTGTTAATTACCCCCAAATTATGTTATCTGGTCTCCGGTCTCTCTATATAAAAAAGCTCGATGTTCGAGCACTCGCTCCAATTATGTTATCTGGTCTCTGGTCTCTGGTCTCTTTTTCAACTCCTAACTCCTAACTCCTCACTGTATTTTCCAAGATTCCCCCTGTCGCCCCGCGGGCGGACTTCACCGCATGGATCTTGTTCGGATCGGCCTCTTCGATCGCGGGTGTGACAATCGGCAGGAGGAGCATCTGCGCGATGGCCGTTCCTGGTGTGATACGCATAGGTTTTTCTTTAATGTTCGCGATTTTGATCATGATCTCCCCCTGGTAACCGGCATCCACCACCCCGGCCCCGAGCAGATGATCATTGCGGCTCTTCGGCATCATCAATCCCACATATCCCGCGGGGATCGAGACCGTAATTCCTGTCCGGACCGTGCCGAAATCGTGTGCCGGGATCTCAATTTCCTCCGCCGCGTAGAAGTCCATCCCCGCGTCATCCGGGTGCTTCCGGGTAGGCAGAATCGCGTTATCGGTCAGCTTCGCTGCTTGAATTTTCTCCATATTACATTCCTCATATCTTTCTCTCAGTTTTCATTAAGTAATTATATTACAATTCGCACTTTTTTTATATGACGATTTTCCGGTACCCAAGTTTTCAGTTTCTTGTATAATCAAGTACACAATCATTGCTGTCGATACAGCAAAATCTAGATAGGAGTAAATATGAAAAAATCATTCCTTTTTGTCTTGGCTCTGATCATCATCATGGCCTGCGCTCTCCCGGCTGCTGCTGAGAACTACAAAGTTGGCGTCGCGATTTATCAGTTCGATGACAACTTCATGACCCTCTATCGCAACGAACTCGAGAGCTACTTCGGCACTCTGAATGGTGATGACACCTATGAAATCACCATCGTCGATGGCAAGAACGATATGGCTGAACAGTCCAACCAGATCGACAACTTCATCACCCAGGGCATGGATGCTATCATTCTGAACCTCGTCCAGACCTCCTCCGCTGATGCCATCATCGACAAGATCGTTGCTGCTGACATTCCGCTCATCCTCATCAACCGCGAACCTCTGGCCTACGACGCCGATGGCAACACCCTCGACGAACAGTACGAAGGCATTCTGAACAACGCGAAGGTCTGCTACGTTGGTGCTGATGCCCGCCAGTCCGGTACCTATCAGGGTGAAATCATTGCCGAAACCGCCAACCATGGCGATATCAACGGCGATGGTAAGGTCTCCTACATCATGATCGAAGGCGACCCGGAAAACATCGATGCTCAGTATCGTACTGAATTCTCCATCAAGGCTCTGACCGACGCCGGTATCGAAGTTGAATGCCTCGACGACCAGGTTGGTAACTGGGCTCAGGCTAAGGGTCAGGAACTGACTGCCAACGCTCTGTCCGCTCATGCTGACGCTGTCGAAGTTGTCTTCTGCAACAACGACGCCATGGCCCTCGGCGCTGCCGCTGCCATCCAGGCTGCCGGCCGCAAGGTCAACGAAGACATCTACCTCGTCGGCGTTGACGCCCTCGAAGAATGCCAGGAAATGGTTAAGAACGGCGAAATGACCGGTACCGTCCTCAACGACCACATCGGCCAGTCCCACACCGCTGTCGACGTCACCGTCAAGGCTCTGCATGGCGAAGACATCGAGAACTACTACTGGGTTGACTATGTAAAGATCACCCCGGAATACTTCGCTGAATAATTTTCTCGGAAGTATCCTCGTGGTCATCTGACCCGTAACATAAATAAAACGGGTGGGCTGAAAATGCCCACCCGTTTTCAGAAGAAACTATCGCAAAAACGGCTTTAAGACTTATCGGAATCTTTTCCAAGATTGCTGTAAATTTTAAAACCAAGAGAGGAGAAAGCAATCCATGTCAGAATATCTCCTTGAGATGAGAGATGTATGCAAGTCCTTCCCGGGCGTAAAAGCTTTGGACCATGCGAATCTTCGTCTGCGCAAGGGTACGGTTCACGCTCTGATGGGCGAGAACGGCGCCGGTAAATCAACGCTGATGAAATGCATGTTCGGCATTTACAAAATGGATGAAGGGCAGATCTTTATGGACGGCCAACCGGTCGAAATTAAAGATCCGATGGATGCGCTGAACAAGGGCATCGCGATGGTTCACCAGGAACTTCAACCGATTCCCGCTCGTACGATCGGTGAGAACATTTTCCTCGGCCGTTACCCGATGAAGAAATACTTGGGCTTCATCAATGGTGTCGATCATAAGAAAATGTACGAAGATACCGCCAAACTGCTCGAGAAAGTCCGAATGAACTTCGACCCCAAGGCGACAGTCGGCTCCCTGAGCGTTTCCCAGATGCAGTGCGTTGAAATTGCAAAAGCCTGTTCCGCGAACTGCCGCGTCCTCATTCTTGATGAACCGACTTCCTCTCTGACCGAAAACGAAGTTGAAGCGCTGTTCCGCATTATTGAGGATCTGAAGGCTGAAGGCGTAGCCATCGTCTACATTTCCCACAAGATGGATGAAATTCTCCGCATTTCCGACGAAGTCACCATCATGCGCGACGGCCACTACATCGGCACTTGGGATGCGAAGGACCTCACCAACGAAATGATCATCACGAAGATGGTCGGCCGCGAACTGACGAACCTTTACCCGAAGCGCGAAAATGTTCCGGGCGATGTCGTCTTCCAGGTGAAAGACTTCACCTCCATCAACCCGCGTTCCTTCCGCCACGTCAGCTTTGACCTCCGCGAAGGCGAAATTCTGGGTGTCGGCGGTTTGGTCGGCGCTCAGCGCACCGAGCTGATGGAAGGCCTCTTCGGTATCCGCTCCCACAGCGCGGGCCAAATCTTCTTCAAGGGCAAGGAACTGAAAATCGAACGTCCGAAAGACGCGATTGATCAGGGTATCGCGATGCTGACGGAAGACCGCCGCGGCAGCGGTATTATGGGTGTTCTCAGCGTGAAGGACAACCTCGGCGTAGCCTCTTTGGCGAAGTACACATACCGGCCTACCGACGCGATCAAAGAAAAGGCAGTCGAAGCGGTGGTTCAGGATAACAAAGAAAAGCTCGCGATCAAGACTCCTTCTTCCAAAACCTTGATCAAGTCCCTCTCCGGCGGCAACCAGCAGAAAGTTCTGGTCGGCCGTTGGCTCGCCAACGACCCGGATGTCCTCATTCTGGACGAACCGACCCGCGGTATTGATGTCGGCGCGAAATACGAAATCTACTGCATCATTGCCGAGCTCGCGAAACAGGGGAAGAGCATCATCATGATCTCCTCCGAAATGGGAGAGCTCATCGGTATGTCCGACCGCATCATGGTCATGTGCGACGGCCGCGTCACCGGCTTCATTGACGGAAAAGACGCCACTCAGGAAAACATTATGGCACTCGCTGCTCAGTTCGAGTAATCAGGGAGATATAAAAAATGGAAAAAGCGAACACTAAAAAGTCCTTCGGCGCGAAGTTACTTGCTTGGCTCAAAGGCAACCCGATCATTGCGATCCTTATCGTCGCCTCTATTGTTGTCGGTATCATGAAGGACAACTTCTTCTCTTGGGGCAACTTCAGCAACCTCGTCAGCAACACCGCGGTCCGTTTCATCATCGCGCTCGGCGTTTCCGGCTGTTTGATCACCAAAGGTACCGACCTTTCCGCCGGCCGTCAGGTAGGCTTCGCGGCCTGCTTAGCCGGTATCCTTGTCCAGCGCGGCGACTACACCGGCCGCCTCTGGAAGGCCGTCCCCGAAATGAATATCGGGCTGATCTTCCTTATCGTCGTTGCCTTCGGCGCCCTCTGGGGCTTGATTAACGGCCTCATCATCACGAAGCTGCACGTTCCTCCGTTCATCGCGACCCTGGGTACCCAGACCATCATCTACGGTATCTGCCTTGTGATCTCCGATGCCCAGCCGATCGGCGGTTTCCAGAAGATTTACACCAGCCTCATCACCGGCCGTATCGGCTCCGCGAAGGGCTTCAACATCCCGTACCTGCTGCTCGTTGCGCTCCTGTTCGGTGTCTTGTTCTGGTACATTTACAACCACTCCTGCCACGGCAAGTACATGTATGCCATCGGCGGTAACGAAGTCGCGGCCGAAGTCTCCGGCGTCAACACCGAAAAGACCCTGACCTCCATCTACACCATCGCGGGCATCATGTACGCCATCGCGGGCTACCTGCTCGCCGCGAAGTCCGGCGGTGCCTCCGCCTCCATGGGCAACGGCTACGAACTTGAAGCCATCGCCGGTTGCACCATCGGCGGCGTCTCCACCACCGGCGGTATCGGTACCATCTCCGGCATCATCATCGGCGTCCTCGTCTTCGAACTGCTGAAGATCATCCTCCAGTTCCTCGGCGTCAACCCGTACTACAACTACGTTGTCCAGGGCTTCGTTATCGTTATCGCGGTCGCCCTCGATATCCGCAAGTACATCGCCAAGAAGTAATTCACTTCGCTCAATACATACACGCAAGGACGGTTCCAATCGGCGCCGTCCTTTTTTTATTGCGGAAGAGAGACCGGATAACATAATTGCGGCGGAGCTTTTCATGCCGGATATCCGTTTTGCCCGCATGGAAAGGCGCTTTCCTCACGCGAAGCGGCGTTAAGGCCTTCCCCTCGTAGGGGAAGGGGGACCGCGTTAGCGGTGGATGAGGTCTGCGATAGCCGAGAGCGCTCGACATTCGCAGTCAAGCCCATCTTGGACCGCGTTAAGGCCTTCCCCTTGTGCTGAAGGGGGACCGCTCCGCGGTGGATGAGGTGAACCTCACACCCGATCCCCTTCGAGAAGCGTGTAACGCCCGCTGAGTATCGTCACCAGTTTTTGTTAATCTGTTGACAGACGCCGTTTTCGGTGCTATATTTTTAGCTATGAAGAACATGAACCCGACCACTACTACCGCCACTGCCCAGACCACTGACACCGGTCTTAATTTGGGTTAATTGAGGTAGAAGGAAGAGCTTAGAATTCGGAAGGCTGCCTCAAACAGAGGCAGCTTTTTTATTATCATTTTGGAGGAATTATTATGAGTAACAAAATCCCCGTCGCAGTTTTAGCCGCTACCGGCTCCGTTGGCCAGCGAATGATTTCCCTTCTGGATGGACATCCGTGGTTTGAAGTTGTGGAAGTTACCGCTTCCGAACGATCCGAAGGCAAGACCTACGAGGAGAGCTGCCACTGGTTCCTCGCCAAGCCGATGCCGGAATACGTCAAGAAAATGAAGCTGCTGCCCACCAAGGCCGAAGCGCTGTGCAAGGCGAAGATCGTCTTCTCCGCGCTCCCTGCCGATGTCGCGAAGGTCGTCGAACCCGACTTCGCCAAGAAGGGCATGATCGTCAGCTCGAACGCCTCGGCCTACCGCAAGGATCCGCTGGTCCCGATCCTTGTTCCGGAAGTCAACCCGGAACACCTGGATCTGCTCGAGGCGCAGCACAGTCAGTACGGCTGGAGCGGCGGCATCATCACCAATCCGAACTGCACCACCACCGGCCTCGTCGTCCCGCTTCACGCGATTGACATGGCTTACGGCGTGACGAAGGGCTTCTTCACCTCCATGCAGGCGCTCTCCGGCGCGGGCTACCCCGGCGTCCCGTCCCTTGATATCATCGACAACGTCATCCCGTTCATCGGCGGTGAGGAAGAGAAGGTCGAGTTCGAGCCGCGCAAGATCATGGGCTCCTTCAACGGTGCCGGCGTCAATCTTCACGAAATGGCCATCTCCGCGTCCACGAACCGCGTCGCGGTCATTGACGGTCACACCATCTGCTGCACCATCGCGACCGAGCAGAAAGCCTCCCCGGAAGAAGTCATCGAGACCCTGCGCAATTTCCAGGTTCCGGACGCGGTGAAGGATCTGCCTTCCTGCCCGAAGCACCCGATCATCTATCACACCCTCGACAACCGTCCGCAGCCGCGCCTCGACCGCGACCTTGAGAACGGTATGAGCACCAATGTCGGCAGAGTCCGCGCGGATAACATCCTCGATTTCCGCTACGTCTGCGTTTCCCACAACACGATCCGCGGCGCGGCCGGCGGCTCGATCTTCAACGGCGAACTCATCGCCCGCAAGTATTTCGGTAAGTAAATTCCTCACAGGAGAGGCTCTAATGAAAATTATCAAACTCGGAATGATTGGTTTCGGCAATGTCGGCCACGGCTTTATTGCCGCGCTGCTTGAGAAAAGCGGCTATTACTCAAAAGAGCAGGGACTTGATTTTGTGATCACCGCGATCACGGACATTCGTTTCGGCACGATTTACGACCCGGATGGACTTCCGCTGAAGGAACTGGTCGATGCCCGCGATTTTTCCGGCTTGGATCAGAAGTACTTCCGTGACTGGAACACCATCGAGACGATCCGCGACGCCGAATGCGACGTCATCATCGAACTGAGCTACACCGACCTGCACACCGGTGAGCCGGCGGTGCTCCATTGCCGGGAAGCCATTCTCTCCGGCAAGCACGTCATCACCTCCAACAAGGGCCCGATCGCGCTGTATTACAAGATGCTCAGCGGCCTCGCCCGCGATAACGGCGTGAAGATCGGCTACGAAGCCACCGTCATGAGCGGCACCCCGTCCCTCCGCCTCGGCAGAGAAATCCTGCTCCAGACCGGCATCGAATCCGTCCGCGGTATTTTCAACGGTACCACGAACTTCATTCTTACCGAAATGGAATCCGGCTGCAGCTATGAAGACGCGCTGAAGAAGGCCCAGGCGCTGGGTTACGCGGAAGCCGATCCCTCCGGCGATGTCGAAGGCTTCGACTGCGCCGGCAAAGTCTCCATTCTCGCGCAGACCCTGTTCGGTGTCTTCATCAAACCGGACGAAGTTGACCGCGAAGGCATCACCGGCATTACCCTTGAGGACATCAAGGACGCGAAGGAAAACGGCTGCCGCTGGAAGTTGATCGGCTCCGTCAAGCGCACGGAAAACGGCGTCGAAGCCTTCGTTAAGCCCATGATGCTCCCGCTGAGCAATCCGCTCGCGGGCATCAGCGGCGCCACCAATGCCATTCAATACAAGAGTGATCTGCTCGGCGACGTTACGCTGATCGGCGCCGGTGCCGGCCGCAAGGAAACGGCCGCCGCCCTGATCGAAGACCTCTTCAGCATTTACAAATAAGCAATCACAAATCAAAAACCGGGGCTCAACGCCCCGGTTTTTTGTTTTCATTTTACAGGATTTTCTTCAAGGAAGGCAGCCATTGCGACTTGTCGAAGAGCACCGCCAATTTCGTGAAGAACCACGGCTGCGCGGCTTGCCAGAGCGTGCCGAAGAGGAGGCCGATCAGGAAGCCGCCGATGACGTCCAGCAGGTAATGAACACCGGTCGCCACCCTGGAGAGCATCATCAGCACCGCCCAGAGCACGAACAGCGCGATCAACCAAGGCTGAGAGAAGGTATTCCACGCCAGTGTGACAATCAACCCCGCGCGGACGGAATGGCCGGACGGGAATGAATAGGGGTCGGTCTTGCGGTATTCCTGCCCCCATTCGCCTTCGGGACGCATCCGCCCGATCAAGCGCTTGAGGAAGAAGACGAGGAACGCCGTCCATGCAATCGTCCCGCCCCACCACGCCAGCGTGCGTTCGGTGTTCCCGTGGGCGAAGAGCCACCATACGAAGAGAACGCCGCACCACAGCCACGAATCCCCGGTATGAGCCAGCACCGCCGCGATTTTGAAACGGAGGCTGTTCTCATCCCGAATGCGGAGCTTCTCCGAGATCCGGGCGTCGAAGGCGTCAAGCCGATGCCAGAGTTCGGACATGGTTATTCGATGATCCGTTTGATGATGTCGCGCATGTCTTCCATACGCGCGTCCATATCGGACGCCAATTTGAACTGAGCGCGGGCGCGGGCCAGGTTCTGATCCGGGTAGTCAATGTGGAAGTAGACATCGCCGTTCAGGTAGTCGCCGAGGAAGCGGATGCCGGTCTCGATGGTGACGAGCTTCGCGGCTTCCGGGCAGAGCAGCAGCTCTTCGGCGGTCAGATTCTTCGCGGCGGTACCGCAGAAGCCTTCGGCAAAGGCCTTGAACAGATCCATATGCAGGAAGACTTTGGAGAGGTCCTGTTCGTCTTCCGGGGCGCCGCTCGCGGAATAGCGGATGCAGTCGCCGAAGTCGACCGCCGCGAAGCCGGGCATGGTCGTGTCCAGGTCCACAACGCAGAGAGCCTTATTGGTCTTCTTGTCGAAGAGCACGTTATTGATCTTGGTGTCGTTATGCGTCACGCGCAGCGGAATGAGACCCGCGGCCTGTTTATCCATGAAGAAGGGCGCGAAAGGCCGTTCGGACATAGCGTAGTCGATATCGCGCTTCGCGTTCACGGCGCGCTTCGAGCGGTCTTCACGGACCGCCTGCTCGAAGTCCTCATAGCGGGAGACGGTGTTGTGGAAGTTCGGGATCGTCTCGATCAGCTTTTCCACGGGGAAATCCGCCAGAAGATTCTGGAAATTGCCGTAGCCCGCGCCGCATTCACGGAAGAGGTCAAGCGTCTCCGCGGCGTCGTAGCAGATGCTGTCCACGAAGTCGTACATCCGCCAATACTCATCATTCTCGGTGACGGTGTATGTTTTGCCGTCGTAGGTCTTGATCAGACGCAGTACGCCGCGGGGATCGTCCACCTTTTCGCGCATGAAATCGGTCAGAAGCTCGATATTCCGCATCAGCCCGACCGGGTCGCGGAAGACGTAGGTATTGATGCGCTGAAGGACATAACGGCCGCCGTCATCAAGCTCCACGTCATAAGTCCAGTTGATGTGTCCGTTGCCGAACTGCTTCGCGCCGAGCACACTGCCCGGAAGGTCAAACTTAGAGAGAATATCGAGAATTTTCTGATCCATTGTTTCCTGCTTTACTGAATATTATTCTTCACTGTCATCCGGAACGTAGATGTAAAAATACACCGGGCAGAACATACCGCCGTCTCCGTCATTGAAGGCGGCTTCCCATTCGCCGGTCTGCGGATTGTGGTGATCCTCATTCCAGCCGGAGCTTTTCAATTTGTCCTCGCCGTAGCGGTTCCAGTTTTTCACGAGCGTATAAACGGAGTAATACTTGCGGTCTTCATGATAAGGGGAAGACGGCGCCTGCATCTCAACCGTGAAGCGGATTGAGCCGCCCGGCTTGACAATGTACACGGAGGTGTCGCCGGCCGCACGATAATCCTTATGCAGGTCATAAAGATAGGTGCCGTTCGCGACCTCAAGGCGGTCGCCGGAGTACTGCATCACATCAATGTTGAAGTCCCAGGTCTCCGTGCCGGTGTTGATGTAGGTCACATCCAGCATGAATTTCTCGCCGGGCTTGAACTCCTGGAAATAGTACGGAGCGTTGAGGATTGCTTTGCAGGCATATCCCGGCGTCAAATCGGCATTGCCTTCGGTGACAGGGCGGTCGAGATCCGGTTTCGGGACGTCATCGCCGGACTGGAAGACTTCTTCCGCGTTGGGAAGGTCGACGCTCTTGACGTACGAATTTCGGTCAAGCAGGGTCACGGTACTCGTGCCGTTGCCGGTGATCAGGTTTTCCCCGGAAACCGTGTTCTGTGTCGTGGTCTCGACCAATGGCGCCTCCGGCGTGGGAGTCGGACGGGCAATGGAGATTTCTTGGGCGGCAGCGCTTCCGCAGAGCAGAAGCAGCGCGCAGAGCACAAATAAAACGGATTGTTTCATATCTTATCCTTTCACTTTCACGCAGGCATCAAAGGCGTCGTTGAAATTGTTGTAAAGCCTTGCGCCGACTTCAAGCAGCAGCTCGTTTTTCCTCGGTGTCGTCTTGATGCCGTTCAGGTCGGTGCGGACGGTGTAGCCGTGCTTCCGCAGCACTTCGGCAGCGTTCGCGCAGGCACCGATGCCCGTCACGGAGTCCTCGAATACGGAAAGGCGCACCGGGGTTGACTTCGGCAGCAGCTCGTAAACGCGGCTGACGTCCGCGTGCGGTTCATCGCCGCAGAGCGCGCGGGCCAATTCAAGCGCTTCCGTCTCACTTCCGCACAGCGTATAGAGCATCGCGGACAGAGCGTGCACCGGGTGGGGCTTCACGTAAGTTTCACGAGTCAGTTGATACTTTTCCTCAATCCAGCAGAGGCTTCCCGCGCCGATAATGGGAATTCGGCCGTCATCCCATTCAAGCAGGCGCAGGGCGCACTCTCCCTCAGGTGTATTAACGAAATAAGCCGAGCTTTGGTTCCCGTCCCCCTCCGTTCGCGGCAGCAGCGTCGGACGGTAGGTCATGACGGCGGGATAAATGCCTTTCGCCGGCAAAGTCGGGAGCAGCTCGCGGTTGGCTTCCGAAATCAATTTGCGGTCGGCGGTTTCCAAGAGCGAAACCATCTCAACCGGCGGCTCAATCCCGTAGAAGGAGCGGAAGGTTTCGGAGCCGAGCAGGTTCGTCATCAGCAGGGAGAAGAACGGACAGGTATGCGGATTCAATGTATCCGCCAGCATCGCCTTCAGTACATCGGTGCCGCGCAATTTCGGAAGCGCGTCGGAGCCGTTCAGCAGCGCGTCTCGGATTCCGGAGAAGACGAGCGTATTCGGAACGATCAGTTCCCCGAACTTCGGGATGTAACGCTGCAGCCGTTCGGTGAACCGCTGCGTGTCGGTGTAGCGGATGGAATCACAAGCACCGTTGAAGCAGTCCATGGAGGGCGTTTCGCCGGTATCCGCGGCATACATATCCAAAAACGAGAGCAGGGTCAGGGGTACCATGTCCCATTCGGCGGTGACCCCTTCGGCCATGAAGGTTTCCCAGATGACGGATTCGACTTCGACATCCGGCTGCCCGAATTGATGAATGAAGCGCGTCGCCGTGTTGAGATAAGCCAGGCGGTAGCCGTTCGAATCCAACAGCACGCCGTCAACATCCAGAAGCAGGAATTGTTTCTCTTCGTTCATGCAATGTCCTCCGTCATGCCGAGCTGGCGGTAAAACTCATTCTTCATCTCCGAATCGCTCTCGAACACACCCGTGTATCGGGTCGTCAGCAGCGTCGCGGATTCCTTCTTCACCCCGCGCATCATCGAGCACATGTGCGAACCGCGCACGCGGATGGCGATGCCTTTCGGGGCGAGGATGGTCTCGAGCGCGTCGGCAATCTGCCGCGTCATGCGTTCCTGAATCTGCAGACGGCGGGCGTACATCTCCACAATCCGCGGGATCTTGGACAGGCCGATCACGCGTCCGTCCGGGATGTAAGCGGCGTCAACCGTCCCAAAGAACGGCAGCATGTGATGTTCGCACATGCTGTAAAACGAGATATCGCGGACGACAACCATGCCGCCGGAGGTCTCATTGAAAACGGCGCCGTGCACGACGGTCTCGAGGTCCATGGCATAGCCGCCGAAGATTTCGCCGTACATGCGGCGGACGCGTTCGGGCGTGGCGCGGAGTCCTTCGCGGTCGGGATCTTCCCCGATGGCGAGCAGAATTTCACGAACGGCTGATTCGACTTGGTTCATTTCCGTCATTCTTCGCCTTACTTCTTGCGGTCAACCAGCGCGGTGATCACGTTGTCAAGTTCACGGCCGTATTCATTGACCGCGGGATAGCGTTCGAGGATCTCTTCGGCGGCGCGGGTGTACTTTTCGCACTGCTCGGCGAGGTATTCCGGCGCGCCGGCTTTTTCCATCATCGCCGCGAATTCCTGCACGCGCTCGGCACTGCCGTCATAGGCTTCCCATTGCTTGCGGAATTCGGGATCGCGGCCTTCGGTGTAGATGACCGCGAGGGTGTTTTTCTTTTCCATAATGTCGCCGGAAACGGACTTCCCGAAGACGTCTTTATTGCCCCAGGTGCCGAGATAGTCGTCGCGGATCTGGAAGGCGACGCCGATCTCCTGACCGATGCGTTCGTAGTCGCGGATGACTTCCTCGGACGCGCCGCCGGCCATGGCGCCGAGCGCGAAGCTGCAGCCGAGGAGGGCGGAGGTCTTGCCGCGGACCATGCGGATGTATTCGTCTTCGCTGATGTCCGTACGGTTCTCGAAGGAAATGTCGCGGTGCTGTCCGAGGAAGAGATCCGCGGACATCTTCATGACCCGTTCGAGGCCGTTGAACCCGGTCTCCCGATCGGCCTGCGCCGCGGCGGAGAGGGCGGTTTCATAGAGCATATCGCCGGCGTTCAGCGCGATGGCAAGGCCGTCCCGCTTCCACAGCGCCGGGCGGTTATGGCGGACGTCGCCGTTGTCCTCAATGTCATCGTGGACGAGGGTGAAGTTGTGCAGCATCTCAAGGCCCGCGCCGTAGAGCAGGGCTTTGTGATGGTCTCCGCTGACCGCGCCGCAGACCAGGCAGCTGAAAAGCGGACGCAGCCGTTTGCCGCCGCTGAGCAGCCCGCCGTCTTTGTTGAATCCGAGGGCGTAGTACAGCATTTCCTGCAGGGCTTCGTCCTGCTTCAGAACTTCGTTTTCGGAAAGGAATTCAAAAATTTTCGCGTTGATCTCGTTGATAATTTCCTGTTTCATTTTTCCTCTTTAGGCGATTTTTTCAATGCCGCTGCTCAGAAAGCGGGCGATTTTGTATTGCTGAATGATGGTCGTCAACGTTTGGATGAGCGCGTCCGGCGTATCTTCCGCGGCGGCGGGCAGGATGCGCCCGGCGAACCCGGCAAGCTCCGCGCCGAGAGCAATGGCTTTCGCCGCGTCCACGCCGTCCTTCAATCCGCCGGAAGCGATCAACTTCGCCGCGGGCAGCGCGGTGTGGATGGCGTCCAGGCATTCCGCCGTGGGAATGCCCCAGCCCGCGAAGGGCTCCGCCAACGCGAGGGCTTCGGGACTGCCGTCGATGAAGCTTTCCACCTGCGACCAGGACGTCCCGCCCGCGCCGGCGATGTCAATATAGGCAACGCCCGCGTCCACGAGCGCCTTGGCGTTCGCGACGGAGAAGCCCCAGCCGACTTCCTTGGCAATGATCGGCACCGGGAAATCCGCGCAGAGCGCCGCGATCTTCGGCAGCAGACCGGTGAAATTCGTGTCGCCGCCCTTCTGCACCAGTTCCTGCAGCGGGTTGATGTGCAGAATTAACGCGTCTGCCTCAATCATCTCAACCGCCTGCAGGAATTGATCCCGTCCATAGCCGTAATTCAGCTGGACGGCGCCGACATTCGCGAGCACCGGCGTGTCCTTGGCAATTGTCCGCACCGGGAAGGCTTTCCGCGAGCTGTCCTCGATGAAGATGCGCTGCGAGCCGATCCCGAACGGCAGGCGCAATTCAGCCGCGGCGGTGAGCAGATTGCGGTTAATGCGCTCGCCGTGCTCGGTCCCGCCGGTCATGGATGAGATCAAGATCGTGGCGCCGATCCGCTTCCCGAGGAAGACGCTCTCCGTTGAATAGGCGGTGAAGTCCGCCTCCGGCAGGGCGTTGTGTACCAGCCGGTACTTCTCGAACCCGGCCGTCACGGTTGACGCTACCGCGCAGTGAAGATTGACATCAATGTGGTTGTTTTTTCGTTCGGCAATCGACATATTTGTTGACTCTCTGCATAAATTATAAAGCAAGCCGGCGTTCTTGTGGGGATATTTCCCGGATTAAGTCAAAACCCGCCGTGGAGGACCGGGGTTTCCGGAGCAGCTGATCATCCGCCATATCCGGCAGCATTATTTTCGCGGAAACCCGACATTTTAGAATTTATATTCTCATAAATCATCTCTCCCGCAAATTCCCGAATTCCGTGGTATGATAATGAGGCTGGTTAATATTTAAGGAGAAACAATCATGATTAACGAACCTATCCATGTGTCCGATGACGCGTTTGAGAAGACAGTGCTGCAGTCCAATATTCCGGTGATCGTGGATTTCTGGGCGCCGTGGTGCGGACCCTGCAAGATGCTCGCCCCCGTCCTTGATGACGTCGCTGCCGATTACGCGGGGAAGCTGATCGTCGCCAAGATCAACATTGACGAATACGCCGACGTTGCCAACGCCTATCAGGTTCAGTCCATCCCGACGCTGCTCTTCATCAAGAACGGCGAAGTTGTCAACCGCCACACCGGCTCCATGCCCGCCTCCGCGCTGGAGGACATGGTGGACGAGTTCCTCGGCTAAGATCATACAGACAAAGGCCCGGATCGAATTCCGGGCTTTTTTGTTCCCTGTTTTCCGGAAAACGCGGCGCGGGATGGTAAAATAGTATTAGTTCAAATTTGGGAAGGTAACGTCAGTGTTCGATTTAGTCTATTTAGGTACCTCTGCCTCCGCGCCCTCTGTACGGCGCAGCCTGCCTTCGATGGTCGTTGTGCATAACGAGCACCGTTTTATGGTGGACTGCGGCGAAGGCACACAGCGCCAGCTGCTCACTTCCGGCATCGGGTTGAAACGGCTGAACCGGATCCTGATCACCCACAGCCACCTCGATCATATTCTCGGACTTGCCGGCTTGGTCTCAACCATGGTCCGCTGGGAGGCGATGGAAGAGCTGCACATTTACGGAGGGAACGACGCGATTGAGCGCATCAAGGATCTGCTGTTCACGGTCGTGCTTCGCGGCAACAAAACCCCGACCCCGCTCGTCTTCCACAAACTGACGCCCGGCATCATTTACGAGGACGCCGGCCTCTCCGTCAGCTGCTTCCCGGTGACACACCGCGGGACGGATTCCTTCGGTTACAAGTTCGAGGAGAAGGGGCACCGTCCGTTCCTCGCGGACAAAGCGGCCGAGTTGGATATCCCTGTCGGACCGTGGCGCAAGGACCTCGTGAACGGTCAATCCGTCACCCTGCCGGACGGCCGCGTGATTGAAGCGGAGTCCGTACTCGGCCCGTACAAGCCCGGGACGGCATTCGCGGCGGTGGGAGATACCGGGAACGCCATGGAGCTCCTCCCTTACGTCAAAGGCGCGGACGCCCTCAGTATCGAGGCGACGTACCTTGAGGAAGAAGCGGATATGGCGAAGAATTATTCGCACCTGACGGCGAAGATGGCCGCGGAGCTGGCCCGTGAAGCGGAGGTCGGGAAGCTGATTCTCACGCACGTCTCCCGCCGCTACCGCGAGCGCGACATCTACGCCGAGGCAAAGGCCGTGTTCCCGAATACCGAAGTCGCCCGCGACCTCGCTACATTTCAGATCAAACACGCGGAAGAAGAGTCCGCGAAAGAATAAAAAAGAACGGCAGCAATGCCGTTCTCTTTTTTGTGTAACTGTCCGTGAATCAGAGCGGGACGTCAATGTAGGTAGCCCAGAAGTAGCCGACGAGCCCCGTCAGCAGGAGCAGCATCGTATCCTCGTCCAAAAGCGCGCCGAAACGGTTGAGGCGGTTGTTCGTGAGCTCGGACTTCTTCTGCGCGGAGAAGATTGCGGCCCAGCGGTCCTTCGACTTCGTTCCTTCCACTTCGTGAATATCGTAAGAAAAGACCCGGCGGACAAGTCCCTGCGCCTCGTACGCGCGCATTTCCTTCGGCTTGACGGCTTCGTACAGGTGCGGGAAGTCCTCGCCGCAGGTGTACACTTCCTTGGCGTGATCCTCGGCATTGTAATAAGCGAAGCCGACGAGTTTGTGATCGCGATCGAAGATCGGGTTCGTGCCGTCCCCGTTGTACGAACGCAGGAAGCCCTTTTGAACCAGGGCCTCAAGGGTGCCGATCGGCTGCATATCGGGGCCGTAGAGCTGTACATCCTTGATCGCAGCCTTCAGTTTGCCGTGTTCGAGAGGGCGTTTGCCTTCGCCGTAAGTGAAGCCGGAATAGATTTCTTCGGCCGTCATGGCGTTTTTCTTGAGATGGCTGAATTTCGCCAAGAGGAACACTTTCTTCTCTCTCAACTCGGCGGGCTCGTCGTAGCAGAAGGGGCTGGCAAATGTGAACGCGTATGTCTCGTCGACATTCATGAAATGAGCCAATGCCTGGACATTAGCCTCAAGCGGGAATTGTAAAGTCGAAATTTCCATGGTTTTTCCTCCATCGTCAGCCCGGCATTCCTGCGCCGGAACCAATCTTTTTCATT
>CAVIKW010000001.1:0-61341 GCA_963643375.1 Flexilinea sp. | reverse complement strand
TCAAAAAGCCTGAATTCGCCATATCTCTTGCAGAATAGAGTAAAATAATTAACGGAGAAAAATTTAACGCATGCGAAACCAAAACAAACCCCGGGTACTGCTCACACTTCCGATTCTAATCTGCACGCTGATGATGGTTCTGATTGGAACCGGCTTCTACCAGATCCCGACAGTGGATATCCCGACTGTCACCGGGACGAGCGCGGGTGTGAAGATCACGGTCAAGGATGACGAATCCAACCCGCAGATCAACGTCCGCTCCGGTCCGGGCACCGAGTACGACAAAGTCGGCACCCTGCTCGCGAACGAAGTCGTGTACGGCATCGGCCGAACGGAAGGCGGCAGCTGGCTGCTCATCAATTATCAGGGCGGCCCGAACAATCAGGCGTGGGTGTACAGCTCCTATGTGGATTACACAGGCGACCTCCCGATTGTGGTTGTCCCGAACACCCCGACCCCGCGTGTCACCAACACCATCGACCCGACGCTGGCGGCGCAGTTCATCATCACGGTAGAGCCGACGCGTCTGCCTACCTTCACGGAACCCGCTCCGCTTTCCATCCCGACCTTTACCACGGTCACGGGTGTGAACGTCAGCGGCGGCGTCCCGATGGGGATGGTGATTTTGATCTGCCTGATTCTCGGAATTTTGATCGGTTTGTTCACCTTATCGCAGCGGCGGTAAAAGAAGGATTTTAATGACGGAAATTTACGATAAAGTTGTCAGCGTGCGCTTCGCGCCTGTCAACAAAGGTTATTATTTTGACGCGAACGGCTATGACCCGAAAGTGGATGATTACGTGATCGTGGAGTCGATTCACGGGAATCAGATCGGCAAGGTCATCAAGGTCGTCGACGATTATGTCAATCAGGGAGAGCCGCTGAAGACGGTCGTCCGCATGGCCGCGGCCAAGGATCTTGTCTCCCGCGAGATCTTCAATCAGAAAAAAGGCGAAGCCCTGGAATACGCCCGCAAGCGTGTCAAGGAACTGAACATCAAGGGCGTGAAGATCCTCGAGGCGGAATTCAGCTTTGACGGCTCGCGTCTGCAGATCACTTACTCCAGTGAGAACGACGAGAAGGTTGACCTGAAGGCGCTGAAATTCGACCTGCTGCGCAATTATTCCGGCATCAGCGCCGTGGACCTGCGTCAGCTTGGTCCGCGCGACGTAGCGAAGAACATCGCCGGCATGGGTGCCTGCGGCCTCGCCTGCCGCTGCTGCTCCCGCTACCTGACCGAGTTCTCCAGCATCTCCATCAAGATGGCCAAGGAACAGGGCGTGTCCCTGACCCCGGCTGAAATCACCGGTATGTGCGGCCGTCTGCGCTGCTGCCTGGTGTATGAAAATGAATACTACGTCGAGTGCCGCAAGAAGCTCCCGAAGAAGAATAAGCACGTCATGACCCCGCAGGGCGAAGGCAAAGTCATCGAAGTCTTCCCGCTGCGTGAGTCGGTTCTCGTGGACATTCCGGATAACGGCCGGCACGAGTTCCCCGGCGACCAGGTTGAGATCGTGGATTACGTCCCCGAAGTCAAGCCGAAGAAGGACGCCGCCGGTTCCGAACGGCCCCGCCGTGAACGTCCCGCGAAGGGCGAAGGCAGCGATGCCGAAGGACGGAAGGAACAGCGTGAGCCGCGTGAACGCCGCGACCGCCGTGACCGTAAGCCCCGCGAGCCGCGTTCGGAACAGCGTGCCGAGGTGAATGAAGCTCCCGCCGAACAGGCGCCGGCTCGGGAAGCGGAATAAATTTGAAATAAAAAAAACACCGCGCGATTTGATTCGCGCGGTGTTTTCATTTGAATTTACTCCGAAATCGTCAAATTCCCTTTGGTCTGCGGCTTGATCTCGCCGGCTTTCGTCAGGGCGATGCGGGTCATGGTCGGGGCGATCAGTTCGAAGATCAGCACGCCGAACAGGGTGATGCTGCGGACGAGTTCGCCGTCACCCGGCAGGGAGGTCATCGCGATGGAGCTCATGCCAAGGGCGACGCCGGCCTGCGGGAGCAGGGTAACACCGAGGTACTTGATGACGTTCTTGTCGCACTTCGAGATGGTGCAGCTGATGAACGCGCCGAAGTACTTACCGAGGCTGCGGGAGATAATGTAGATGAGACCGGCGACGATGACGGTCACGCTGGAGAGCATGTGCAGGTTCAGTTCAGCGCCGGAGAGAACGAAGAACATGACCAGGAGCGGAGCTTCCCATTCGTCGGCACCGTTCATCAGGACGGTAGCCTGATTGCAGACGTTGCAGAAGGTCGCGCCGAGCATCATGCAGAGAAGCAGCGGGGACAGGCCGAAGGAGAAATTGCCGATGGCGAAGTCTTCCTTCGCGAGGGCAACGCCCAGGAATACGAAGGCGATGACCGCGGCGTCTTTGGCGCGGTTGGTGTCAAACAGCTTGACAATGCCGGAGAGCAGCAGACCGCCGAGGAAGCCCACAAGCAGGGAGAGTACGATCTCGATGAGCGGTTCAATAATGATGGCGGCAATGTCCATCACACCGCTCTGCAGTGTCTTCGCGATGCCGAAGGAGAAGGAGAACACGATCAGGCCGACCGCGTCATCCAGCGCCACAACAGGCAGCAGGATCTCGGTGATGGGGCCCTTCGCCTTGTACTGGCGGACGACCATGAGGGTCGCGGCAGGGGCGGTAGCGGCGGCAATGGCGCCGAGGGTAATAGCAGCGGGGATGGAGAGTACATCCGGGCGGATGAAGTGGAAGATGAGCAGCGCGATGTCAACGATGATCGTGGTAATCACAGCCTGCAGGATGCCGACGATGGTGGCCTGCTTGCCGATTTTCTTCAGCTGTTCAATACGGAACTCATTGCCGATGGTGAGGGCGATGAAGCCCAGCGCGATATCGGAGAGGAGACCGAAGCCTTCAACCTGTTCGTAAGTGTTGAAGCCGAGTCCGGGGATTCCCAGACGCCCGATAAAGAACGGCCCGAGCAGCAGACCGGCAATCAAATAAGACGTGATGACCGGCATATTGAATCTTTTCAGAATACGGGTCATCAGCAGACCGCCGAGCAATCCGACCGCGATACACAGCAATGTAGTCATTAATTAGCCTCCGCTTTATAACATACATACAGAACTTACGGAACATCCGTTTTGTTCAACCGCGTTATTATAAGACTGATTTCGAAAATGTGCTGATATTCACGTCGAATTGTGAGTTTTATCTGGTTTGTTACGCGAATTTTGGGCGAAACTGTATAAAACTCCTGTGGAGGGGCAGACATCAAAAAACAGCCGCCCCGAAGCGGGACGGCTGTTGTACATCCGGATGGATTATTTGTCTTCGAGGGCAGCAACGCCGGGGAGCTGGATGCCTTCGAGCATTTCGAGGGAGGCACCGCCGCCGGTGGAGATGTGCGTGACCTTGGAGGCCAGGCCGGACTGCTGGATCGCGGCAACGGAGTCGCCGCCGCCGATAATGGAGATGGCGTTGGAGTCGGCAACAGCTTCAGCGACAGCGAAGGTGCCCTTCGCGAATTCGGGCATTTCGAAGACGCCCATCGGGCCGTTCCAAACAACCGTGGCAGCGTCGGCAACGAGCTTGCTGTAGAGTTCAACGGTCTTCGGACCGATATCCAGAACACGCCAGCCGTTCTCAACGTCGGCGACATCAACGACCTTCTTGTTGGCGTTGTTGTCGAACGCGTCGGCGATGACCATATCAACCGGCAGGACGAGCTTGTCGGAACCCGCGGCGAGGATTTCCTTCGCGGTGTCAATGGCTTCTTCCTGAACGAGGGAGTCGGCCATGTTGATGCCCTTGGCAGCGAAGAAGGTGTTGGCCATACCGCCGCCGATCAGGACCTTGTCGGCCTTGGAGAGCAGGTTCTTGATGACGCCGATCTTATCGGAGATCTTCGCGCCGCCGAGGATAGCGACGAACGGGCGCTTCGGGTCTTCAACAGCGGAGGAAAGGTACTGGATTTCCTTCTCAAGCAGGAAGCCGGCGACACCGGGCTTGAAGTGGGTCACGCCCTCGGTTGAGGAGTGAGCGCGGTGGGCGGTACCGAAGGCATCGTTGACGTAGAGGTCAGCAAGGGAAGCGAGCTTTTCGGCAAGGCCGAGGTCGTTCTTCTCTTCACCGGCATAGTAGCGGGTGTTCTCGAGGACGAGGATTTCGCCCGCCTTCAGGTCAGCGGCGCCCTTGACAGCGGATTCACCGGCGCAGTCGTCAGCGAAATAAACCTTGTTGGGGACAAGCTTCTGCAGGTATTCGGCAACCGGCTTCAGGGAGTACTTCGGGTCGGCGACGCCCTTCGGACGGCCGAGGTGGGAGCAGAGGATCACGGCAGCGCCGTTGTCCAGCAGGTACCGGATGGTCGGCAGGGCGCCGCGGATGCGGGTGTCATCGCTGACAGCGCCGTCCTTGAGGGGGACGTTGAAGTCAACACGGACGAGGACTTTCTTGCCCTTAACGTCAATATCACGTACAGTCTTCTTGTTGAACATGTGTAAATTTCCTTATATTTCGAAAAAAGGTGACTGCTGCGGCAAAACCGAAACAATCACCTTTTGATTCAATGATCTAAGACCTGATTAGAGGGATTTCGCCATCATGAGAGCGAGATCGCAGGCGCGGTTGGAATAACCCCATTCATTGTCGTACCAGGAGACGATCTTGAGCAGGTTGGTGCCCATGACGGAGGTGTACTGGCAGTCGATGGTGGAAGAGTGGGCATCGCCGCGGAAGTCGGTGGAGACAAGCGGATCCTTGAAGGTACCGTCGGTCACGCCGAGGATGCCATTCAGTTTGCCGGCAGCGGCTTCATGGAAGAGGGCGTTGACTTCTTCTTTGGAGGCAACGGGCTTCTTGGTGGTGCAGACGAAGTCGACAACGGAAACGGTCGGGGACGGAACGCGGAGGGAATAACCGTCGAACTTGCCCTTCAGTTCAGGGATGACGAGGGCGACAGCCTTGGCGGCGCCGGTGGTGGTCGGGATGATGTTCAGGCCGGCAGCGCGGGAGCGGCGCATTTCCTTCTTATGACCCTGGTCGAGGATGACCTGGTCATTGGTGTAGGAATGGATGGTGGTCATGACGCCGTATTCGATACCGTAAGCATCGTTGATGATCTTCGCGGCCGGGGCCAGGCAGTTGGTGGTGCAGGAAGCGTTGGAAACGATGTTGTGCTTCTTCGGATCGTACTGATCATCGTTGACGCCCATGACGATGGTGATGTCTTCATTCTTCGCAGGAGCGGAGATGATGACCTTCTTCGCGCCGCCGCCCAGGATATGGGCATTCGCGCCGGCCTTACCCTTGGCGGGATCGCCGAGAGCGTCGGTGAAGATACCGGTGGATTCGATGACGATGTCAACGCCGTTGGCAGCCCACGGAATGTCAGCCGGGTTCTTTTCGTTGAAGACCTTGATGTTCTTGCCGTTGATCACGAGATCGCTGCCGTCAACATCGACGGAACCCTTGAAGGTACCATAGGTGGAGTCATACTTGAAGAGATGAGCGTTCGCCTTGGTGTCGAAAAGGTCGTTGATAGCGACAACTTCGAGATCCTTGCCGTAATTCTCGGTCAGGGCCTTGAGAACCTGACGACCGATACGACCGAAACCATTAATACCAACTTTAACTGTCATTTTATAATTCCTCCTGATAACAGTGCAATATGACATTCGTCATATTGCTTTCAATCTTCATCAATTTGGCTCATTTTTCAACTCTGCCCAACAGCGGATGATGAAATTGGTCAACTTGGCGGAGTCATGGTGCCAAACGCATTTGGCGTCTGCGAGGCTTTCTTCGAAGAGCCTGACCCCATAATTCCCTCCGGATGTAATTTTACACCAGCTTAAGTAATCGGGTAATTCTTCAGGGTAATAATTATTACAAATGACGCCGTCCAGCATGCGATCCGGAAGATGATCGAGGATGATATCGGCGTGTTCTTCAATGCTCATGTTGTCCGTCTCTCCCGGCTGGGAGGTCAGGTTGCTGATGTAAAGGCGCTTGGCGGATGAGGCCGCGACGGCGTTGCGAATGCCGGACACCATCAGGTTCGGCAGGATGCTCGTGTAGAGGCTCCCCGGTCCCATCAGGATCAGGTCAGCGTTCAGGATGGCGCGGATGGCTTCCGGGTTCGCGCTGACGTGTTCGGGCTCGATCCACATATTCAGAATGTGACCGTGGGCGTCCGCGATTTCGGATTCGCCGACGATCTGCTTCTTGACGAGTTTGCCGTTCTCGGTCACTTCAACGTCGGCCGCGAGGTTGATGTCATCCAAGGTGGAAGGCACAACAACGCCGCGGATGGCGAGGATTTTCGCCAGTTCACGGATGCCTTGGTCGAAACTGCCGGTGATGTTCGCGAGTGCCGTCAGCAGCAGGTTGCCCAAGTTATGCTGGCCGACGCCCGCAGTTGAGGCGAAACGGTATTGCAGCACCTGGGTCATCAACTCTTCATCATCGGAGAGCGCGGTGAGGCAGGAGCGGATGTCGCCCGGCGGGAGGATCCCCATATCGCGCCGCAGCGCGCCGGAGGAACCGCCGTTGTCGGCAACGGTTACGACGGCGGTGATGTTGCTGGTGACGCGCTTCAACCCGCGCAGGATTGAAGACTGCCCATGCCCGCCGCCGATGCAGACGATTTTTTCTTGTCGGAATTCTTCAAGGAGGTTGTAGTTGATTTCCATAATCACAATCTTATCACAAAGCTGTTATAAAGCGGGTGCAAGTAACAAATTTCAGCCAATTCCTTGCAAATTTCGGTCTGTGGGACTATACTAAGTCCTGTTGATACGGGGCGTGGCTCAGTCCGGATAGAGTGCACGGTTCGGGTCCGTGAGGTCGGCGGTTCAAATCCGCCCGCCCCGACAATACAGAAAGCCGCTTTTCAGCGGTTTTTTTGTTTTCCTTTGCTTTTTTTCGAATATCGTACTATACTAATTCCTGTTGCCGCGGGGCGTGGCTCAGTCCGGATAGAGTGCACGGTTCGGGTCCGTGAGGTCGGCGGTTCAAATCCGCCCGCCCCGACAATACAGAAAGCCGCTTTTCAGCGGTTTTTTTGTTTTCCTTTGCTTTTTTTCGAATATCGTACTATACTAATTCCTGTTGCCGCGGGGCGTGGCTCAGTCCGGATAGAGTGCACGGTTCGGGTCCGTGAGGTCGGCGGTTCAAATCCGCCCGCCCCGACAATACAAAAACCGCTTCTTGAGCGGTTTTTTTGTTTTATTTCTTCTTGTTCGGATCGTACAGATTGATCAAGTGTCCCCACCGCTCCATGCGCTCGCGGATGACTTTCTCGTACCCCTGGTCGGACGGCATATAGAACCCGCCGTTCACGGACTTCGGCAGATACTGCTGCTTGATGTGGTGTTCGGGGAAATTGTGCGGATAAAGATACCCCTGTCCGTGTCCCAATGCCTGAGCGTCGCGGTTGGCGTCCATCAGATGCGTGGGAACCGGGCCGGCGCCTTCTTTTTTGATCTTATCCATGGCGGAGAAGATCCCGCAGGCGGAGTTGGACTTCGGCGCGGTGGAACAGTACAGCACGGCCTCCGCGATCGGGTAGTACCCTTCCGGCATCCCGACGTAATCGAATGCCGACGCGGCCGAGACGCAGACCTGCAGCGCGCGCGGATCGGCCATGCCGATATCCTCACAGGCCAGGATAATCAGCCGGCGCAGGATGAAATGCGGATCTTCGCCGGAGAGCAGCATCTTCGACACCCAATACAGCGCCGCGTCCGGGTCGCTGCCGCGGACGGACTTGATGAAGGCTGAGATGGTGTCGTAATGCGAGTCGCCCTTCTTGTCGTAATTCAGCGCGCGTTCCTGAATGGACTCCTCGGCAATGGCCAGCGCGATGTGAACGCGGCCGCTTTCGTCCGGCGGGGTGGTTTCAACGGCGAGCTCGATAGCGTTCAGCAGATTGCGGGCGTCGGAATTGCTGCGTTCGATAAGCAGCTCGCGGGCATCGTCATCAATGACAACATTCCGCTTCCCGTAGCCGCGTTCCTCATCCGTGAGCGCGCGGTCCATAATGGTCGAGAGCGCGGTTCGGTCGAGAGCATGCATCTCAAAGACGCGGGAGCGGGAGAGCAGCGCCTTGTTGACCTCGAAGAACGGGTTCTCGGTCGTCGCGCCGATCAGCGTCAGCAGGCCGTTCTCCACATGCGGGAGCAGCGCGTCCTGCTGGGATTTGTTCCAGCGGTGGACTTCATCCACGAAGAGCAGCGTGCGTTTGCCGTACATGCGGCGGCGCTCCTTCGCGTCGGTCACGACCTGGCGAAGCTCCGCCACACCCGCGAGGACCGCGGAGATCGTCACGAAATCCGCGGAGGATTCCGAAGCGATGAGACGCGCCAGCGTCGTCTTCCCGGTCCCCGGAGGGCCGAAGAGCAAAATGGACGAGAACAGCCGGTCCGCCTCAATCGCGCGGCGGAGCAGCCGTCCCTTGCCGACGATATGATCCTGGCCGACAAGCTCATCCAAGGTGCGCGGACGCATCCGCGCGGCCAACGGCTCCGCCCGTCCGTTTTGTGCTTCGTTGTAACTGAAAAGATCCATAGCCTTGATTATACAATAAATCCGCGGGGTTAATAAGGAAAAAGCGTCTCAGTCGCCTGAGACGCTTTTATGGTCAATTGTCGGGTACCGATTAGGCTTCGCTCGGAGCGCCAACCGGGCAGACACCGGCGCAGGAACCGCAGCTGATGCAGGTCGCTTCGTCGATTTCCATCTTGCCGTCAACTTCGCTGATCGCGGAGACCGGGCATTCACCGGCGCAAGCGCCGCAGCCGATACAGGTATCTTTATCAATAGAATAAGCCATATTTTTCCTCCAAATAGAACTTGGTTTAACTCTTCGACCTAATTATAACCCTGTTTTCGAAAAATCAAGACTTTTCCGAAAAAACAGGCATAAAGCCCTCATCCCTGCTTGCGGACGCGTCCGTGGAGCAGGAGGATGAAGTGGGTGAGGACGCAGATGCCGGCGAGAATGCCTGTCAATTCCAGCCATTGAATCACGCTTGCGGATTGAACGAAATTATTCGCGCTGCCGGTCAGCATACGCAAGCCGAATTCCTGCCGCCCGAAGCACCACACGCCGAGCGCGAGCAGGACTGTCTCAAGAATCAACATCGGGACGGCTGCCTTTCCTTTTTCCACGCGGCACAGCTTTCCGTGCAAATGCAGTCCGAGATGAAACGCAGTCAGGACAAAAGCCCAAGCGGCGGCCGCCTTGTGGATCAAGCTCCAGCGGAAATCCATCGGAATCCGCGAGAAGGTGAAGACCATCCCAGAGATCATGACGGCGCTGATGCCTGTTGCGATAATTGCCGCCAGGAGCAGGAAATCCGTTCCGGTCAGCAGCGCGCGGCGGAAGGTATACTTCCCGCGGAAGAGGGTTTTGTACCAGTGCAGATTCAGGATGTGATGAATGATGAACAGAACGAAGACGGCGATCCCCATCTTCGCATGCAGCATCAGCCCCGCTCCCGGAATGTAGTTCATCAGCAGGATGAGCAGGATCAGCATCGTGATATCGATGAATACGGCAATCTTCCGCTTCATAATACGCCGCACTCCTTCAGCCAATCGCTCAATTCGCTCTCAAGGGAGCTCCCGCCTCCGTAATTGAACTCAAAGCCCTCGCCGACGTACGCGCTCTGAATCAGCTTCGAGAGGTCCGAGACGCTGTCTCCGAACATGGTGCCGCCATGCGAGCTGAAGGAATAGACAGTCTTGCCCGTGAAATCGTAGGACTCCAGGAAGCTGACCACCGGCATCGGCAGTGTCGCCCACCAGGTCGGATAGCCGAGCAGAATGACATCGTAGTCCGCGAAATTCTCCACAGTCGAGGCAAGCGGCGGGCGGTATTCATTCATCAGGTCCTTCTGGGTAACATCATAGATGCCGCCGCCATAAGGGGTCTCCATCTGAATCTCGAAGAGGTCCGCGCCGGTCAGGCTCTGAATAATCTGCGCCGCCTTCCGTGTGTTGCCGGAGTAAGAGAAGTAGGCGATGAGAATTTTCGGATCTTCCGGGGTTTGACTCATGTGCTCATAAGTCGTTGTGACGGCACCTTCGCCGGGCTGCGCGTTTCGGGCAACACGGAAGCCGGTATTCTGATCCGGATCGGAGGGATTCATGGCAGAGCGGTACGCCGAGCGCAGATGCTTACCGAAGTCATTGTACCCGCCGCCGCGGTTCACACGCAGATGTCCGGAGTCCGCGCCGTAGGGATCGGTTCCTCCGGCGTAGGATCCGTAGTAATCGAAGACCCATTCGGAGACATTGCCATGCATGTCATAGATACCGAAGGCGTTCGCCGGCAGGGAACCGGGGGCGATCGTCTTGCCGCGGTTCTTGCTTGTCATAGATACCGAAGGCGTTCGCCGGCAGGGAACCGGGGACGATCGTCTCGCCGCGGTTCTTGCTTGTCTTTACAGTTGGGTCTTTATGGGAAACATAGTTTTCCTCGATGAGGTATGGATAGCTTCCCTGAAAGTTCGCGTAATCGGAGTTGACTTGATCGCCGAAGGAGTAGATGGTGTCCGTTCCGGCGCGGCAGGCGTATTCCCATTCCGCTTCCGTCAGCAGACGGTAACCGTCCGCGGATCGGTTCCAGGTGACGATGTCCCCATCAACGGTATAGACCGGCGTCAATCCCGCTTCCGCACTGAGGGCATTGCAGTAATTGACCGCGTCATACCAAGTGACATTGTCCACCGGCAGGTCCTCGCCCTGAAAGACGGAGGGATTCGTCCCCATGACGCGTTCGTAGTCCCGCTGGGTGACTTCGTATGGATCAATGTAAAACGGGCTCAACGTGACCTCGTGAAGCGTCTCGTCTCCCTCACGCATGCGCTCCGTCTCCGGGCTGCCGAGGGTGACGGTACCGCCTTCCAAGAGGATGAATCCGTCATCCGCGGATACGCTCAACGCGCCGAATACCAGCACGGCGAATGCAATAATTACAAATAATCGTTTCATAGCTGCAACCTCTATCCGGGTAGATTTCTTTCTCAATTATACGATACGAATCCCGCCGAAGTTCCATCCGGCGAAAAAGCAGCCCCCGACAGAGAATCGGGGGCGATGGATTTTCAGAGGAAATTACTGCTCTTTCCACGAGAGGAGCTTCTCTTTGTTCGCCTTGAAATACAGCAGGCCGACCGTGTCCGCGAGGATCCAGCCGATGGGGACGGACCACCAGATGCCGGTGACGCCGAACGCGGGCACCGACGACAGCAGGTACGCGAGCGCCACGCGGGTGCCCAGGGAGATGACCGTCAGGACGACGCTCATGCCCGGCTTGCCGAGCGCGCGGTAGAGGCCGTAGAGCAGGAAGAGTACCCCGATGCCGAAGTAAAACGCGCCCTCGATCCGCAGGTAGCGAATGCCCTCCGCGATAATCGCTGTCTCCCCGGCATCGACGAAGATCTTCATCAGCGGCTCGGCGAATATGAAGACGAGCACCGAGATCGCCGCGCCAAACCCGATCGTGATCCGCATCGCGCTCTTCAGCCCGGAGCGAATCCGCGAACGCTCTTTGGCGCCGTAATTCTGCGCGATGAAGGTCGAGAAGGCGTTGCCGAAGTCCTGCACCGGCATGTAAGCGAAGGCGTCAATCTTCACACCCGCGGCGAAGGCTGCCATCACGACGGTGCCGAAGCTGTTGACAAGGCCCTGCACCATCAGAATGCCGAGATTCATGACGGACTGCTGGACGCAGGTCAGCGTGGAGAAGGAAATCACCTCGTGAACGCGTTCCCGCCGCAGGCTGCGGATATTCTTGACCGCGCGGGATTCGGGATAGCAGAGCAGGGTATAAACGGCAATGCCGATCCCCGAGAAGTATTGGGCAATGACGGTCGCCTCCGCGGCGCCGGCGACGCCCCGCTTCAGCCCGAGCACGAACCAAAGGTCGAGGCCGATATTCATCACGGACGAAACCGCCAGGAAGATCATCGGAATGACGGAATTCCCGATCGCCCGCAGGAAGGCGGCGAAGTAGTTATAAAGGAAAATCGCCGGGAGCCCCATGAAGATCACGAAGAGGTAATTCCGCATATCGCCCCAGACCTCATCCGGGACGCGGAGGAACGTCCGCAGTCCGTCCAGGCAGACGTACGAGAGGACATTCAGCAGCACGGAGACAGCCGCGATAAAGAAGAACGACGCGCAGATATTCTCGTGGAGCGCCTTCTCATCCCGCTGTCCGAAACGCATCGAGAACAGCGCCCCGCTCCCCATGCACAGTCCGAGAATGATGGAGGTCAGGAAGGTCATCAGCGTAAAGGACGACCCGACCGCCGCGAGCGCGTTCGCCCCGAGGAACTGCCCGACAATCAACGTGTCGGCGATGTTGTAGCATTGCTGCAGCAGGTCTCCCAAAATCAGCGGGATGGCAAACAGCAGCATGGACTTGACGACCGGTCCCTTGGTTAAATCACGATTCAAAATTCGCCTCCGAAGCGTAAGTTATAAATCACATTCCGACCCTATTATAGCGAATTCGAACAGCCGCGTCAAAGGCATTGAAGATCCGCGGCTGTAAAATCAAAAAAGACTGCCGCGAATTTCAGCGGCAGTCTTTTTTGTTGTTTCACTTACTCGCAAATCGAGTACCAGGTATCCGTCTCGTCATCATAGACGAGGCAGTCATCCACGAAGTTGGTGTCATCGTCATAATAGGTGTCCGAGTCATCGTAATAGACCGTGGAGTCATCCGAGTAGGTGACCGGGTCGTTGACGTAGACCGGATCCGGGTTGACCGTGTAGGTCGTGTACCCGAAGGATGAATACGTGTCGTCGACCACATTGCGGGCGAGCAGCTCGATGGTGTGGCTGCCGGCGCTGTCGAGTTTGGAGGAGCAGACAACAGCCGCGCCGGAGGCATTCGAGGAGGTCGTCGCGGTGGCGCCGTCAACGGTGATGTAAATCATGTCCGCGTTCGAAGTTCCCCAGTAGACGGTCGGGCAGCCGCCGGCGATACCGGTGTAATAATCCGGGTAGAAGTAGTCAATCGACGGGCGGATGTCTTTCTGTCCGTCTTCCTTCGAATCGGCATACACCGTGTACCCAAAGGAAGAATACGTGTCGTCGACAACATTGCGGGCGATCAACTGGATAGTGTGCGTACCGGGTGTATTGAACGCGGAGGAGCAGATCACCGCCTGGCTGTAGGCATTGTAGGACGTGTTCGCGGTGACGCCGTCAACGGTAACGATGACCGTGTTCGCGTTCTTGGTGCCCCAGTAGACAGTCGGGCAGCCGCCGGTCACACCGGAATAGGCATCCGGGTAGAAGTACTCAACGGACGGGTAGACCGCCTTCTGGCCGTCCTGCGGGCGCGGGGTCGCGGTCGGAGCGGGGGCGCTGCCCTGGACGCGGATCTTGCACCAGATCGTGGCGCCGAAGTTCACATTGTTGGAGCCGCGCATCTGCCAATAGCCGCGGTAGGTGCCGTTGCCGTTCGGGGCGATCATATCGACGGAGATATCAATCGTCTGGCCCGGGGCGACATTGGTCGGGATGTTGATGTTGCGGCCGCTCATCTGGTCGCCGGAGACATACACGAAGGAGTACGCCGGGGTCCAAGTGCAGGTACCGTTGTTATAGATACGCCAAGTCTTCGTGAATCTCTCACCCGGTTTGACCTGATGGCCGTCGGTGATGGTAACATCCTTGACGAAGGACATCGAGTTGACGCAGGTGGAAGGTGCGGCGGTCGGGATGATCACGGAAGCGCTCGCGGAAGCGGTCGGCGTGGCGATCTGGCTCGGGCGCGCGACAGAAGTGACAACGGAGGAGTAATCCGTCTGGAAGAAGCGGTTCGCGATCGTCTGGGCGGTGCCGTCCTTAATCATATCGGTCAGGTGGCCGTTGATGACGGTGGTCAGCGTGGAGTTCTTGCGGCAGCCGAAGGCGTAGTTCTCTTTCGTCACATCGCTGTAGTAGGCAGTGTACTTGCCGGACTTGGCGTAGAGATCTTCATAGATATCCTGATCCATCAGCACGGCATCAACGTCGCCGCGGTCCAGCGCGGACATGGCATCGGAGACCTTGGAATAGGTGTAGACGTTGCGGGTGCTGACGATGCCGCCGTTCACCAGATTCGTGCGGATCCACTGCTCGAAGCTCGTACCTTTTTCAACGCCGAGTTTGGTGTTGCGGAAAGCTTCGTAGCCGGACGCCGAGGCGGTCTTGCCCGCTTTGGATACGAACAGCGCGGAGCCGTTGTAATAAATGCGGGTGAAGTCAATGCGTTCCGCGCGTTCATCGTTCTTCGTCAGCGCGCCGCCGATGACATCCACCTGGCCGATTTCGAGGGAGTCAATCAAGCCGTCGAAGGCGATATCCGTCTTCTTCAGGCTGACGCCCATACGGCGGGCGACTTCCTGCATCAGGGCGACATCGATGCCGGTCATTTCGCCGGACTCATCGTAATAAGCGAACGGAATATAATAAGGGGACGTACCGAAATTCAGCACCCCCGCAGCCTGAACGTCCGCCAGGTCATCGGCGTAAACAGCCGTGAACGCGAACGCGCAGATCATCATGACAACAAACAATAAAAATTTCTTCATAACACATTCCTCACTATTCAGTAATTGTGTTTCTCTCTAAACCTAATACGGTTTTCCGCATGAAAGGTTTCAACCAGTGCTTTTATTATAAGACAAATACCGCGCATATCCGCGGAATTACAGCTATAATAAGAGAGAATTCATACATTTTAGGAAGGTAACAGCCATGAAGAGACTCTGCTCGGTTTTGCTGCTTTGCGCCGTTCTCGTGACCGTCTGCGCCGCTTCCGCGGAGACTGTGAACGTCGGCACATCCGCCGAATATCGGCCGTTTGTTTACTATGATTCCAATTACAACCTCACCGGTTTGGATATCGACATTTTAAATGAAGTCGGGGAACGCGCCGGGCTGACGATGCGCTATTACGATATGGCATTCGACGGCCTGAAGGATTCCCTCGAAGTCGGACAGGTCGACCTCATCGCGGGCGGCATCTCCGTCACGGCGGAACGCGCCGAATGGGCGGCCCTCTCCACGGTTTACTATTCCGGCAACGCTGTCCTCGCCGCTTCCGTCAATTCGGGCCTCCCGAATTCGCTCGCCGGCGCGGAACTGAAGGACATGCGCGTCGGCGTCCAGCGCGGTTCCAGCTTTGACCAGTGGGTCAAAACGAACCTCGTCGGCGAAGGCCTGATCAGCACGCAGTCCGTCTTCACGTACGCCACCATCGACGCAGCCATGAAAGCCCTGAAAAACGGCTCTCTCGACCTCGTTATGCTGGATAAGGATACCTACGAGGAGGATTACAAAGCCGGCGGCAGCTTCAAGATCGTCAATGACAGCGCCGCGGTTGAGAACTACGTTTTCGGCGCCGCGATTGATAATCAGGCATTGATTGACAAAGTCGACGCCGCCTTGAACGCTATGCGCAGCGACGGCACCCTGCAGCAGCTTATCGACAAGTATTCCGCCGGCGGCGAGGAAGCGGAGATCCTCATCTCCCGTTCTTCCGAACTTCAGGCACAGGCCGCGCAGAACGTCCCCGCCCCGACCGCGACACCCATCCCGCCGGTCGACCAGCCCGCGAATTGCAAGAACGTCATGGTCTTCATGGCGGACGTCTCCATCCAGGACGGGACGAAGGTGAACCCGGGGCAGAAATTCACGAAGATTTGGCGCCTGTATAACAACGGCTCGTGCAAATGGTACGAGGGCTACACCATCGAGTTCGTCAGCGGCGATTACATGGGCGGACGCGCGGCGGTCATCCCCCAGCGCACCATCCCGGGAACGGTCGTCGAAGTCTCCATGGATATGGAAGCTCCGCAGGCCACGGGACAGTACGTCGGCTACTTCCAGATGCGCGCCCCGGACGGAACGTTCTTCGGTCCCACGCTGGATGTGAACATCATCGTCACGGAAGAGCAGGTCTCGGCCCCGGTTGTCGGCGCCTCTCCGGTCATCACCCGCTTCCAGCCGAATTATTACAAAGGCGACAACGGATTCTGCCCGACCGTCTACTGGACGGTGACGGACTCCACCGACATCACGGTGACGGACTCCACCGATATCAGCCTCTCCATCAACAACAAAGTCTTCTACCGCACCTATAACCCCTCCGGCTCCATTGTTATGTGCCCGGGAGGCGGGAAAGGCGACTACACCTACGGCATCGTTGCCCGCGGTACGAAAACCGTCAGCTACGTCTTTACATACACGAATACCGGCGGACCCAAGCAGCAGCCGCACATCGTTCCGACGCCGCTTCCGCCCCGCTGATCAAGGAGAATGAATGAAACAGGAATATATGGAATACGCCGTCAAGAAGACGGTCGAACTTCTCGCCATTGACAGCCCCAGCGGCTATACCGAAGAGGTTGAGCAGTACGTCATCCGTGAATTCGAGCAGCTGGGATTCAAAACCACGCACACCGTCAAAGGCGGCGTGATCATTGATTTCGGCGGACCGGATACCGCGGAAGGCGGCGTCCTCTTTGAAGCCCACGCGGACACCCTCGGCGGCATGGTTGCCGAGATCAAGTCCAACGGCCGTCTCCGCATTGAGAACATCGGCGGGCTGAACGCGAACAACACCGAAGCCGAGAACTGCCGCGTCGCGACGAAATTCTCCGGCGTCTACGAAGGCACCCTCCAGCTGATCAACGCCTCCATCCATGTCAACGGCGATTATAAGGAGATCAAACGCACCTTCGAGACCACGGAAGTCGTTCTCGATGAAGACGTCAAGTCCGCCGAAGACGTTCGCGAACTCGGCATCTCCGTCGGCGATTTCGTCTGCTTTGAGCCGCGCACCCGCGTCACGGGCAGCGGTTACATCAAGAGCCGCTTCCTGGATGACAAGCTGAGCGTCGGCATCCTGCTCGGGCTCGCGAAGTACATCCGCGACGAGAAGCCGTCCCTCAAGCGTCACACCTGGGGCTACGTCACCGTTTATGAAGAAGTCGGGCACGGCGGCGCCTCCGCCATCCCCGCCGGCGTCACGGAAGCCATCTCCATCGACATGGGCTGCGTCGGCGAAGGCCTGCAGTGCACCGAACGACAGGTATCCATCTGCGCCAAAGACTCCGGCGGCCCTTATTCCTATCAGACCACCAAGGCCCTCATTGCCGCAGCCGAAGCCGCGGGCGCGGATTACGCGGTCGATGTCTACCCGCATTATGGCTCCGACGTTGAAGTCACCCTGAAAGCCGGCAATGACGTCCGCCACGGCCTGATCGGCGCGGGCGTGTACGCCTCCCACGGCTACGAACGCAGCCACAAGGACGGGGTGATGAATACGCTGAAGCTGCTGGAGAAGTACATCTGAGCGTAAATCCGGGCGGCCTCGCGATTCGAATGAGGGAACTTAAATAAAAGTCACATTTTTAATCGATTTCCGTCATAAATTCGAAAAGCGAGTAAAATACCCATCGACAATCAAAAAGGGATTGCCAAGAATTGAACTTTAGAGGAGAATAATAAAAATGAAAAAGTTTTTGGTTGTTTTGATGGTTGTTGTTATGGTCTTCGTTATGGCTGCCTGCTCTTCCAACAAGGCTGAAACCACCGCTGAACCGGCTGCCGAAGCTGCTGCCGAAACCGCTGCCGAAGCTCCTGCCGCTGAAGAAGCTGCTGCCGACGCCGCTGTTGAAGCCGACGCTGCTGTCGAAGAAACTGCTAAATAATCATTAGCAATGTATGGACTCTCCCCCCAAACAGGGAGAGTCTTTTTTTATTTAATTCGGGGGCGGAATTCGCGGATCATCGGGGCCACGGCAGGTTTGTTTCCGGCTCCCGCACCGCATGCAACGCGGCGGTGAAGGCATTGTGCAAGATTCCCGGAACTCGTTCCCGGCGCCGTTTTCCCTCACCGCCCTCTAAAAAATCAAAAATTCCGATTTTCTTGACAAATTTCGGGAGCGGGCCTAAAATATAAAAGTCGTTAGGACATGGGCCTATAGCGCAGTTGGGAGCGCGTCTCAATGGCATTGAGAAGGTCGTGAGTTCGAATCTCACTAGGTCCACTGAATCTCTTCGGTCGAAGAGATTTTTTATTGCCGGGCTTGATTTTCCGCGTCATGAAAATAAAAAGATTTCTTGACAGAAACCGCGGATAAGCATAAAATAATCAAGTCTTCAGGAAATGGGGGCCTGTAGCGCAGTTGGGAGCGCGCTTCAATCGCACTGAAGAGGTCGGGGGTTCGAATCCCCCCAGGTCCACCTTTTTTAGTCGGCCCCGAAGCAAACAACCACATTATGGGCCTATAGCGCAGTTGGGAGCGCGTCTCAATGGCATTGAGAAGGTCGTGAGTTCGAATCTCACTAGGTCCACTGAAAACCTCTTCCTGTTGGAAGAGGTTTTTTATTGTATATGAAAACTTTATAAAGGAGGGGAAATGGAAGAAAAAACCCCCGTGTATAATTCCAAAGCCATTGAAGAAAAATGGCATAAGAAATGGGCTGACGACAAGCTGTACGAATCCAACATCACAACCGACAAACCGAAGCACTACGCGTTGACAATGCTTCCGTACCCCTCCGGCAACCTTCACATCGGCCACTGGTACGCCATCACCCCGTCCGACGCGCACGCGCGATTCATGCGCATGAAGGGTTACAATGTCCTCTTCCCGATGGGCTTCGACGCCTTCGGCCTCCCTGCCGAGAATGCCGCGATTAAGCACAACATTCACCCGGCTTCCTGGACCTTCGCGAACATCGACCATATGCGCGACCAGCTGAAATCCATGGGCGCCATGTTCGATTGGCGCCGCGAGATCATCTCCGCCCGTCCGGAATACTACCGCTGGACCCAGTGGCTGTTCCTGCAGTTCTTCAAGAACGACCTCGCCTACCAGAAGTATTCCCCCGTTGACTGGTGCCCGACCTGCAACACCACCCTGGCCCGCGAACAGGTCTGGGGTGAAGACCGCCATTGCGAACGCTGCGGCACCCCGGTCGTCAAAAAGGACCTGAATCAGTGGTATTTCCGCATCACCAAATACGCCGAGGAACTGCTGAACTTCGACGGCATCGACTGGCCGGAACGCGTCCGCACGCTGCAGACGAACTGGATCGGCAAGTCCGAAGGCGCCTCCATTCACTTCAAGACGGAAGACGGCGGCGACCTTGAGGTCTTCACCACCCGCCCGGATACCCTCTGGGGCGTGACCTTCATGGTCATCGCGCCGGAACATCCGCTGGTCAAGGAAATCCTCGCACACGACAGCAATCCCGAACTGGCTGCCTATGTTGAGAACTCCGCCCGCTCATCCGAAATTGAGCGCGCCTCCGCCACCCGCGAAAAGACCGGTATCTTCTCCGGCCGCTACGCGATCAACCCGGTGAACGGCAAGCGTGTCCCGATCTGGGTCGCCGACTACGTCCTCATGGGCTACGGCACCGGCGCGATCATGGCCGTCCCTGCCCACGACGAACGCGACTTCGCCTTCGCGAAGAAGTTCGGCCTGGATATCATCGTTGTCGTTCAGCCGGAAGGTGAAGAACCCGCCGACCCCGCGACGATGACGAATGCCGTCTCCGCCCACGGTACGCTCATCAACTCCGGTCCGATGACCGGCGTCCCCGCGGAAGAAGCCTTCAAGCGCGTCTGCGAGATGCTTGAGGAAAAGGGCATCGGCAAGGCCGCCACAACCTACCGCCTGCGCGACTGGCTTATTTCCCGCCAGCGCTATTGGGGCGCCCCGATTCCGGTTATCCACTGCCCGCACTGCGGCGCCGTCCCGGTTCCGGAAGATCAGCTCCCGGTCCTGCTGCCGGACGATGTGGAATGGAAGCCGACCGGCGAATCCCCGCTGAAGCTGCACCCGACTTGGAAGAATGTCAAGTGCCCGGTCTGCGGCGCGGATGCCGAACGCGATACCGACACGATGGATACGTTCATCTGCTCCTCTTGGTATCATCTCGGCTACCTGAGCCCGTATTTCGAGGACTTCCCGTTCGACCGTAAGGAATACGATTACTGGATGCCGGTCGATGTCTACACCGGCGGCATTGAACACGCCAACATGCACCTGATCTACACGCGCTTCTTCCATAAGGCGTGCCGCGATCTGGGCATCACCAAAGGCGACGAACCGATGCTCAAGCTCCGCAACCAGGGCTCCGTCCTCGGCGAGGATGGGCAGAAGATGTCCAAGAGCCGCGGCAACGTTGTCGACCCGGACGCGCTGGTCGCCCAGTACGGCGCCGATACCGTCCGCGCGTATCTGATGTTCTTCGCCCGCTGGGATATGGGCGCGCCGTGGGACAGCAACGGCATTGAAGGCTCCGCCCGCTGGATCCGCCGCACCTGGTCCATCATTCTGGAGCCGGCGGAGAAGATGAACTGCGCCGACAAAGAGACCCTGCGCACGCTGCGCCGCCGCACCCACCAGACCATCAAGGCCGTCACCCGCGACATTGACGCGTTCCAGTTCAACACCGTTGTTTCCGGCCTGATGGAGCTGCTGAACGACTTCGCGAAGGCCAAGGCCGCCGGTGCCATGGGTTCCGCCGAATGGGACGAATGCGTGGACATTTACCTGCGCCTGATGGCCCCGGTTGCCCCACACATCACCGAAGAGCTCTGGGAACGCCTCGGCAAGCCGTACTCCATCCACACCCAGTCGTGGCCGGAAGTTGACGAAGAAGCCGCCAAGGACGACGTGATCACCTACATCGTCCAGGTCAACGGCAAGCTCCGCGCCCGCGTCAACCTGCCCGCTTCCGCTACCGACGAAGAGGCCAAGGCCGCCGCGCTCGCTTCCGAGCCGATCGTCGCCGCCCTCGAAGGCAATGCGCCGAAGAAGGTCATCATCGTCCCGAAGAAACTGATCAACATCGTCAAATAAATTCCAACCGCGAAGCCGCTCCCATTCAAGGGAGCGGCTTTTTTCGTCGAAGTGTGACCGCGGTTTGCGTCATTACTCCCTTTGACGATTCGGGCCGTTTGTGCTATCATATAGAGAGGAATATTAAAACCTTTGCTTTATAGGAAATTTTGGAGGATACCTTATGAATTACATTCGCGACATCAATCTCGCCCCGTCGGGCAATGATAAGATTGAATGGGTTCGCCGCAACATGCCGCTGCTTCGCACGATCCAGAAGCAGTTTGAGAAAGATCAGCCGTTCAAGGGTCTGAAGATCGCTCTGTCCGTTCACCTCGAAGCCAAGACGGCGTACCTCTGCCGTGTTCTGGCCGCGGGCGGCGCTGAAATGCATATCACCGGGTCCAACCCGCTTTCCACTCAGGATGATGTCGCCGCGGCGCTGGCTGCCGGCGGTCTGAACGTCTACGCGTTCCATGCCTGCGACGAGAAAGTTTACAACGAATGCATCGAATACGTCGTCAAAGCGAATCCGGACATCATCATTGATGACGGCGGCGACATTCTCAACATGATGCACAACAAGTACCCCGAAATCGAAGCGAAGGTCTACGGCGGCTGCGAAGAAACCACCACCGGTATCGTCCGCCTGCGCGCGATGGAAAAAGACGGCCAGCTCCGCTTCCCGATGTTCGATGTCAACGACGCGGACTGCAAGCACCTCTTCGATAACCGCTACGGCACCGGCCAGTCCGTTTTTGACGGCATCAACGGCACCACCAACCTCATCGTCGCCGGCAAGCACGTTGTCGTCGCCGGTTACGGCTGGTGCGGACGCGGCGCCGCAATGCGCGCCAAGGGCCTCGGCGCCAAGGTCATCGTCACCGAAGTCAACCCGGTGAAGGCGATTGAAGCGGTCATGGACGGCTTCGAAGTCATGCCGATGGACGACGCCGCGAAGATTGGCGACCTGTTCATCACCACCACCGGCTGCAACATGGTCGTCACCGAGAAGCATTTCTATGAAATGAAAGACGGCGTCCTGCTCTCCAACGCGGGCCATTTCAACGTCGAAGTTGACGTTGCCAAGCTGGCCGAAATCGCTGTCGAGACCAAGGAAATGAAGCCGAACATCATGGGCTACAAGCTCTCCAACGGCAATTGGCTGTATGTCCTCGGCGAAGGCCGCCTGGTCAACCTTGCCGCCGGCAACGGCCACCCGGCTGAGATCATGGACATGAGCTTCGCCATTCAGGCGCTGTGCGCCCGCTACGTTGCCGAACACCGCGGCCAGCTCCCCGCGAAACTCATCGCCGTCCCGCGCGAAATCGACGACTACGTCGCCCGCCTGAAGCTGGAAACCATGGGCGTCAAGATTGACACCCTGACTCCGGAACAGGAAAAGTACCTGAACAGCTGGCAGATTTAATCACGAGTTTTTTATGGATGACCCCGTCCGCGGGGTCATTTTTTTACAGAAGGGAAAAACATGAGCATTTTATTTGAACACGCTTCAATCCTCATCACCAACGAAAAAGACTTCTCCGTCATCAAAGACGGCTTCCTCGGCGTTGACGGCTCCGTGATTGACTACATCGGCACGGAAAAGCCCGCGAAGGCCTATGACGAAGTCCGCGACTTCACGGATAAGCTGCTGATGCCCGGCCTCATCAACTGCCACAACCACGCCGCCATGACCCTCACCCGCGGCCTCGGCAACGACCTGCCGCTGCAGGAATGGCTCTTCGACAACATGATGCCGCTGGAAGACAAATTCGCCGGCCGTGAAGTCCGCGCGGGCGCCGAACTTGCCCTGCTGGAGATGATCGCCTCCGGTACGACTTCCTTCTCCGATATGTATTTCTTCGCCGACGAGACGATTGACGCGTGCCTGAAGGCCGGCATCAAGGCGAACATCGCCCGCCCGATCCAGACCTTCGACCCGAATGAAAAATACGAAGACAGCATCCGCCGGCAGGAAGCGTTTGACCTTTACGAGAAATATCACAACGCCGGCGACGGACGCATCCGCATCGACTTCTCCATCCATGCCGAATACACCTGCCGTGAGGACTTCGCCCGCAAGCACAGCGAGGCCTGCAAGGAACGCGGCTTGAATATGCACATTCATCTCTCCGAGACGAAGAAAGAACACGACGAGTGCGTGCAGAAGTACGGCAAGACCCCGGCGAAGTGGTTCTACGACCTCGGCACCTTTGAGAACCCGACCTTCTGCGCCCACAGCGTTTGGGTCACCGACGACGACATTGCCATTCTCGCGAAGACCGGCGCCTCCGTCGTGCTGAATCCCTCCTCCAACATGAAGCTCGGCAGCGGCTTCGCCCCGGTCCGCAAGTTCCTGGACGCCGGTGTGAACGTCTGCCTCGGTACCGACGGCGCCGGCAGCAACAACAACCTGAACATGTTCGAGGAACTGCACCTGGCGTCCATCATTTACAAGGGCTTCACCCATGACGCCGCCAATGTCACCACCAACGACACCCTCCGCATGGCCACGGTCAACGGCGCGAAGCTGCAGGGCCGCCCGGATACCGGCTGTCTGAAGGTCGGCAACAAGGCGGACATCATCGCCATCAATCTGGACGCGCCGCACCTCATCCCGAATCCGGACATCCCCGGCAGCCTCTGCTACACCGCGCAGGGCTCCGACGTCTGCATGAACATGGTCGACGGCCGTATTCTTTACGAGAACGGCGAATACCTGACCATTGACCGCGACCGCGTGATTGCCAACGTCAAGCGCGTCTACGCCGATCTCACCAAATAAGGGAGCGCTATGGAACGGCAGGATAAGAATCTGGCTTTTATGCTGCAGTATGAGAATGTCGCCTGGTACGAAGACGGCGATGTGCGCATTTTGGACCGCCGCGTCTACCCGACCACGGTGGCCTTCGTTCATTGCAAGACGCACGTGGAAGTGATGCAGGCCATCCGCGACATGGTGACCCAGTCCGCGGGACCGTTCACCGCTGCCGCCATGGGCATGGCTCTCGCCGCCTATGAATGCAGGGACAAGGGCAAGGACGAGCAGATCGCCTATCTGGAGAAAGCCTCCGACACGATCAGCCACGCCCGCCCCACCACGGTCAAGCGAATGCAGGCCATCACGGAAGGCTGCCTCGAAGCCGCCAAGAAGGCGCTCGAAGCCGGCATCCCGGTTCCCGAAGCCATCCGCGATCATGCTGTAGAGACGAACAACAAGCGCTACGCCAAAATCGGCAAGGTCGCCGAGTACCTCGTGGACATGATCCCGAACAACGGCACGGTCCTCACCCAGTGCTTCGGGGAGACCATCGTCGGGCAGATGCTGCGCGTCACCAAAGAGCGCGGCAAGGGATTGAAAGTCGTCTGCGCGGAGACCCGTCCGTACTTCCAGGGCGCCCGCCTGACCGCTACCGTTGCCCACGATATGGGCTTCGACACGACCGTCATCACGGATAACATGCCGGCGTGGTACATGGAGCATGAAGGCGTCGACGTCTTCACCTGCGCCGCGGACGCGATCTGCCTGGACGGGCACATCGTGAACAAAGTCGGCACGTACCAAATCGCCATCGTGGCGAAATACATGAAGGTTCCGATGTTTGTCACCGGCGCCCCCGACCGCGGACATCCGGACGCGGCCTCCATTCATATCGAGATGCGCGACCCCGAATTCCCGCTGCAGGCGATGGGCGTCCGCACCGCCGCGGAAGGCGTTCACGGATGGTATCCGTCCTTCGACATCACCCCGCCGCACCTCGTTTCCGGCGTTGTGACCGACCGCGGGATCTACTCTCCCTACGATCTGCACCGCTATTTCGACGGCGCCGACCTGGGTCTGTACGAGATGGTCGTCTGATTCCAAACACGAACACAAAAAAGCTCACGCGCTGCGTGAGCTTTTTATTTTATTCAATCACTGCATGAAATGCACTCCCCACATACGAAGCGTAATCTGCCTTCCCCTTGAGGGGAAGGGGGACCGCTTGCGGTGGATGAGGTGCAAGTTCTCGGCGCTCCCTTTTTTACATCCGGGGAAGGACGTCTTTCAGGATGGAAATGATCTTCGGCCCAATGATGTTCGCGGATTCAAGGACTTCGGTATGCGTCGTCTGCGCTTCGCCGTTGTCGCTGTTCTTGTTCGTGATGCCGGAGAAAGCGAGGACGCGCATGCCGGCGTGGCGGGCAACGACAACTTCGGGCGCGGTGGACATACCGACCGCGTCGCCGCCCCACATACGCAGCGCGCGGACTTCGGCCGGAGTCTCGAATGACGGGCCGCTCAGCCAGACGTAAACGCCTTCGTGCAGCTTGATGCCGTGCTTCATCGCCGCTTCACGGGCGAACTGCATATATTCGCGGTCGTAGGCCTGGGACATATCCGGGAAGCGGAGGCCGAATTCATCAATGTTCGGACCCCACAGCGGGTTGTTGCCGGCCATGCCGGGGAACGCGATATGGTCGGTGATGAGCATCACATCGCCCGGATGGTAGAAGACATTCAAACCGCCCGCGGCGTTGGTCATAATCACGGACTTGACGCCGAGCAGCTTCATGACGCGGATGGCGAAAGTGCACTGACCCATGGAGTTGCCTTCATAGAAATGGTTGCGGCCCTGCTGGCAGATGACCGTGCGTCCGCCGAGTTTGCCGATGACCAGACGGCCCTTGTGGCCCATGACCGTTGAAATCGGCCAGCCGGGAATGTCCTTGTAGTCGATGATCACGGGATCTTTCCCGGGTTCGATACCTTCAACCTCATCCGCGAGCTGTCCGAGCCCGGAACCCAATACGAGACCGATCTCCGGCTCGAAATCGAGTTTGCTCTTGATCACATCGGCAGCTGCCTGATACTCTTCGTATGTATAAGTACGCATAAATCATCCTCCGTTCGAGTTATTGTCTTCATTATACCCGATTCGCGTCCGCATATCAAAAATCGCCCTCCCCGACGAAAGAAATCCGCCCGCGAAGACGGAACATTATTGAGTTTAGTTCACTAAAATAAGGAAAGTTATCACAATCGCCTTGTTCGTGTGCTAAAATCAAATAGGTAAGTTTTATTGGAATAAGAAAGAAAGGGAAAAATAAACCATGAAAAAGACCATCCTGTTTGTACTCGCGGCCATGCTGCTCATCGTCTCCTCCGCCTTCGCTCAGACTGCTGAAGAAGAAGCCATCACCTTCGATCCCACCACTTTCGGTATGCTCAACAGCTGGGGCGACACCTCCGAATCCATTGAAGACATGCTGAGCAGCCTGGAAAACCTCGAATGCGAAACCGGCGAGGAAGACAATTACAAAGTCCTCGTCTGTTATTATACGGATGAAGTTGAATCCGATGCCTACACCTATACGTTCGTTGACGACGCGCTTCGCCACATGGGTGTTATCATCATGTCCAATGACGTGGAAAGCTTGGATCTGGAAACCATTGCCCAGACTCTGATTGACGCCTACGAACTCTCTTCGATTGAGGCCTATGATGTCACCGGTACCGGCATTGACGAGGATATGGAAGCCTACGGGTTGGGTGAAGATGACTATTCCGCCGGCGCCACCGATGATGTCATTGTCGCTTTCGGCGCGGCTGTTGACGAAGAATCTGAAGCTCCGATCGTGATCATGGATCTCTATGACCGTCAGTACATCGAAGGCGCTGAGTAATCCGCTTCGCTGACATTCACAATCAAAAAGAAGAAAGGGTCTCCCCTTTCTTCTTTTTTTATGTTGACCGACACTTTTTTATTTTCCCCTCTTGACATTCCCCGTGAGAAGTTATAAGATAGCAGTTAGATTAGACTTACCTTCATGAACGCAGGCGAAGTCTTTGGAGGTTTTGAGAGATGATTTATGATGAGATGGGGCTGGAGAACGGTAAAACGCTGATGCTGTTGCCGGGGACCTGCTGTAATTATGAGACGAATTTCGGCGCCGTGCTGGACGAGCTCGCGAAGCATTATCATCTGATCTGCGTGAATTATGACGGATTCGACGGCTCGGACCGGATTTTCCCGGATATGATCACCGTGACGGAGAAGATTGAGCGGTACATTCAAGAGAACCACGGCGGCCGGCTTGACGGCGCGCTCGGTTCATCCCTCGGAGGGAGTTTTGTCGGCCAGCTGATCATGCGTCGGAATGTGCATCTCGACCACGGCATTTTCGGCAGCTCCGACCTGGATCAATCCGGTGTGTTGTCAGCGAAGATTCAGACGAAGCTCATGTACCCGATCCTCGCGAGCGCCGCGAAGAAGAGCGGGAAACAGAGCACGATGCGGAAGCTCCTGGTCAAGACGTTCCTGATGAGTGAGGAGACCGCGGATAAATTCATGGCGTGCTTCGCGCGGTTTAAGCCGGAATCGATTCTGAACGAATACTACACGGATCTGATCACCTGCCTGGACGAGGACATTCAGGTGCCGCACACGCGGGCGCATTTCATCTACGCCAAGAAGATGGGGGAGAAGTACGAGAAACGCTACAGGAAGTACTTCCACGACCCCGACATTCACGCCTTCGACATGCAGCATGAACAGTGGCTGTTCGGCGACAACGGCTGGACGCAGCCCGTGCTGGAGACGATTTACGCCTGCATGGAAATGCCCGTATAAAGCACGCGGCCGCGAGATACGCAAAAAAGAAGAAAGGCTCCTACCCTTCTTCTTTTTTTATGTCCACAACCGGGGAGCATCGAATATGGCCGCGAATCTTCGGCAAATCATTTTCACAGTAAAACCATAGCGCGCTTGTAAGTTTTCCATTGAAAACTTGGCTATATTTATAGCCTACTTTTCAATGGAACTGCCAAGGCACATAAGTCAATCGGTACGAACACCCTGTTTTTGAAACAAACGTTGCGGGATAAAGCCTAATAACATCGGTAAATATTCCATTGAAAACTTGCCTATATTTACAGCCTACTTTTCAATGGAAACATCAACGAAGCCCACCGCATCGGCATAAATCCGCCCCGCCGATAAATGAAAAACCGGCACTCCTGGAAGTGCCGGCGCTTGTGATATTTGTCTTACTTATACTGATTCAGGATCGCGTCGAGCTTGCCGTTCTCTTCAATCTGCTTCAGGCCGTCATTGATCTGAGCAAGCAGGTCCGTGTTCTTCGGGCAGACAGCAATTACATACTGTTCCTCGGAGACCGGTTCGCCGATCTTGACGATGCTTTGATGCCCGCCGATGGCGTAGTCCACCTGAATGGTGTCGCCGATGATGGCATCAACCTCACCGTCGATCAATGCGTTGATCAGTTCTTGATAGCCGGCGAAGGTATCGATCTCGAAGTCGTTTTCGAGCTGCAGGCGTTCCGCGTGGGTCACGCCGGTCGCGCCTTCCTTGGCGCCGAGGTGCTTCACGTCAGCGATGGATTCAACGCCGGAGCCGTCGATGGTGTAAATCGCCTGGCCGCTGGTCAGGTACGGATCGCTCATGAGCATCTTCGCCGCGCGTTCGTCGGTGTAGGAAATGCCGGAGATGGCGAGGTCGACATCGCAGCTTTCGACGTTTTTCAGAATCAAATCGAAGTCCTGGCGGATGAATTTGATCTCGAGGCCTTCGGCTTCAGCGACGGCGCGGATAATGTCGGGATCGATGCCTTGGAAATCGCCGTTGGCGTCAATATATTTGAAGGGCACGGAGTCGGGGTTGACAGCGACGGTCAAAGGCGCGGCGAAGCAGGCCGAAGCCGTCAGAAAAGTCAAAACAACGAGCGTGAATAATACAAATTTCTTCATTGGATACTTCCTTTCGTAGTCTGTATTCAAAAATTATTTCCTGTCTATTATACGTCAATCAAAAAAAAGAGTTTTGCTCTTACTGACACAAAACTCTTTTTCATAGTTAAGTTCGTTCGACTAACGCTCTTCGCGGAAGTACGGGAGACCGAGCGACTTCGGAGGCTGGTTCTCGACCTTGTGCTGCAGGGAGACGAAGATCAGAACGCCGAGGGTCGCGAGGTACGGGAGCATCTTGAAGAGCTCCTGGGAGCTGCGGGTCAGGCCGCTGATGTAGAAGTACATCCAGGAGAGCATACCGAAGAGGTAGGAGCCCCAGATCGCGCGGGCAGGACGCCAGGAGGCGAAGATGACGAGCGCGACGGAGAGCCAGCCCAGGCCTTCGATCAAGCCGGCGCTGTCCCAAGTACCCTTCACGTAGTCCATGACGTAGTAGAGACCGCCGAGACCGGAGATCGCCGCGCCGACGCAGGTGGAGAGATACTTGTACTTCGTAACGTTGATACCGACCGCATCGGCAGCCGCCGGATCTTCACCGACAGCGCGGAGGTTCAAACCGACGGAAGTGCGGTTCAGGAACCAGCGGACGATGATGGCGAGCAGAATCGCGACATACGCCAGGAAGCCGTAGGAGAAGAAGATGCTGCCCACGACCGGGATCTTCGAAAGGAACGGGATCTGCGTACGAATCGCTTTACTGGTGACGAGAACATTGATCTGGCCGACGCCGCCCGCCAGTTTGTTCAGGGAACCGCCGTAGAAGTTCGCGAAACCGCTGGCGAAAATGTTGAAGGCCAAGCCCATGATGTTCTGGTTGCAGCGAAGCGTTACCGTCATGAAGGCGAAGAGCAGGCCGCTCAGCATGGACGCGATGACCGCGCAGACGATGGCGATGATTACGCAGAGGAGCGGGTTGGCCGCGTCTCCCATCGCGCGTTCATAATAGAAGGTGCCGATCAAGCCGGCGATACCGCCCATGAACATGATGCCCGGGACGCCGAGGTTCAGGTTGCCGCCTTTTTCCGTGAGGATTTCGCCGACAGCACCGAAGAGAATGACGGTACCGAAGACTACAGACGCATTAATCAGTGAGATAAATTGTGTCATTTCGCCACCTCCTTATTATGGGAACCGCGGAAATTGACTTTGAAGTTGACAAAGAATTCAGAGCCGAGCAGGAAGATCAGGATGATGCCTTTGACAACGTTGGAAACGTAGTCCGAGAGCTGATACTGGGAAGCGATCTGCATCGCGCCTTTTTCAAGGAAGACCAGCAGCAGGGAGACAATCGCCATAACGAAGGAGTTGAACTTGGACATCCACGCCACAATAATGGTGATGAAGCCGCGTCCGCCCGCCGTATCGGTGGAAATGGTGTGACCGGCACCGGCAACCGCGAGGAAGCCCGCGACGCCGCAGATAGCACCGGAGAGGAGCATGGTGCGGATGATGATCTTCTTGACATCCATCGCGCAGTAACGGGCGGTGTTTTCGCTGTCGCCGACGACCGCGATTTCAAAACCGTGCTTCGTGTACTTCAGATAGATATAGATGAAGATGGTCAGAACGGCAACCAGGAGCACATTCAGCAGGTACTGCTGACCGGCAATGCTCGGGAACCAGCCGAAGCGGGAACGGGAGTTGATGATGCCGACCGTGTTGGAACCGTACGGGTTTTCCCATTTGGCAACGAAGAACGCTGTCAGGCGGATGGCGATGTAGTTCATCATCAGGGTGAACAGGGTTTCATTCGTGTTGGAAACCGCCTTGAAGAGACCCGGGAAGAAGCCCCAGATCGCGCCGGCGATCGCGCTGCAGATGAACATGATGACGAGGGCGAGCCAGTTCGGCATCGTCTGCGGCAGATAGAGCATGCAGGCAGCCGCGGCGATACCGCCGACCAGAACCTGGCCTTCAGCGCCGATGTTCCAGAAGCGCATCTTGAAAGCGGGCGCCAGACCGAGGCCGATGCAGAGCATCATCATGGTGTCGCGGACGGTAACCCAACAGCGCTTGTTGGTACCGAAGGCACCGTTCCACATGGAGCCGTAGACCTTCAGCGGGTTCAGCTTCGTGATGCCGAAGATGATCAGCGCGCAGATGATAAGGGCAATCAGAAGGCCGATCAAACGGATTCCAAGCGACTTCCACATCGGGATAGCGCCGCGCTTGGAAATGCGGATCAAAGATTGTTTTTTGTTCTCCTCGTTCATTATGCCTCCTCAGTGCTGCCCAGATGGGTCATCAGCAAACCGACTTCTTCCTTACGGGTGTTACGTCCGTCAACGATACCGCTGACCTTACCCGCGCAGAGCACCAAAATACGATCGCAAAGCTCAAGCAGAACATCCAGGTCTTCACCGACGTAAATGACCGCCACGCCCTTTTCCTTTTCCTCATTCAGCAGGTTGTAGATCGTGTATGAGGTGTTGATATCCAGACCGCGGACCGCGTACGCCGTCATCATCAGGGACGGCTGGGAAGCGATTTCACGGCCGACCAGGACCTTCTGGACGTTACCGCCGGAGAGGCGGCGGACCGGCGTCTTGATGCTCGGGGTGAGGACTTCGAGCTCCTCAACAACTTCTTCGGCCAGCTTGGTCGGGGCTTTGAAGTCGAGCATCGGGCCCTTGCCGTTGGAATAGCTCTTGAGCATCATGTTCTCAGCGAGGTCCATGTTGCCGACGAGGCCCATACCGAGGCGGTCTTCCGGAACGTAAGCAAAGCTGACGCCCATATTCTTGATGTCAATCGGGGAGCAGCCAACCAGCTCAACGGCTTCCGCACTGTCTTTGAGCGATGTATATTTAATGCTCGCGCCCGGTTCAATCTTCTGCAGACCGGCAATCGCTTCGAGCAGTTCCTTCTGACCGGAGCCGGAAATACCCGCGATACCGAGGACTTCACCGCCGTAGGCTTTGAAGGAGACGCCGTCAAGTTTCGTCACACCGTAGATATCCTTGACAGAAAGGTTCCGGACATCGAGGCATTCTCTGCGTTCTTTGACGTCGCTGCGGGCAATGTTCAGTTTCACCGCGTGGCCGACCATCATATCGGTCAGTTCCTGCGGGTTGGTTTCTTTTGTCTTCAGTTCGCCGATATAGTCGCCCTTGCGAAGGACAACAACGCGGTCGGAAATATCCATAACTTCATGCAGTTTATGGGTAATGATGACAACAGCCTTCCCGTCTTCTTTCATGTTGCGGAGCACGACAAAGAGTTTCTGGGTTTCCTGAGGAGTCAGGACCGCTGTCGGTTCATCCAGAATGAGGATATCCGCGCCGCGGTAGAGCTGCTTGACAATTTCCAACGTCTGCTTTTCGGAGACGGACATGTCATAGACTTTTTTATCGGGGTCAACCACGAATCCGTAACGGTCGCAGAAATCCTTGACTCTGCTGCGGACATTCTTGAGGTCAACCAACCGGCCTTCATTCAAACCGAGGATAATGTTTTCAGCGGCGGTCATGACCTCGACCAGCTTAAAGTGCTGATGGATCATACCGATGTGGAGGCGGAACGCGTCGCCCGGGTCGTTGATAACCGCGAGTTTGCCGTTCACGTAAATGTCACCGCTGTCCGGGGCATAAATGCCGGAGAGCATATTCATCAGCGTCGTTTTGCCGCTGCCATTCTCACCTAACAGAGCCAGGATCTCGCCGTAGTTGATATCCAGGCAAATTTTATTGTTGGCCAACACCACGTCGAAAGTCTTCGTGATATCTACCATTTTTACAGCATTCTTAGTACTCAAGGGAGCATCCTTTCCCTAATTGAAACGCATAATGTTTTCCGCAGCCGTCACGGAAGTCGGAATACAGAAGGTACTTCCTCTTACGAGGGCCGCGTTGTCGAAAACGCGCTTCATCATTGTCCGACAAATTTATTTTCAGATAGAAATGTTCGGGGAGGATTACTCCCCGAACATTTATGTTAGTTCAGATTACTCGTTGGTCAGTTCGGTGATGCCGTCGATGCGGAGGCTGAAATACGGAGCAGAGATGACTTCGGATTCATGGAAGACACCGTCGATGATGACTTCTTCGGAATCAGGGGTCCAGTCGCCGTCGGTATCCAGAGCGAAGGCAGAGGTTTGGGTTTCACCGTTGACAGTGAAGTTGGCGGTATCGAAGATGTTCAGGGTGCCGTCCTTGATGCCGGCGATAGCGGCTTCAACAGCTTCGGCAGTACCGGCGGCAACTTCAGCGCCGAGGTCGGAGATCTTCACACCATCGTGAGCGTAACCGACGGAGTAGTCGGTCGGGAGGTCTTCACCCTTGACAGCGAGTTCGATCATCGGGGTGTAGAGAGCGGCCCAAACGTTCTGAGCGGAGGTCAGAGCAGCGGTCGGGGCAACAGAGCGCATATCGATGTTGTAACCGACGGAGTAGACAACGGCACCCTGGTCCTTGACAGCCTGGATGGCGGACGGAGCGCCGGTGGAGTCAGCATGCTGGCCGATGATGACGCAGCCGCGGGCCATGAGAGCGTTGGCAGCTTCAGCTTCAGCAATCGGATCATACCAGGAGTTGGTGTACTGGACATCCATGTGGGCATCCGGGACGATGGAGCGGATACCGAGGAAGAAGCCGGTGTAACCGGAAACAACTTCAGCGTACGGGTAGGCGCCGACATAACCGACATACGGATCGGTAACGGTACCGGCATCCAGCAGTTCCTTCAGCTTCAGACCGGCAACAACACCGGAGATGTAGCGGGATTCATAGGTGTGCGGGAACATGTTGGAGAAGTTGTCGAGGCCGGACTTCCAAGCGGTATCGCCGGTGCTGGCAACGAACTGGACTTCCGGATATTCGGAGGCAGCCTGTTCCATGTAAGCCTGATGGCCGTAGGAGTCGGAGATGATGAGGCCGCAGCCCTGCTCGGCAAGGTCGACAGCGGCGTCGTAGCATTCCTCGGTTTCAGGAATGTTGTATTTGAAGATCAGGTTATCGGTGGAAAGGCCGAGAGCTTCGAAAGCGCCCTGGACACCTTCGATATGAGCCTGGTCGTAACCGGAGTTCTCATCATGGACGAGGATGACACCGACTTTGAGATCATCGGCGGAGACGGCGCTGATGGCGGTCAGCAGCACCACGAGGACAAGAAACAACGACATTAATTTTTTCATCTTGATTCTCCTTATAAATCTATTCGGCATACCCACGGCATGCCTTTGTCACTGTTGGACAAGGTTCCGATCAATTCAATTGACCGACAACCATTCGTACTATTAAATTTACTCGAAAACTGATAATTGTCGGTCATATGGTAATCAGACAAATATCATATTCTTTTAATAAGTACTCTTTAATATGACGAGCAACGGCTCAAGTACGGCGCTCCCGGGCTTTCGCGGGGTGCTGTTTTGTGTTCGGCTTTTGACGAGCGGATTCTTGTCTGAACAATTCACGACATTATAAGCAGGAAGTGAAAATCGCGCAATGAAATATGACATTCTTCACCTTTACACGATTTTGATGTAATATTTACACGAAATATCGCGGTTCTGCGTGTTTATCTTCAAATCAGTCCGTCAGCCGAAACCGCGCCGTTTGTCACAAAACTTCCGATGAAGGCACCGGTTTAAAACGAAACCGTCTCTTCGGGGACTTCACCAAAGAGACGGTTATTGTCATATTCTTCGCGGATCAACCTTCCGATACGAAAGCAGATCGTCTTCCTGCTTTCATCGGGAGCGCTTACCCGCGTTTCGGGATCGCGGCTGCCGGCTTACTTTTTCATACTCTTCTCAAGCTCGCGGATCTTCGCGCGCAGCTCGGCGATCTGCTTCATGTATTTTTCGTGATATTTTACATCTTCCGGATCGGGTTCGTCATTCTGAAGCGCGGCTTTGATCAATGCCGCCTGCGATCTGGACATACGTGACTCAAGTTCGAGAATCTGCTTCTTAAATTTACCTTCCAATATCTTCTTTTTTATCGCGTCAAACATTTTGTCACCTCATTTTACTGACCGTCATTCATCGGCGTAAGCATTCTGCCGAGGTTGAATATGAAACGCACCGCTTTACAGCGTCTTCTCTAAAATATCCGCGATCCGTTCGCAGGCATGTCCGTCGCCGTACGGATTCGCGGCATGTGCCATTTTTGCGTAGGCCTCCGGATTGTCCAGAAGCTCCGTGAAGCTGCGGTAGATTGTCTCCTCGTTCGTTCCCACGAGCTTCAGTGTCCCGGCGGAAACGCCTTCGGGACGTTCGGTCGTGTCCCGCATCACGAGAACGGGTTTGCCGTATGCCGGGCATTCTTCCTGAATGCCGCCGGAGTCGGTCAGGCACAGGCAGCACCGCGCTTCAAAATTGTGACAGTCGAACACGCCGATCGGGTCAATCAGATGAATCTGATCGCAGCCGGCGAGCTCTTCCTCTGCGGCCTTGCGGACGATCGGGTTCATGTGAACCGGATAGACCGCCCGGCAGTCCGGATGCTCTTCGAGAACTCTGCGGATGGCTCGGAACATGTGATGCATCGGCTCGCCGAAGTTCTCCCGCCGGTGCGCGGTGATGAAGATCAGCCGATTGTTCCCGACCCACTCCAATTCCGGATGGGTGTAATCCTCCCGCACCGTGTGGCGCATGGCGTCGATGACCGTGTTCCCGGTGACGTAGATCGTCGAAGGGTCGCGGCCCTCTTTCCGCAAATTGTCGGCGGTCAGCTCCGTCGGGGCGAAGTTGTACTTCGCGAGGATGGAAACCGCCTGGCGGTTGAACTCCTCCGGGTAGGGGGAGTAAATGTTCCGCGTGCGGAGGCCGGCTTCAACATGGCCGACAGGGATCCGCAGATAAAAAGCGGAGAGCGCCGCGGCGAACGCGGTCGAGGTGTCGCCGTGAACCAGGACGACATCCGGCTGTTCCTTTTCGAGGACGGGCTTGATGCCTTCCAGAATGCGGGTCGTGATGTCGAAAAGGGTCTGTTCGGGACGCATGACAGCGAGATCGTAATCGGCATGAACTCCGAAGGCTTCCATGACCTGATCAAGCATTTCGCGATGCTGCCCTGTCACGCAGACGACGGTTTCAAGCCCTTTCCTTGATTTGAGCTCGTTCACCAGCGGGCACATCTTAATCGCCTCGGGTCTGGTTCCGAAAACTGTCATTACCTTTTTCATGACATCTCCTCCGAGATAATTCCTATATATATTTTACAGCATTTCGGGGCAAAATTTCAATATTTTCAAGCAATTTATTTACTATAGCAATGAGCAGAAAAGCAATTCAGATTTTTTATAATGGGAAGCAGGGCAGCAGCCCACAAAACACGGCGCGGGGAAAAATCCCGCGCCGTGCCTATTGACTATTGACTATTGACTGCTGACTTACCTCAAATAATCCTTCCGTATCTCATCCAGCCGCAGGGATACCGCCTTGCTCGTGGAGTCGCTTGACATGGTAATGCCGTAGATCACGTTCGAAGCCTCGACGGTGTTGCGGTTGTGCGTGATGACGAGGAACTGCGTGCCGGCGGAGAGCTCTTTGAGCAGCTCGCAGAATCGGCCGACGTTCGCCTCATCCAGGGCGGCATCCACTTCATCCATGACGCAGAAGGGCGTCGGGCTGACGCGCAGCAGGGCGAAGATCAACGCCACCGAGGTCAGCGAACGTTCACCGCCGGAGAGCAGCGACAGCTCCTGTTCGCGGTGGCCGGGGAGCTTGGCGGCGATTTCAATCCCGGAGGCGTTGACGTCTTCGGGATCGGTCAAGGCCAGGCGGGCGCTGCCGCCGCCGAAGAGACGGACAAACATCTGCTTGAACTCTTCCTGCACACGGTCGAAGGTCTTGAGGAAGGCGGTCTCCATCATGCGGTCCAGCTCGGCAATGACCTGACGCAGATCGGCGTCGGCCTTCTTCAGGTCGTCCATCTGCGCGGTCAGGTACTCGTATCGCTCCACCGCGTCCTTATATTCTGTCAGCGCTTCGGTATTGACGGAGCCGAGGCGGCGCAGGTGGTTTTTCCGGCGCTGAATCTGCTCTTCCAAGTCTTCGGAAAGGATTTCAATCTGCGGCAGGTCCGCTGCCATCGTGCCCAGCGGCAATGTGTTCTGCCCGATCACGTTCTCATCGTACATGAAGTTGACCAAGCCGAGGTCATCCTCAATGCGCTTCTTCAGGGATTCCAAGCGGTCATCCTGACGGGTGACTTCAAGCTGCGCCTGCGCCAGCATTCGTTCCGCGGAGACGACGCGCTGCTGATAGCTGCGGGAGTTCTCCTGCGCGAGGCGGAGCTTTTCCTCGGCGTTCTTCAACGCGGCTTCGGCGGGAGCGGTCTCGCCGGCAATGTCCGCGGCGGCCTGAGCGGCTTCCGCGCCTTCATCGCGAATCTCGGCGAGCTCTTCATCCATCTCGGTCACGGATTTCTCCGCGGCATAAACGCGGTCCTCGAGCTGCTTCTGTTTCTTCTCGTTCTTCAGCCGTTCGTCATCATTCTCACGCAGACGGGTCTCCGTCTCGGAGATGGACTTCGCCAGCACCGCGCAGCTCACATTCCAATGCTGGACCTGGTCCTGCAGGTCCGTCAGCTGCACACGGTTGACGCGGTCTTGAACCTCGCGGCATTCCGCGCGGAATTTATCCCGGTCCGCTTCCGCCGCGGCGATCTGTCCCGCGGCCTCGTCGGACTGCTTTTTATACTGTTCAAGCTGAACGGAGGCGTCCTGCACACGCTGTTTCTGGAAGTTGACGGACTGCGCCAGCTTCTCTTTCTCGATGGCGAGCTGATTGAGCTTCTTCTGCATCTCGTTCACCGCGGTCTGAAGCTTCGCGCGGTCGGCAGTCTTTTCCTTTTGACGGCCGCGCAGGTTCGCGAGCTCCTTCTCCGCGGCGGTGATGTCATTTGCGGAGGCGGTCTGCTGTTCACGCAGGGCGGTCATGGATTCATTCATCTCGCGGATCTCTCTCGTGCGGGAGAGCAGCTTCTGCCGTCCCTCACTGCCGGAAACGGCCGAGCCGTCCCCGCGGAAGAGGTCGCCGGAAGGGGTGACAATGCGCTGATCGGGGCGCAGCTTGGCGCGAAGTTCCAGGGCGCGGCCGCGCGACTCCGCGAGATAGGTGCCGCGGAGCAGACGCTCCGTCACCGGGCGGATGTCGTCGGGGCATTGGATCACGTCCATCAAGGGCGTCACGCCGGGAAGCTCCGACGCGTCATCCGCGGCCGGCGCATCCGCGCTGTCAGGCAGGAATACCGCCCGCCCGCTTTGAGAGGCGGCCAGCAGGTCCATGGCGTTATCCCATTCGGAAGTGTCCAGCAGCACCGCGTCAAGCTCATCGCCGAGCGCGGCCGCCGCGGCGGTCTCGTATTCCTTCGGGACGATCAGCAGGCTTTGCAGCACGCGGACGCCGCGTTTGATCTTGCCGTTCTTCGCGGACTGCGCCACGAAGCGGGCTCCTTGGTTCATGCCGCTGAAGTTCTTCTCCGCGTCATTGAGCACGTCAAGGCGGGCAGCGACTTTGGAGAGCTCCGCGTCGAGTCCGTTCTTGACCTGACGCAGCTCGCGCAGCAGCGCGTCCTTGCGGGTGAGCTCATCCTCAATGCCCGCGATCTCTGAAACCGCGGCGGCGAGCTTCTCCTCGTTCTGCTTCTGTGTGTCGTAAAAAATCTGATTCTCCGCCTGAAAATTCCGTTGGGACTGTTCCAGCCGTTCCAGCTTGGAACGCAGCTCCGGCAATGTCTTCTCGACGGATTCCGTGCGGTCACGGAGGTCATCCGCGCGGGATTTCAGGCGGATCAACTGCGTTTCCGCCTTGGTCTGGGCGTCGCGCTTGCCGCGGAGCTCTTCCTTGAGCGCGGAAAGCTCCTTCTGCAGGCGGTTCAATTCGGCTTGATATTCGGCCTTGCGGGCGGCCGCGTCCTCCGCTTCGGACTTCAGGGAGTCCAGCGAGGAATTGAGCTCGCCGCGCCGTTCATCAATCAGCTGCAGCTCCTCATCCAGCGAAGCCGATTCCTCCCGCGCGGACTGAATCTGCGCGGAGGCGGCGTTGCGGCGTTCATCAAGGATCGCCCCGCGCCGCGTCAGTTCTTCAATGCGGCTGTGCGCCTCCGCGGCGCGTTTGTGCATTTCGGAAATCGTCAGGCGCATGTCGCGGATCTGATCCTGCTTCGAACGCAGGGATTTATCCAGATCGGCGAACTCGGCGCGGATCTCGTTCGTCTTGCGTTCCTGAATGGCGCAGCGTTCTTTCACCAGCGCCATGTCGCGCTGGTCGTGATGCCAATGGTAGCCGTACCAATCCCGCAGCAGGGATTTCAGTTCGTTGGAGACGTTGTTATATTCCTCGGCGCGCTTCGCCTGGCGTTCCAGACTGCGGACGCGGGGCTCCAGCTCGGAGAGGATATCCGTGATGCGGACGAGATTCTTCTGCGTCTCGGTGAGACGGTTCAGGGATTCCTCGCGGCGGGAGCGGAAGAGGCCGATGCCCGCGGCTTCCTCAAAGAAGCGGCGGCGGTCTTCCGGACTGGCGGAGAGCGCCGTGTCGATCAAACCCTGGCCGATGATGGTATACGTGCGTTCGGAGAGGCCGGACTGCGCCAGCAGTTCGTTGATGTCCTTCAGGCGGACACGCTGGCCGTTCAGCAGGTATTCATTCTGCCCATCGCGGTAGGCGCGGCGGGTGACCGCGACTTCCTCATAGTCGATGGGGAGCCAATGTTCGGAATTGTCAAAAGTAATGGTGACGGAGGCCATCCCCGCGCGGGCTTTCTTCTCCGAGCCGGAGAAGATCATGTCCGTCGTACGGTGGCCGCGCAGGACGGAATAAGACTGCTCCCCCAAAACCCAGCGGATGGCGTCCGAGATGTTCGACTTCCCCGAGCCGTTCGGGCCGACGATTGCGGTGATCGGCATGGGAAACTCAAATAAGACCTTGTTCGCGAAGGTCTTATATCCCTGCATCTCTATGGATTTCATTCGGGGAGGCATCGAGCTGCTATCCTGCCGCCTGTCCGTTGCTGTCGTAACCGAGTTCGATCAACGCGTTGCGGGCGGCTTCCTTGGCTGCCTTCTGCTTGCTGCTGCCCTGCCCGATACCCAGGCGGTTATCGCCGACGCAGACTTCGATCTCGTAAATTTTCGAATGGTCGGGGCCGATTTCGCGGACAACATCATAGCTCGGGACGGGGAGGTTCTTCGCCTGGAGGATCTCCTGAAGGCGGCTCTTGGCGTCATCATCCTTATGGTTGGCGATGATGTCATCAATCGCGCCTTCCATGAAGGGCATCACGAACGCGCGGACGGCTTCCAGTCCCTGATCGAGATAGATCGAGCCGACCAGCGCCTCAAAGGCGTCGCAGAGCAGCGCGGTCTTGGACTTGCCGCTCGCGAGGTATTCACCGCGGCCGAGGCGCAGCGCCTGACCGATGTCAATCCGGCGAGCGAACTCCGCGAGCGTGGTGGTCTGCACCAGCGAAGAACGATATTTGGAGAGCTGCCCTTCTTTCATTTCCGGGTAGCGGTTATAGAGCCAGGCGCCGATCATAAAATCAAGCACGGCGTCGCCCAGGAACTCAAGGCGTTCGTTATCTTCAATCGCGTCGGGGTGCTCGTTCAGAAAAGAGCTGTGCGTCAAAGCACGGGACAACAGCATATAGTCATTGAATTTCAAGCCGTTGCGTTGAGCAAAATGCTCCGGCAATTCATATACGGGACTGGGATTCATGTAACCTCATATTTGGCTGTTGGTTTATTAGCTCGGGAATCTCTTCGCCCAAAAATATTCCTGAACCAATACAGTCATGGATAAGCCAAGTATATCACAAAAAGCGGCAGGAGATATGTCATTTTCTCCTGCCGATAACTTCGCGAAATTATTCGTTCGCCGCAACTGTCTCCGGGAACTGCAGCCGATACAGAGAGGCGTAGACGCCGTTCTTCGAGAGCAGCTCCTCGTGCGTGCCTTCCTCGGTGATGCCGTCTTCGGTCAGGACGAGGATCCGCTCGGCGCGGCGGATGGTCGACAGCCGGTGGGCAATGACCAGCGTCGTGCGGTTCTCCGCCAGGTTCTCGAGGGACTGCTGCACGATCTTCTCGCTGTGGTTATCCAGCGAAGAAGTCGCTTCGTCGAAGATCAGGATCGGCGGGTCCATCAGGAAGGCTCGGGCGATTGAGATGCGCTGCTTCTGCCCGCCGGAGAGTTTCACGCCGTTCTGACCGATATCGGTTTGGTAGCCGTTCGGCAGTTCCATAATGAAGTCGTGGGCGTTGGCCTTCTTTGCCGCCTCAATGACCTCGTCATCGGTCGCGTCCGGTCTGCCGTAGCGGATGTTCTCGATGACATTGCAGCCGAAGAGATAGGTATCCTGCTGCACGATGCCGATGTTGCGGCGCAGGCTGCGCTGGGTGTAATCGCGGATGTCACGTCCGTCAATGGAGATGACGCCGGAATCCACTTCATAGAAACGCGGGATCAGGCTGCAGATTGTGGTCTTCCCGGCACCGGACGGCCCGATTAAGGCAACGTATTCGCCCTTCCCGATGTGGAGGCCGGCGTGCGACAGGACATCCTGATGCGTCCCGTTGTAGTGGAAGGAGACGTCATTGAAATCAATCTCCCCCGCGAAGCGCCCGGCATCAACGGCGTTCGGGCTGTCCTCAATATCCGGCTCGATCAGCATGATCTCGCGGAAGCGTTCGAAGCCCGCCATGCCGTTCTGCATCTCCTCCGTGAAGTTGACGAGCTTCTTGATCGGCTCCGTGACGTTGCCGATGTAAAGCAGGAAGGTGACGAGGTCCGAGATCGAGACAATGCCGCGGGTGATGAGCAGGCCGCCGCCGATCACACAGATCACATTGATGAAGGTCGTGGAGCTGTTCACGACGGATTGATAATTCGCCATGACGAAATAGTTGCGGCATTTGTTTTGATAATACGCTTGGTTGCCGACCTCAAACTTCGACTGCTCCAGTTCCTCGTTGGCGTAGGACTTCACAACGCGGATGCCGGAGAGCGAGTCCTCAATCTGGGCGTTGATGTCGCCGAGCTTGCGGCGGTTATTGAGGAAGACTTCCTTCATCTTCTTGTTCATGGCAACGGCATACACCGTGATGGGAGGCACAACGGCGAATGAGATCAACGCGAGCCGCCAGTTGAGGCAGAGCATGATGATAAAAGAGCCGATCAGCTTAACCGCCGGGATGAATAGATTCTCCGGGCCGTGATGATAGAACTCGGTGATGTCAAAAATATCGGTCGTGATTCGCGAAAGAAGATGGCCGACCTTATGATCGTCGTAATAGCTGACGGAGAGCTTCAAATAATGCTGAAAGAGCTCCGCCCGCATCCCGGTCTCGATCCGCGCCGCCATGCGGTGGCCGTAATTGATGGTCCACCAGTCCGTGTAAAGCTCAATGGCGATCAGAATCAGGCAGAGAATGCCAAGGCGGATAATATTCGTCCGCGCCTCAGCCGCGGGGAGGTAGATGACGACGTTCGTGATGTAGCGGACGATGAGCGGGATCACCAGCACGACCGCCGCGGAAATCGTCGCGAAGAGCATGTCCGTCAAAAACAAGCCCATGTAGGGCTTATAAAACGAGAAAAAATAGGGCCAGTATTTCTTTTGCATGGGGGATATTATACAGCCGTCCACGGGTCGGATTCCGAAAAACAGGACAAAAAAAGAGGGAGTGCCGTGCTCCCTCAATCTCAAAAAGCGAATCCTTCTTCCAATGCCGCCGCGATCCATTCACGTTTCGCGTCCTCGGCGTTTGCGAGAGCGGATTCAACCGTTTCGCCGCAGGTCAGACAGCCGGGAAGTTCCGGAAAGGAAACCACCCAGCCGCCTTCATCGCGGTCTTCCGTAATATCCATACGGTAAGACCGCGAAAGACATTCTTCCAATGTTTTCATCAATTTACGCCTGTAAGTATTACTGTTTCAGCGCCCCTCACCCGATCTCAATCGTCTCGCCGTACTGCATGCGGAGGAGGTTCTTCGCCGTGAACTTCATGGGATCGGCGTCGAAGAAGTGCATCGGGATGCTGTGCTTCGCGCCGATCATGTCCGCGAGCTCCGCGGCTTCTTCGGGAGGCATGGTATAGACGCCGTCAATAGGGTAGAAGGCGTAGTCGATCTTCCGCCCGGCAAGGGACGCGAGTTCCGGGATCTTCGCGGTGTCGCCGGCGTGGTAGACGGTGATGCCGTCGAAGGTGAGGATGTAGCCGTTCATATTGTCGGGGTGGTGGTTCTTGTTCCCGCCGCCGATGACCGGTTCGATCTTCACGCCCTTGATCTCGAAGTTGTTATACGTCAGGTCGGGGTTCAGCGTATCCGCGACACGGAGCACGACGCAGTCCGCTTTCCGCGCGGGAAGGTCAACCGCGTTGTGGTCATGGTGTTCGTGGGTCGAGAGGATGATATCCGCGGGTTCGGAGTAATCCCCTTCATAATACGGGTCAATGTAAATCACGATATCCGAGGGGGTGTGGATCTTCAGGGACGCGTGCCCGATCAATGTCAATCTGCCTTTCATATGCTTCCTCTCTTTCGTCGTTTAACGCCATTTTCGGTTAAAATTCATTCGGACAATGAACGTTCATTGCCGATTTCACTATATATCATAACACACGACAGGAATTCGAGAAACACCATGGAAAAACCGGATATTAAAGCGCTGTTCTTCGACGTGGATGGAACGCTGATCAACTACAATGACCACACCATTCATCCGGACGATCTGGCGGCGCTGACTAAGCTCCGTGAACAGGGTTATCGTCTCTTCATCGCTACGGGACGGGAAGTCACCGTACCGGCGGAGTCCAAATCATTTGAGCCGTTTGCGCACGTTTTCGACGGCTTCGTCAACTCGAACGGTCAGCAATGCTTCCTCACCGACGGCACGATGATCACGGAACACCCGCTGGACGTGGACGACTTCGTCGCCATCCGCGATGTCTGCGCGGAACGGCATTACGCGCTTTATTACACAGTGGACAACGAAACCTACATCACCGAAGCCACGGACCTCGTGAAGGAATTCAACGCGGTGGTCGGCATCCGCGTCCCGGATGTGCGCCCGATCGAGCCGGACCGCACGCACATCATCAAGGCCTGCGTTTACATCACGCCGGAAGACGAATTGAAATACCTGGAGCCGGTGATGAAGCACACCTTCGTGACCCATTCCAAAGGGCCGCTGGTGGACCTCATTCCCGAAGGTGTCGGCAAGGATACCGGCATCCGCGAAGTCTGCGATTACCTGGGCATCACCATCGAGCAGACAATGGCCTTCGGCGACGGGGAGAATGACATCGCCATGCTGAAAACGGCGGGAATCGGCGTTGCCATGGGCATCGCGGGCGAAGACGTCCGCGCGGCTGCGGATTACGTCACCCTGAAGCCTGAAGAGGGCGGGATCGCGGCTGCCCTGCGGCATTACGGTTTGATCTGAAGCAAGTAAATAAAAAAACAGCCCGGAAGCGTTGAACTTCCGGGCTGTTTGGTGTTAATCGTTTAGTTGAACCAATAGAGGTAGGATTCGAGCAGGCCTTCAAGCACCGCGTTGAAGGCAGTCTCATCGCTCAGGAGCGCGGCGGCGGCTTCGTATTCGCCGGCTTCGACGTAGTCATACAGGCTCTGCATTTCCTCACTGCTGCTGAAGAGATCATCGAAGAGGGAGTCAATCGTGAACCCCAGCTCCGCGGGAACAGCCTCGGCAGCTTCGGCCTCGGCGGAAGTCTCTTCGAGGTATTCGGACGCGGCGAGGATCTGTTCTTCGGTCCAGCCGGCGTTCTTCGCCTCATTGAAGAAGGAGAGCACCTGAACCATGTCGACGTTGCCGTTCTCGTCGGTGAAGCAGTCCATCACATAGGACATGATGGAAGCGAGGTCCTGCTTATCCATGGAGGCGAACATCTCGCGGAGTTCTTCCTTGGACATATCCTTGAGGATATCCATGATCTCGATGGAGGAGCTTGAGGAGGTGCCGGTACCCATGTAATCATAGATGATGGTGGAATACAGGTCGGAGGCTTCCTCAACCATGGACTTGGCGCCGACGGTGATGCGCGGGGCGTCCGCGGTGGTCATGGCTTCGTACAGCGGGGCGTAGTAAGCGATATCTTCGACCTTGAAGTCCTTGATGTCCTTGATCTGCTGAATGGTATACGCGGCAGTGTCAAAGCCGAGGATCTGATCGCTGACAGCTTCCTGCATCTGCGAGATCGGTCCGAGAGGGGAGGTCAGATCGCCGTATTTGGAGATGATGTAGCCCTCGATATCTTCGGCGGTCAGGGTCTCGGCGTAACCGCGCAGCGTGCCGCCGACAGTGGCGTAAACGTCGAAGGTCGTGCGCAGGTTCGGATCGCGGTAAGTATACATGAAGACCGCGTCTTTGCCGAGGCTCGCGGCGTAAGCGCCGTAAGCACTGCGGTTGAAGCGGAGTTCCGGCAGCAGAATCTTATCGCTGATCAGGCTGTTCATGACCAGCAGCTTGCCGCTGCGTTCAAACCCGGCGTCGGAAAGCTTCGCGGAGGCAATGTTATAGACAACACTGTCGGTGGTCGCGATAGCGGTATGCGGATCGGTCGCGGGAATCTTTTCGTCATAGTTGACGGACTCCGCCTCGTCGCTGCCGTACTGATTCAGGAACTTGGCCGCAAGCTCGGTTGCCTTCGCGACATTCTCGCTGTTGCCGAGGATGACGATGATCGGGTCGCGCTTGTTGAGAACCATGGAGCGGATGTTCTCCATGTCGGATTCCACAGCGGAGAGCTCCTCGTCGCTCATCTGACTGACCTGATTGAGGTAGTTGAGATAATTCTCATCGGAGAGCAGCTTGGTATAACGGGTGTTGGGATAATAAAGCGAACTCGCGAGTTCCTGAGCGAACATAATGCCGTAGTTTTCCGCCATAATCGGATAAGAGGAAGCGTTCATCGCGGCGTCATTGCGGAGGTCTTCGTGATTGCTGAACTTCGTGTTGAAGAGGATCTCGCTCGCCATGTCGAAGCTGCCTTCAAGCGTTTCGCCGAGGGCGTACCATTTGACAGAGAAGACCGGGTCATAAGTGCCGTCGTCATATTCGAGGGTGTCGGCGCCCATGCTCATGGAGTAAGCCACAGAGGCCATCGCGGCCGGCAGGTCGGCTTTATCGTATTTCTCGGTACCGAGGGCGCCGAGTTCGTTCGACATGAAGCTGTAAGCGGTCAGCATTTCATACGGAACATTGGAGGCGTCGGTGATGACATTGACGTAAACCAGGTCGGAGTCCAGCTCACCGGTGATGAGACGCGCGCCGTCAAGGGTGGTCTCGGTCACTTCAGCGGAGGGATATTCTTCCGGCAGGGTATCGACGGTCAGAACATTCATGGACGGATCCATGGTGATCTCGGAGTTGGCGGCCTGCCATTCGTTGAATTCCTTGGTCTCGGCAATCAGTTCGTTGATCTCGTCTTCGGACATCGCGGCCTTCTTGTCGGCAAGCTTCTGCTTCAGCGCGGCGTCCTTCTCTTCCTTCAGGCCCGGAACCGGCATGGTGATCGCCATTCTGGAGACCTTGACGTCGGAGAACCATTCCTTCAGCTTCGCGTCAACAGACTCTTTGGTGACGATTTCGCTGATATGAGCGTCGAAATGATCGGCGGTCTTCCAAGCTTCCGTGTCGCCGTTCTGCTCACCCCAGTAATAAGAGACAATCAGGCCGTTGTTGAAATAGAGGTCCGGACTGTCCTGAGAGAGCAGGGTGGAGAACTGGTTGCTGACGATGAAGGATTTCAGGATTTCCTCGTCGGCACCGTTCTTGAGCAGGTCGGCAATGGCTTCATCCACAACACCCTTGAAGGTGTCGGCGTCTTCGGCGTTGACATTGATCGCGACGAAGGAAATGACGTCGGAGGGCAGGAAGTCATGGCTTGTGACATAGTAGACGGCTGTCGGCATGCGTTCTTCCATCAAGCGGCCGAACGGGGAGGCGCTGTTGCTGAGATAACTGCAAAGGTAGTTGCCCATCGCCGTGTCGTCCATCGTACTGCCGGGGACCTTGAAGGAATAGATGATGACGCCGGCGTTCTCGGAGGAAGCGCCGTTCTCAACCGGATATTCAAAGGTTTTGGAAACGAAACCTTCTTCGGGTTCGGTGTATTTGTCATCCACGATCTCGATGCCGCGCTTCTCATACTTGGAGAAGAAGTCGCCGTCAATCTGAGCGAGGAAGTCCGGCAGGTAGATATCGCCGGTCAGGACGGACAGGGAGTTGGACGGATGATAATAGGTCTCATGGAAGTTCTGAATGTCTTCCAGAGTCATATCCGGAATGTATTCGGGATCGCCGCCGGAGATGATCGCGCCGTAGCTGCCGTCGTAGAACATTCTGGTCAGGTTGGTGCCGGCCCAACTTTCGATGTTGAGGGCGCCGAGCATTTCACTGTAGACGATACCGCCGAGGGTGATCTCGGAATCGGCGTCTTCGAGCTGATAGCGGTAGGCTTCGCGCATCATGGCGTGCTTGTCATTGACGACGAGCGGGTTGAAAACGCCGTTCATGTAGTAGTCAACATAGACCTTCAGCTGCTCTTCGGAAGTGGAGGCCATCGGGTACTGGGTCACCGCCTGGAAGGTCAGTGCGTTCAGATAAAGGCTGCCGGTCTTGTTCATAATTTCGAAGAGCAGGTTGGAACCCGGGTATTTCTCGGAGCCGCCAAGGGAGGCGTGCTCGAAGACATGCGCGAGACCCGTGTCGTTGTAAACCGGGGTGCGGAAAGTAATGCGATAGGAACGGTAAGTGCTGTCATTGGCGAACCAAATCAGCGCCGCGCCGGTCTTCTCGTGTTCGAACGTCACGGCGGTGGCATCCATGGATTCCATCTCGTAGACGTCGGTCACGACGAAACCGTTGATTTCAGTCCCGACTTCGGGGATCGCGTACTCGGTCGGCGCGCCCGCGTTGACGGAAAGAACCGTCATCAGGACCGCGAGGAGTACAGACAAAACAGTCAGTTTTTTCATCAGATTTCCTTTCATGGGAATTCTCAATAACCCCATATAAAACACTACGTAATTATAAAGCCGGCGTTCCTCGTTTCGGGGAAACAGTTACGAACTTCACCTCACCTGTGCTATAATAGAAACTTAAGAAAAAAACCTTTTACCGAATGGATGTATTATGCTCGAGAAAATTAACGCAATTGAAGCCCGGTATAACGAGATCAATCAGCTGATCGAACAGAATGTGGACGATTACGCGAAAGTCAATGAACTCATGAAAGAACGCTCCGACATTGAGGAGGTCGTTCAAAAAGGGCGTGAATACAAAACCGCGCTGTCTCAGCTTGAGGACGCGAAAGCCCTGCAGGGCGGCCCCGACAAGGAAATGGCCGAGCTCGCGGATATGGAAATTGAAGAACTGAAGCCGCGCATTGAGGGACTCGAGACGGAGATCCGCAGTCTGCTGATCCCGAAGGATCCCCGCGACTCTAAAAACGTCATCGTCGAAATCCGCGCCGGCACCGGCGGCGACGAAGCCGCGATCTTTGCCGCGGACCTCTTCCGCATGTACTCCCACTACGCCGAAAACCGACGCTGGCACATTGAAATCATCAAGGAAAATGAAATCGGCGTCGGCGGTTACAAGGAAATCACCTTCATCGTCAAGGGGAAGGGCGCTTTCTCCCGCCTGAAGTTCGAGTCCGGCACCCACCGCGTGCAGCGCGTCCCGGTCACCGAATCGCAGGGCCGCATCCAGACCTCCGCCGTGACCGTCGCGGTCCTCGCGGAAGTGGAAGACGTCGACATTCAGATTCCGGAAACCGACATCCGCATCGAAGTCTATAAATCCGCGGGCGCGGGCGGTCAGAACGTTCAGAAGAACTCCACCGCTGTCCGACTCATCCACATCCCGACCGGTATGGTCATCACCTGCCAGGATGAGCGTTCCCAGCTGCAGAACAAGGTCCGCGCCATGTCCATCCTCCGCGCCCGCCTCTACGATATGGAACAGCAGAAGCGCCAGCAGGAATTGGATGCCACCCGCCGCTCCATGATCGGCTCCGGCGACCGTTCGGAAAAGATCCGCACCTACAACTATCCGCAGTCCCGCGTCACCGACCACCGCATCAACGTCTCTTCTTTCAACCTGGCGGGGGTCATGAACGGCGACTTGGATGTCTTCATTGACGAACTGATCCTCCGCGACGAGGCGGAACGCCTCAGCCTCGCCCAATCGGAGTAATTCCGTGAACCTATCCGAAGCGCTGCGGCAGACGCGGTCCGCGCTTGAATCCGTGACGGATGAAGCGCCGCTCGAGGCCCGGGTGCTCGTTGAGAAGGCGGCCGGTGTTTCCCGCTCCGTGCTGCTGACCCACCCGGAACGCGAGCTGTCAGCGGAGCAGTCCGCCGCGCTCGCGGAGCTTACCGCCCGGCGTTCACAAGGGACGCCGCTGCCGTACCTCCTCGGCGAATGGGGATTCTACGGTCACATGTTCCGCGTGAACCCGGCGGTCCTCATCCCGCGCCCCGAGACGGAACTCCTCGTGGAGGAAGCGTCCGCCTGGCTGAAACGGCACCCGGAGATTCGGATGGGATACGATATCGGCACCGGCTCCGGCTGCATCGCTGTTTCGCTGCTGCTCGACCGTCCCGATCTGCGCATGACGGCTGTGGACCGTTCCCGTGAGGCGCTGAAGACGGCCGTCATGAATGCCCGCGAATTGGGCTGCGGGGAGCGCTTCTCCCCGGTCCTCGGGGATCTCGCCTCCGCGCTCCGCGGCGGTTCGGCGCTGATCTGCGCGAATCTGCCGTATATTCCTTCGGAGACCTGCGAAGGTCTGGAGGCGGCCCGCTTCGAGCCCCTCTCCGCACTGGACGGCGGGGCGGACGGATTCGCGCTTTACCGCCGGCTCTTCGCGGACCTGGCGCCGAGAATACAGCCCGGCAGCCTGCTGCTCTGCGAAATTGAGTACCGACAGGAACAATTGGCAGCGGAAACCGCCGCGGCGTATTTCCCGAACGCGGACATCCGTGTATTGAGAGATCTCGCCGGGCAGCCCCGGCTGCTGCGCATTGAGGAGTAAAAAACGGATATGACACCGATCCTGAAAATTGAAACCGAAACCGAATACCAACAGGCGCTGCAGTCCGCCGCGGAAGTCTTGAAGAAGGGCGGCGTGGCCGCCATTCCGACCGACACCGTTTACGGATTCGCGGCCCTCGTGCACGATCCCGCCGCCATCGGACGGCTGTATGAGATCAAAGAGCGCTCCCAGATGAAGTCCATCGCCGTTCTCTTGGGAGACGCGGAACAGGCGGATCAAGTCGCGAAAGACTTCCCGCCGAAGGCCCGGCGTCTGGCGGCGAAGTACTGGCCCGGCGCGCTGACGGTCATCATTGCCAAGCGCGAAGGACTGCCCGCGGACCTGACCTCCAACGATCTGGTCGGCTTACGCGTCCCGGACTGCGAATTCGCCCGCGATCTCATGCGCCTGACCGGCCCGCTGGCGACGACCTCCGCAAACCTCTCCGGCATGCCCCCGGCCAAGAACATCTCCGAATTCACCGAACTGTATGACCGCCTCGACCTCATCATCGACGGCGGACAGGTCCGCGGAGGCGTACCGTCATCCGTTGTCCGCTGCGACTGCGAACCCGCGCAGGTGCTGCGCGAAGGCGCCATCCCCGCCGAGGAGCTGTTGAAATGCTGAAACGCGCCCGCCTTGCTCTGCTCGTCACCGCTTTGGTTCTCTGCCTGAGCGGATGCGACACCTATAACAGAGCCCGGCAGAAGCTCGTCAATTTCACCGCGGACTTCCTCTCGCAGGCCACCGTCACCGTCCCTGTCTTCGTCACCTCGACCCCGACAGCAACCGCGACCCTGACTTCCACGCCTACGCTGACGCCCACCCCGACGGAAACGCCCACGCCCACGCCGATTTCCATGATCCAGAACTCCCCAACCTTCGAGGTCGTAAAAACCGAGGAACTGCTTTTCTCTCTCGTGGATGAAATCTCCGACATCAACGACGTCACCATCCCGGATGACACGGTTCTGCTCCCGGGGCAGATTTTCATCAAGTCCTGGCGCATGACCAACAGCGGCGCGGACACCTGGCTCGAGGGGACGAAACTCATCTTGGAAGCCGACTACGAAATGGATACGCCATCCGTGGTCAACGCGATCTTCACCCGCCCGAACGACTGGCCGGACTTCACGCCCGGCGGCTGGGGCACCCGTACCTACAACGTCGCGCCCGGCACGGAAGTCGATCTGGTGGTGATGCTCAAGGCGCCGGAAGAACCCGGCAGCTACGAGATTGATTTCAGACTGCTCAACACGAACGGCGAAGTCATCGTCACGCCGTTCTGGATCAATTTCAAAGTCGAGGAACCAACCCCGACGCCCGAAATTGCAAGCACCGAAGAGGCCGGGCAGACCGCCTCGTTCGACTGGAGCGGGCGCTGGATGATCCGCGAACCGCTGCGGTCGGAAGGGGTGGACCCCGCCAACGCCTGGTTCTACCAGAACGGACAGGACGTTATCGGCTTCTGGTATGACAGCGCGGGCGACCCGGTCATTGTCACCGGCACAACATCCGGCAGCGGACGCGTCTTCACGGGGAAGTTCTTCTATCCCTGGCAGCAGGACACGTTCAACGTGCAATGGCGCATGCAGATTTCCAAGAATCAGTTCTACGCCGTGACCGAAGGCGGCAAGCTGACCGAGACCGCCATCTGCGGCGGGCGCGGCGGGTATAACTATCCCGCGGCCTGCGCGCTGCCGTCCGGAGACTGAGACAAACAAGAGGAGAGAGAAACAATGCTGAGATTCCCGGGGTTTATTGATATCTGCACCGACGTCCCCGCCGGCTGCTGGAGCGCGTACAGCGAAGCCGCTGTACGCGGCGGCTACACCGCCCTGCTTGCGGCACCGAATGTCAATGAAGTCTACACGCAGAAAGAAGATGCCGCCAAAGCACTCGAAGAAGCCGAATCCGCCTCCGCCTGCGACTACGCGAAGATCGCCGTCATCACGCCGGAGAACATCCGCTCCATCGGCGAATGGGCGTCCGAAGTTCCCGCGGCGCTCGTGGATTTCTCGCTGCTGAGCTCCTTCGGCGCTTTTTCCCGCATGAATATGCTCAGCCGCCTCTTCCATAACTGGCCCGCGGACAAACCCATCTGCGTGCGCGGTAACGAGGACCAGGTCGGCTCCGCTATCTTCATGGGGCAGACGCAGGGACGCCGCGTCCATGTCTGTTCCGCCGCCACCCAAGGCGAGATGGAATTGATCGCCGAGGCGCGTGAGGCGAATCTCCCCGTCACCTGCGACGTGAATCCGCTCGCCCTGCTCTTCAGCACCGAGACCGCGAACACGCCGAAGCTGCTCTCCAAACTGGGCAGCGAAGACGACCGCCGCGCGCTGTGGCAGCATCTCGACCTCATCGACTGCTTCAGCTCCGCCGGGTTCACCGGCCCCCGCGGCATCAGCTCCGACAGCCTGTCCATGACGCTGCCGCTGCTGCTCTCCATGTACAACGCGAAGATGCTCACCGCGGAGGACATCACCGCCCGCTGCTGCGTGAACCCGGCGAAGATTTTCGGCATCGCGCTTGATGAAAGCACGGTCATCGAAGTGGATGAGACCAAAGCGGCCGCCGGTTCGAAGGCTCGGGATTACGTACAGAAAGTCACCCTCCGCGGGCAGATGATCTACTCCGCGGAAGACGAGACGCCGGCGGTTGCCCGCCGCGCCGCCCGCGTCAAAGGGATCGGCGCGTGATCTACGTCCCCAACCCGAATCACGACCCGGCGCTGAACCTGGCGCGGGAGGAATTTCTCCTCACCCGCTCCGGAATCCGGGATGAGATTCTCTTTTTCTATGTCAATGACCCCGCCATCATCATCGGACGGCATCAAAACACCGCCGAGGAGATTGATGACGAATATGTGAAAGCCAACGGCATCCGCGTCGTCCGCCGCTGTTCCGGCGGGGGCGCGGTTTATCATGACCGCGGCAACCTCAACTTCAGTCTGATCACCCCCGGCGACCCGCAGGCATCCTCGGATTTCTCCCGCTGTCTGAATCCCATCCTCGCCGCGCTTCGCGGGTTGGGACTGCCGGCGGAGCTTACCGGACGCAACGATCTGACACTCGACGGCGCGAAGTTCTCCGGCAACGCTTACTACCACACCCGCGCGGGCTCCGTCATTCACGGCACGCTGCTCTACGACACGGATCTGGACGTACTGACGAAAGCCCTTCGCCCGCGCCCGGAGAAGCTCCAAACCAAAGGCATCAAGTCCGTCCGCAGCCGCGTCACGAACATCAAAGACGCCCTGCCGAATATCGCCGGCGTGGAGGAGCTTGAGGGCGCCATCGTCCGGCACTTCTTCCCCGACGGTCCCGTCACGCATACCTTCACCGACGTTGAGCTTCGCGAGATCGACGCCATCGCGGACGGACGATACCGTTCGGACTTGTGGAACTGGGGCGAGTCCCCGGCGTTCAACATCCGCCGCTCCTTCCGCGCCGACTGCGGATGGATCGACTTCCGCGCCGACGTACGCGAAGGCACCCTGCGCCGCGCCCGCTTCTTCGGAGATTTCTTCACCGCGGGCGACGCGTCCGAGCTTGAATCGGCACTCACCGACATTCCCTGGACGGAGCGCTCCCTGCGTGAGGCGCTTTCCGACTGGCAGAGTGTATTCCCCGCGTTCGAGCTTGACGCCTTCCTCACCGCGCTCTTCACGGAAGACCCGCATTCCTTAACAAAACCACAATCCGGTTATTATCGATTATAATTGAAGCAGCTCTCAACTTGTTACCCTATTGAGAAAGATTAGGAAAGAGGTAGTATGAACGGATTTTTCAAATGGTTGAATAACAGAAAAGCATTTCGGGATTTAAACGAGAAAGAATTCAGCTGGGTACTGTACGATGTCGGCAACTCCGCTTACACGATGCTGGCCTGCTCGCTGATCCCGATTTGGTTCAAGAATCTGGCCATCGGCACGGAGCCGGGGAAGCTCACCTCCGACCGGGCGACCGCTTATTACTCCCTCGCCATTTCCATCGTCACGATTATCGTTGCCCTGATCGGGCCGGTCATCGGCGCCCTCGCGGATCATAAAGACCGCCGCAAGCTGTTCTTCAACACCGTCGTTGCCCTCGGCGCCTCCTGCTGCGTGATCAACGGTTTTGTGAACGCCTGGCTCGTTTTCCTCATTATCTATGTCATCACCAAAGTCTTCTACACAGCGGCGAACACGATTTACGACTCCATGCTCAATGATGTCACCACTGAGGAACGCATGGATCAGGTCTCCTCTTACGGATACGCCTGGGGTTACATCGGCTCCTGCATTCCGTTCCTGGTCGCGCTGATCGCCTACGTCCTCGGTCCCGACATGGTCGGACTCATTTCCGAATCCCTGTCCAAGATCATCGGCTTCACCGTCACCGCGGTCTGGTGGACGCTCGTCAGTCTTCCGCTGATCAAGACCTATAAACAGGTCAACTGCGTCGAAGGCAGTGAAGGCTCCGTCAAGTCCGTCCTTTCCAAGATCGGGCGCACGCTGGCCCGCATCGCGAAGAAGGACCGCAAAGTCCTCCTCTTCCTCGTCGCTTACTTCCTTTATATTGACGGCGTCGGCACCATCATTGACAACTGCATCAATATCGGCACCGACCTCGGTCTGCCGACAGTCGGGCAGGTGGTTTTCCTCCTCGCCACGCAGGTCGTCGCCTGGATCGGCTCTCTGGTCTTCGCGAAGCTCTCCAAGAAGTATGACACCGTCAAGCTGCTGCTGATCTGCATCACGGGCTACTTCTGCCTGTGCATCTACGCGCTGTCTCTGAAGACCCTCATCCACTTCGGCATCCTCGCCTTCGGCGTCGGCTGCTTCCAGGGCTCCATCCAGTCCCTCAGCCGCTCCTATTACTCGAAGATCATCCCCGCCGAGAACTCCGGTGAGTACTTCGGCATTTACGACATTTTCGCGAAGGGCGCTTCCTTCCTGGGTTCCGCGGTCATCGCCACGGTGAAACTTGCCGGCGGCACCATCAATGTCGCGGTCGCCTCCCTCGCGGTGTTCTTCGCCCTCGGCTTCGTCTTCCTCAAGCTCTCCGATAAAGAGCCGGTCGCGAAAGAGTCCGCGAAATAAGCCGCCTCTTGAAAATCAAAAGACCTGCCCGGTTTCGAGCAGGTCTTTTCTTTTACGTTTTTACAAGGAAAGGACGTGGGTGACAGCCGTGCCGCCAAGCCCGCCGACGCATTGCGTCACCGCGGTACGCGCCCCGTCAATCTGACAGGCGCCCGCCTCACCGCGCAGCTGCAATGCCGCCTCGACGATCTGGTACACACCGGACGCGCCCAAGGGATTGCCGCGGCCGAGGCATCCGCCCATGGTGGAGTAATAACGGCCGTCGGGTTTCCATCCCTCACCGGAGGGCGCGAGGCCGATTGCTTCACGCGCGAGGATCGCGTCAATGGAGTAGCCGTCCCACAGCTCCCAGAGGTCGACTTCGTCGGGGGAGATATCCGCCCGCTTGAAGGCCTTCTCCGCGGAAGCGGCGCAGGAACCGTAATGCAGCAGGCTGCGGCGGTCATGCAGGGAAAGCGGCGCGATGGCGGTCGCGCTGCCGATCAGGCGCACAGGCGCGTGGTCCAAGGACGTCGGGAGGCATTCCTTCCGTGTAATCACGACCGCGGCCGCGCCGTCGGACAGTGCCGCGCAGTCATACATCCCCAGCGGATTGTTCGCCATGCCCTGTTTTTGGATCTTCTCGTCATTCAGGCGCAGATGATAGAGCGCGTTGGGATTGCCGCACGCCTGGCTGTAGGCGTTCAGGGACATGCAGTCGAGGACGTCGCGATCCAAGCCGAACTCCACCAGGTAGCGCCGCGCCAGCAGCGCCGCGCCGGAAGCGACGGACATCCCCATCATGGTTTCATATTCGTAGTTCAAGGCGAGGTCGTGCGTCTGATTCGCCTTCTCGCCGGTGTTCTCGGTGATTTTCTCAATACCGAGCGCGACCGCGGTATCCACGTACCCGGATTTGACCGCCAGATACGCCGCGCGGACAGCCGCGCCGCCGGAGGCGCCGGCCGCTTCATAAGAGCAGACTTCCACGCCGCTGATGCCCGCGGCGTCCGCGATCAAGGCACCGAGATTCGACTGATGCGAGAGGATCGGCGCGAAGGCATTGCCGACGAACAGCGACTGCGGTTCAAGCCCGCCGCTGTCCGCAAGCGCCGCGCGAACGGCAGCCGCGCCCATGGAGCGGATGCTGTCGTCCCAGTGCTCAGCCACGGGGACCTGCCCGAGGCCGGCGATGATGATGTGATCGTCATCCCGCATAGCAGCCTACTTCATCACATATTCGCCGCGGAATTTGGCGTAAAGCGCGTAGTCGATCTCCGTGCGGCGTTTGATATACGTCTGCGTGAACGGCGCCAGTCCGCGGATTTCCTTGACGCGGTCCGTGACCGTCAGGGAGAAGGCATCGGAGCCCGCGCCGGAGCCGAAGCTGGCGCAGAAGATTTTGTCGCCCGGCTCCGCGATATCCAGAACGGCGGTAATGCCGAGCAGGACAGCACCGGAGTAGGTGTTGCCGATGACCGGGGAGAGCAGACCGGTTTCGATCTGTTCGGGGGTGAAGCCGTGATCCTTCGCGACCTTCTGCGGGAATTTCTGATTCGGCTGATGCAGGACGGCGAAACGGTAATCCGAGGCCTTCGTCCCGGTTTCCTCAAAATAGGCTTCAATCGCCTCGCCGACGTGATGGAAATAGCCGGGTTCGCCGGTGAAACGCTGGCCGTGTTCGGGGTATTTCTCATGCTGACGGCGCCAGAAATCCGGCGTATCCGTCACGTAGGAATAAACCCCGTCAATGACCGCCGCGGATTCCTCCGCGGGGCCGACAATGACGGCAGCGCCGCCCGCGCCCGCTGTGTATTCCAGGACATCGCCCGGGCGTCCCTGCGCGGTATCCATGCCGCAGGCCAGCGCGTACCGCGCCATGCCGGAGCCGACGAGGCCCATTGCCATGGTCAGAGCTTCCGTCCCCGCTTTGCAGGCGAATTCCATATCCGCGGCGGAGAGGGACGGTCCCGCGCCGATAGCTTCCGAGACGATCGTGCCGCTGGGCTTCACGGCGTAGGGATGCGACTCGGAGCCGATCCATACCGCCCGCAGCTCCTGCGGGTCTATTTGGGCGCGCTTGAGCGCGTTGCGGGACGCTTCAATCGCCATCGTGATGACATCCTCATCCGGACCCGGCACGGACTTCTCTTTGATCAGTCCGCGGGCGCCGTCATGCCACACCCGCCCGATTTCGGCATCGGTGACGCGGTAGCGCGGAATGTAGGCGCCGTACCCTAAGATTCCGACGGGATTTTCAGGTTTCATGATCATCATAGGCTTTCGTCCTTATTCTTCTCTGTCTCAAACAGTTCCGCGGCATAGGACGCGGAAATGCGGTTCTCTTGAATCATCCGCGCGGCAATGCGATCCGCCAAAGCGCCGGAAGCCCCGGCCGCGCAGGCGAACTGCTTGGCGTGGAGGCTCATATGCCCGCGCTGAATGCCTTCCGTGGAAAGCGCCTTCAGCGCCGCTAAGTTCTGCGCCAGACCGACAGAAGCAATCACGCAAGCCAGCTCACGCGAATCCGACACGCCGAGCATACGCAGCGCCGCGGCGGCACCCGGATGCACATGGGTCGCGCCGCCTACCGTGCCGACCGCCAGCGGGAGCTCAATCTTCCCGACCAGGCAGCCGCTTTCGGGGTCGCGGCTCCAATGACTCAGCGGACGGTACACACCGTCCCGAGCCGCCCAAGCGTGCGCCCCGGCTTCCACCGCGCGCCAGTCATTCCCGACCGCGTGGGTGACGGCGTCAATGCCGTTCATGATGCCTTTGTTGTGCGTAGTTGCGCGGTAGGGATCCGCTTCGGCGAAGGCAGCGGCTTCGAGGATTCGTGAAAGCACGGTCTCGCCGTCATATTCCTTGAACGCCAGCGCGGAAGCCGGCACGCGGCATTCCGCCCGCGCGAGTCTCCTGTCGGCGAGATTTGACAAAATGCGGAGGCGCACTTCACCGCCGCTGACGCGTTCCACGGCGGGAGCAATTGCTTCCAGCGCGGTGTTGATCAGGTTCGCGCCCATGACATCCCGTACGTCCATAACGAGATGCAGGACGAGCATCGGCCCGACAGCGGTCTCACGCAGGATCCGCGTCTCGATATCAACCGGACCGCCGCCGCGGCGGATGAGATTCGGGCAGCTTTCCGCCGCCGCGTTCAGAAGTTCAGCCTTCGCGCCGTTCAGGGAGTCGGCCGCCCCGTCAATATCGGCGACATTGACGATCTGCAGCTGGCCGATCATGCGGGGTTCGTCTGCGTCCGCGGTGAACCCGCCGCCCAAGGCAGCGATCCGCGCGCCGTTGGAAGCGGCCGCCACGACCGACGGTTCCTCAACCACCATCGGGACCGTGTACGGCTTTCCGTTGATGATGAAATTCCGCGCGGCGCCCATGGGCAGAGCGTAAAGACCGATGACGTTCTCAATCATGTGATCCGCGGTGTCCAAATCCGGGCCCGCTGTTCCCAGCAGCGCCGGGATGTCATCGGCGGTGATCATGCCTTCCGATTGAAGGGCCTCCAGCCGTTCGCTTACGCTCAACTGATAGAACTTCTTTTTTTCCATGCTTATCATTATATCCGTCAAAGCTTCCAAAAGCTATCAAAAGACTCAAGGTTCTCTCTCGTTCGGGTTTTCGGGGATGGTTCCGTAGCCTTTCACGATGGCGGACTCCCTGCCTTCGTAGCGGTAGAGGATGCCGTCCGGTGTCTCCATCAGAATTTCTTCGGTGGACTTGTCGATGAAGTTGTTGCCCGGGCCGAAGCGGTCGAGCAGGTCGTCCAGCGTCAGCGGGGCGTTGTAAGAGTCGGTGTTCGGGTTGACGAAGGCGTAGATGGTGTTGAACGTCCGCGTCTTGTCAAAGATGCCTTTGTCGATACCGTAATAATCCGCGTACATCCAAATCGGCGCGTTGTCCTCCGCGGCGGTGACGAAATGAACATTGTCAACATTCTCACCCTCGCGTTCGAGCAGGATCCGCACCGCCTGTTCATCCTCGCTGACGACGCCGCAGTTCTTCACCGCGGTTTTGAACTGTGAGCCCGCCGCGCAGACAATCAGCAGCGCGGCCGCGGCGGAAGCGATTCGCCGGTCGGGAATCAGCCCGAGGAGGGCGGAAAGCCCGGAGGCGGCCCAGAGAATGACGAAGGGATGCAGGAAGAGCAGCGTGCGCGGCCAAAGGTTCGGCTTCTGAACGGGGATGACGAGCGCCATCCACAGCAGCAGCGCCGCGCCGAAGGATACGCGTTCGGAGGAGGTTCGTTTGAAGACGAAGGGGCTCGCGATCAAACCGACGCCGAGCAATACGCAGACGAACAGCGGCAGCGTATCGCAGAAGGCGTGCAGATTGTCAATCAGGCGGGAGCGCATGGTCGAGCCGAAGGCCCCGGCGTCCACACCGCCGATGTATTGATTGCCGAAGAAGCTCTCCACACCGGAGTAGTGCAGGAGCGGGACATACAGCAGGATCGAGAGCGCGGAGACGCAAAGCCCCATCGTGATGAGGTACTTGAACAGCCGTCCGCGGGTGTATGCCGTCCGCGCGGGGTCATGGAAGACCACATTCAACAGCAGCCAGACGCAAATCCCGCCGAAGGGATACAGCGCGATCGGCAGGGTGAAGAAGTTCAGGCCGGAGAGCAGGATCAGCAGGAACCAACCGAAGATGTTGTTATGCCGCTTGAGATAGAGCGCCAGCGTCACCGTCACGACGCTCAGCGTCGTCAGCATTTCGTAACCGCGGGCGTTGTAGGAATAGAAGATCAGGAACGGCGCGAAGGCGGTGAATCCCGCCGCGGTCAAGCCGACGCGTTCATTATAGAAAGCCTTGCCGAGCATGAAAATCGCGGGGATCAAGACACAGCCGGAAAGGAAGACCGGCATCCGCAGCCACGCCGAGGATTTGCCGAGGTGATGATAGATCAGGTTGACGAGAACCGAATGGAAGACGTGGTTGTTCGGCAGGTGGTAGTCGCTGACCGCGAAGAGCAGGCTGCCGCGTCCCCAGATGGCCATGGAATACGCTTCGTCGTGCATGAGCGGGGCGGAAAGCTGCATCGCCCGCACGATGATGCCCGCGAGCGTGATGAGGCCAAGGACAACGGCGCTGCCCTTAGATAAATGCCAAGCGCGGCCGAAATCCTTCCAAAACGGCACGAAGTCATGAACCAGCCGCCCCGGCAGGCGTACAAGCGACGTGAAGAAGGCGCCGCAGTTCGCGGGGGAGAGGCGGTGCCAGATCAGAATGCCGAGGAACAGCATGCCGAAGCCGCCGGCAACACAGCGGAGAACCAGCGCGAACGACGGCGTCATGCGCTCCATGGAGCCGTCCGCCGCGAAACTATCCGCGAGCGCCCGCATCCGCGTATAAGGGCAGAGCGCGACACACAGGCAGCAGACGATCCCGATAATCAGCAGCACGTCCGCCCATCCGAATGTTCGTTTCTTATTCATCATCCCATCCATTATCCATCAAAGCCAAGGCGACAAAGCGTAACGCAGTTTGTCATATTCCAACTGATTGATCAGCTTGAACCACTCACTTTCACCCGTGACAGCCAGCGCGGCGAAGAAAGCAAGCCCGACGAGGAAGCAGAGCATCGTGAAGCTCTCCACCGGCAGCGTCCATCCGCTTTCCGTGCACTTTTCATACAGGCAGAAGAGCATCATCACCGCCGCAATCCCGGTCAGCCAGGCGTAGTCCGTAATGTAGCGCTGCGCCGTACTGAATGCCGAACCCGTGAAGCAGATCGCCGCCGCGGAAATCAGGCAGCAGATCATGAACGCCGGCAGCACCGCACCGTGACGTTTCAGTCTGCGGAAGGCCTTCGGGAGAAGGAAGATCAGCCACATAAGCGGGAAGCAGAAGAGCCCCAGCACCTGATAATGATTCTGGAGTTTGCCGTTGTAAGCAAAATCGGAGTACTGCAGATGAATAAAAGGGAACTCCGTGTCGAAGGTCGGTGTTTGGAACAGACTGCTGAGGACAGACATCGCCCGTCCGTATACGCCGGTCAACGGCAGTCCCGTGGCACGGTTCTCGACCGTCAGTTGATACGTTGTGCCGAACTCGAAGGGATTGTCAAAACGCTCGTAGTTATACTTCATCAGAGCGAGTCCGCAGGCGATATAAGGCAGCAGAAAGAGCACCGCGCGGACGACGTTACCCTTCCGTTTCAGCGGACCGTCTTCCTTCATGAGGAAGAACCCGGTAACAAAAAGCACCGGCGCGATCAGCACCGCTGTCGGGCGGCATCCCACCGCAAGCCCGGCGCAGAGACCGGAGCCGGCGGCCCACAGCGGGCCGAGCTTCCGCGCGGAGAACGCGGCGAAGAGGAGATACACCGCCCAGACAGCGAAACAGACGCCCGAAAGAATGGCGAGTTCATACACGAATCCGCGCCGCAGGCACCAGGTGACGTTCAAAGCCGTCAGCAGTGCCGCCAAACCGAGCCAATAAAGGGCGTACGGGATACGCGGGAAAAAGCGTCGAACCGGACGGCTGTAGAGATGCGCGATACCGAGCAGAAACAGCAGCGCGAACCCGAGCGAGACATAATCCGTCTCCGGATATTCACCTGTCAGCAGGCGGTAAGGCAGGATCACAGTCAGCACCGGAACAGGACCGAAATAAACATAATAATATCCATCGTAATAAACC